>NZ_JBVVQR010000138.1:0-201 GCF_055811535.1 Mesorhizobium sp. WSM4816 | reverse complement strand
CCTCGGTTCCGGCGCTCATGTCAGCTGTATCGGAAAGGGGCGAAAGCAGCGGATCACACCCCTTACCTCCAACATGGCCGCCGTGCTGCGCGTCTGGCTAGCCGAACGTGCCGGGCAGCCGGCCGATCCCCTCTTCCCTACACAGACCGGCAGGATGATCAGCCGCGACGCTCTCGAGCACCGGCTCGCGAGGTATGTCGA
>NZ_JBVVQR010000137.1:0-203 GCF_055811535.1 Mesorhizobium sp. WSM4816 | reverse complement strand
GTAGACGGCCTTGTTGCGAACGAAGCCTTCGTCCCTGATCTTGACCCGGATCGCATCGAAGAAGATGAGCGGATAGATCGCATCCAGCGGGCGGTTCTGCCACTCGGCCACTTCCTCCAGGACGGCGTCGCGCGGGATCGACAGCGTCATCTTCGACGTGCCCGTCAGAACCGACTTCCTCGAATGGCCGTTGCGGCGATTGG
>NZ_JBVVQR010000136.1:0-206 GCF_055811535.1 Mesorhizobium sp. WSM4816 | reverse complement strand
CCCTCCCCCTTGAGGGGAGGGTGGACAGCCGCCGAAGGCGGATGGACGGGTGGGGTCGTTGCGGCAGTGCTCGACGCGAGACGACCCCCCCCCCCCCGCGGGGGGGGGGGCCCCCCCCCCCGGGGGGGGGGGGGGGGGCCCAGGGCGCGGCGGGGGGGGGGCAGGACACCCCCGCGGGGCCCCCCCCCCCGGGAACCGGCCCGCCC
>NZ_JBVVQR010000135.1:0-210 GCF_055811535.1 Mesorhizobium sp. WSM4816 | reverse complement strand
TCTGCAAAACTCTGCGGAAGCCGTCCTCATCCGACAACAGCAACGCTTTCAACTCGCCTCTGCTCAGTCTAACGTCTGGCTTGGTCATGGCACTCCCCTTCCACGGGAATCGGTGGTCGTAACGTCACCAGCGTGCCATGGCCGCCCCTCGCCTCAGAGCAAGGGCCGTTCTCTCTCCAAAGCTTTTTGCAGAACCTTCAGGACACTATC
>NZ_JBVVQR010000134.1:0-214 GCF_055811535.1 Mesorhizobium sp. WSM4816 | reverse complement strand
CTAGAGCGGGATGAATTGAGGCTGAATCGAAAGGGGATTCCCGAAGGCGAGCAAATCAGATTCAACCTGCTGGCTGGGTCAGGAGGCCAGCATGGATGGGCAAGCCTTATTCGATGGATCTTCGCACGCGGGTGGTAGCGTCGGTTGAGCAGGAGGGCCTGTCGCGACGTCAGGCGGCAGAGCGCTACGGGGTTGGAATCAGCACGGTCATCCG
>NZ_JBVVQR010000133.1:0-219 GCF_055811535.1 Mesorhizobium sp. WSM4816 | reverse complement strand
GGCGCCAGGCTGTTCTTGCTGCCCAAATACTCCCCCGACCTCAACCCTATTGAGAAATTCTTCGCCAAGCTCAAGCACTGGCTGCGCAAGGCTGCCAGGCGAACAGTCGAGACCGTCTGTGACGCTATCGGCCAAATCCTCGGCACTGTCACCTCAACCGAATGCACAAACTACTTCATCGAGGCCGGTTATGCGCCAACCTAAATTCATCCCGCTCTA
>NZ_JBVVQR010000132.1:0-229 GCF_055811535.1 Mesorhizobium sp. WSM4816 | reverse complement strand
GTCACATCAAAGGAATGCGCCAACTACTTCACCGAGGCCGGCTATGTCCCAACCTAAAATCATCGCGCTCTAGCGCCGAGACGGTTGAGGGGCGTTGGAAGAAATGAGGCGTTGGTGGTCTCTGAACACCCTCATCCGACCTCGCTGCGCGAGGCCACCTTCTCCCACAAGGAGGGCTTTGCACGGGGGCCGAAGTTTGGCGCAGATGGCGCATGGGGCGTTTTTTGAA
>NZ_JBVVQR010000131.1:0-231 GCF_055811535.1 Mesorhizobium sp. WSM4816 | reverse complement strand
CCCCCCCCCCCGGCGCCCCCCCATTAAAAATAACTATACCTCCCCCCCCCCCCCCCCCCCCCATACCCCCCCCCCCCTCCCCTCCCCCCCCCCCCCCCCCCCCCCCCCCCCGCCCCCCCGCTCCCCCCCCCCCCCCCCCCCCCCCCGCCCGCCCCGCCCCCCCCCCCCCCCCGGGGGGGGGCCCCCCCCCCCCCCCCCCCTCCCCCCCCCCCACCCCCCCCCGACATAGAG
>NZ_JBVVQR010000130.1:0-231 GCF_055811535.1 Mesorhizobium sp. WSM4816 | reverse complement strand
GCCAACCGGGAAAGCCATTCGAGCTGGCGCGCGTTCGTGGCAGGGCTCAAGCAGCGCGGGCTCGCCGGCGTCGAGTTTGTCGTCTCCGACGACCATCCGGGGCTCAGGGCAGCGATCCGGGAAGTCCTGCCCGAGGCAGTCTGGCAGCGCTGTTACGTGCATTATGCCGATGTCCGGATTATGCCGACCTTGGGGTGGATGTCGGCTTCGGAGGCGGTGATCGCTGCGATG
>NZ_JBVVQR010000128.1:0-233 GCF_055811535.1 Mesorhizobium sp. WSM4816 | reverse complement strand
CCGCCCGCTGTCCGGCCCCCCCCCCCCCCCCGCCGGCCGGCCCGCCGCGCCCCCCCCCCCCCCCGGCCCCCGCCCGCCCCCCCCCCGCCCCCCCCCCCCCCCCCCCCCCCCCCGCGCCGGCCCCCCCCGCCCCCCCCCCCCCCCCCCCTCTCCCCCCCCCCCCCCCCCCCCCCCGCGGCCCCCCCCCCCCCCCCCCCCCCCCCGGGGATTACGAAGTGGAGGGTGCTTCGGTC
>NZ_JBVVQR010000127.1:0-233 GCF_055811535.1 Mesorhizobium sp. WSM4816 | reverse complement strand
CTCCTGCTTTGTTCTCGTCGTCATCAACGAGGCAGGATGGTGCACGTTCCTCTATTCAACCACACTGGCCGCGATGAAGCAACGCCTGATCGGCTAAAACCAGGGCGACCATCGCTTCGACCACGGGAACGCCGCGAATGCCGACACAGGGGTCGTGACGGCCCTTGGTCGCGATCTGGGTTTCCTCACCGGTACGGGTGATGGTGTCGACGGGGGTCAGGATCGAACTGGTC
>NZ_JBVVQR010000126.1:0-236 GCF_055811535.1 Mesorhizobium sp. WSM4816 | reverse complement strand
TGGTTTTTTTTTTTTTTTCCTGGGGTTGTTGTATTTTATTTTTTTTTTTATTCGCTCCCGGTGGGTTTTTTTTTTTTTTTGGGTGTTGTTGGGGGGGGTTTTTTTTTTTTTTTTTTTTTCTTTTTTTTTTCTTGTTTTTGGTCGTATTTTTTTTTTGTCTATTTTTTTTTTGTTCGTGTTTTTTTTTTTTTTGTTCTTTTTTCCTTTTTTGGTCGTTCCCCCCCCCCCCCACGGGC
>NZ_JBVVQR010000125.1:0-243 GCF_055811535.1 Mesorhizobium sp. WSM4816 | reverse complement strand
CCCGGGCGCGGCCCCCCCCCCCCCCCCCCCCCCCCCCCCCGGCCCCCCCCGGGCCCCCCCCCCCCCCCCGGGGGGGGGGCGCCCCCGCCCCCCCCCCCCCCCCCACCCCCCCCACACCCCCCCCCCCCCCCCCCCCCCCCCCCCCCCCCCCCCCTCCCCCCCCCCCCGTCCGCGCCCCCCCCCCGCCGCCCCCCCCCCCGCCCGCCCCCCCCCCCCCCCCCCCCCCCCCCCCCCACGATCGTC
>NZ_JBVVQR010000124.1:0-245 GCF_055811535.1 Mesorhizobium sp. WSM4816 | reverse complement strand
CGGCCCCGCCCGCGCCCCCCCCCCCCCCCCCCCCCCCCCCCTCCCCCCCCCCCCCCCCCCCCCCCTCCACTACCCCCCCCCCCCCCCCCCCCCCCCCCCCCCCAAACCCCCCCCCCCCCCCCCCCCCCCCCCCCCCCCCCCCCCCCCCCCCCCCCCCCCCCCCCCCCCCCCGCCGGGCCCCCCCCCCCCCCCCCCCCCCCCCCCCCCCCCCCCCCCCCCGCGCCCCCCCCCCACCGCTATGTGGT
>NZ_JBVVQR010000123.1:0-253 GCF_055811535.1 Mesorhizobium sp. WSM4816 | reverse complement strand
CCCCCAGCGCGATCGCCCCGGACGAGACGACCGCCACCTGCTGCCCCGCACCGGCGCGCGCGGCGATATCGGCGGCGATCCCCTCCAGCCACGCCCGCCGCACGCCGCCGTCGGGATCGACGAGCAGGGCGGAGCCGATCTTGACGATCAGCCGCGGGCAGGTGGCAGGCGGGAACAGCGACATGATGTCGGCTGACTAGCGTCACGGATGACGACGTGCCACGACGAACTTGTCCACATGCCGAAACAGGGG
>NZ_JBVVQR010000122.1:0-254 GCF_055811535.1 Mesorhizobium sp. WSM4816 | reverse complement strand
ACGTCAACGACGCCCAGGTCGGTCGCCAGATCACGATCGAAGCTGGAGCGACCTACGTGTTCGACAAGGGCTACTGCAGACGGCGCTCTCACCGAACAGCTCCTCGAGCGCGGGCCATAGATCTGATGTCAGAGGGCGAGAGGTAAGTTTCATGTCAGCTGCCTTTCTCAACTCGCTGTGCGCAGTCTAGCACCTGGCAGCGCGTTGACGCATCGGTGCCATCCCGATACGGGAGAAGATCGATATCGAGGGGA
>NZ_JBVVQR010000121.1:0-262 GCF_055811535.1 Mesorhizobium sp. WSM4816 | reverse complement strand
CCGCTGATCACCCCTGATCGGCCCGCAGCGGCATGAGCACCGAGGCTCGAAAACCGCCGCCCCAGATCGCGCTGAAGATCCGGCGCATTCTGGGCGGCAAGGCAGGCTGGAACGGCGTAGCCGTCCAGTTTGCCTTCGCGGCGATGCTGGGCTGGATCGGCTACGAGATCGTCTCCAATGCGCGGGCCAATCTCGAGAACCAGCACATCGCCGCCGGCTTCGGTTTCCTCAGGAACAATGCCGGCTTCGACGTCAACCAGAC
>NZ_JBVVQR010000120.1:0-270 GCF_055811535.1 Mesorhizobium sp. WSM4816 | reverse complement strand
GGGAGATGTCCGGCCGGACAGAGGGGGGTGGTGTCCCACCCGGCGGTCAAAAAAAAGCAGCCAGGCCCACAGGCTGATTTAAGTTGGAATTTGGTGAATCAGACGTTGGGCGATCATTCCCACCCCCCACAATACAGGCCGGCAAAAAACCCCCCAGGGGGGGGAGTTGGGGTGGCGGAAGCGGTTGGCAAAAGAAAAAAGCCAAAAAAAACACCCGCCAATGGGGAGGCCCAAAACCCCCCCCCGGGGGGGAGTTGGCGCCGGGAACAA
>NZ_JBVVQR010000119.1:0-279 GCF_055811535.1 Mesorhizobium sp. WSM4816 | reverse complement strand
CTCCCCTTCACCGCCATGCTCGGCAAGCCGCATTGAGGTGATGTCATGTTGCCCGCTTCACTGAGCCTGCTGCGCCAGCCCCTGAGCTTCGTCGCCACCAGATGGCAGACGCTGATCCGCGTCGCGGCCAACCCCTATCGCCCCGAGCTGCACTACATGCGCGGACCCGGCCCGAAATGGCGCGCCAAGTACCAGGCCAGCCGGCTGGATCGCATGCGCTGAGCGCTGAGGCTTCGTCGCCCTCCCCCGATTTCCGTCTCCTCCCCATCATGGCCGGGC
>NZ_JBVVQR010000118.1:0-281 GCF_055811535.1 Mesorhizobium sp. WSM4816 | reverse complement strand
TAGCCGATATAGATCGCCCCCAAATCGGCCGCTTGAGCTAGCTCGGATAGACAATTCGGGTGAGCGGGTTCAACGGGGTCAAAAGGAGGGGTCGGAATATCCGGGCCAAATTTTCTTACGACCCATCGGATAACAGGCTCATGCGTGGCACCCCCCGTGCCCCCTCGGTTCCACCCACACAGGCCCCAGCGAGACGACCGCCAGACAGTTGTGTGCGTCAAGTTCTGCAAAAAATGGCGTGGCATTCAGCGTGACGTTGGCGTGTCCGCCGCGCAGCCCCC
>NZ_JBVVQR010000117.1:0-304 GCF_055811535.1 Mesorhizobium sp. WSM4816 | reverse complement strand
GAGTTCGGAATGGGATCGGGTGCAGCCGCTCCGCCATAACCACCAGGTCGGCAAAGCGCACGTTGCTCGAGAAGCTGGGTCAGGGATTAGGCAGTAGGGAATAGTAAGTGGAAGATACCCACTCGCTATAAGCCTGTGCCATTTGCCCGTCTTTCCGTGCCAATGGCGACGTTCTCGCAGACCACTTCGGGCGTAAGCCCGCAAGCGCGACTGCGCGTCGCCGGTCGTCCGGCGCCCTCGCGGAGCATAGGCCCGTAAGGGCCGCTCATGCGTGAGCGCTGGTAAGACCATCTGACTTTGTCAG
>NZ_JBVVQR010000116.1:0-333 GCF_055811535.1 Mesorhizobium sp. WSM4816 | reverse complement strand
TATGACCGGCGCGACCTGGCCGAGGTCAAGCGCGACCTGGCGCAGTGGATCGCCAAATGGCAGGCCAAATACCCGAAATTAGTGAACTGGGTAGAGGACAACATCGAGGAGACGCTGAGTTTCTATCGGCTGCCGCTTGCCCATCACAAGCACATGAAGTCGACGAACATGCTGGAGCGGCTAAACCAGGAGATCAAGCGGCGCACCCTGGTCGTTCGTATCTTCCCCAGTCAGCAGAGCTGTTTGCGGCTGGTTAGGGCATTGGCGGTGGAGATCCACGAGAACTGGCTCGAGGCGACCCGCTACCTCAACATGGATCATCTGCGCGAGCAC
>NZ_JBVVQR010000115.1:0-354 GCF_055811535.1 Mesorhizobium sp. WSM4816 | reverse complement strand
GCAGCTAGCTTGGCTAGGGCCGAGCTCGATAGGGCCTGCACAGCCGCACCTGTAATCCACACTGACGTGAACGTTTGTCGCGAGATTGCGTTCTAGCCGCAGACTTAGGGGCATGTTCATACGAAATGGAAGTAGCTGCATCCGCGGCGGCTGCGCCTCTGTGGCGGGCGCGATAAGGAAGCAACGTGCTGACAAAGGATGGTTATCTGCACTGGAGGCGAAAACTCGGCGCCCTTATGAAGTGCCTTCCAACAAGTCTGCGTCATATAGGCGGCGTTCCAGCTCAACCGCGTTGCTGCTGAAGCCTAATTCCTGGAAAGAACTTGCTGAACCGTGTCTTGTGAGCACACTGCA
>NZ_JBVVQR010000114.1:0-383 GCF_055811535.1 Mesorhizobium sp. WSM4816 | reverse complement strand
GTCGCCTTCGTTGCCGGACTGATGGTCCAGCGGGTCCCGTTTATCGTCGCCGAACTTGGCGCCGATGCCGATCCGTTCATGTTGCACCTTTACGCCGCGTTGGCAGAGAAGGAGCGTCGATTGATCTCGGAACGCACCAAAGCCGCCCTCGCCTCGCGCAAGACGACCGGCATGAAGCTCGGCAATCCGACCAACACCGCTGAAGCTGCGGCGAAAGGTCGGAAGATGTCGATCGAAGAAGCCGACCGGTTTGCCCAGACCGTGCTGCCAATCATCGCTTCCATACAGCGGTCGGGCATCACCAGCCTGCGTGGACTGGCAATCGCCCTAAACAACCGCGGCGTTTGCACAGCGCGCAATGGCCAGTGGCAAGTCTCTAACGT
>NZ_JBVVQR010000113.1:0-383 GCF_055811535.1 Mesorhizobium sp. WSM4816 | reverse complement strand
CCGAGCACCTGGCGCCGGCCCTCCCAGTCGACGCCGATCGCCACCAAGACCGCCTGGCTGGCGATCACGCCGGCCTCGCGCGCCCGCTCATAGCGCGCGTCCAGAATGAGGTACGGGTAAGGTTCAGCAAGCCGCTGCTCAAAGAACGCCTCCAGGGCTTCATCCAGCCGCGCCGTCGCCTGGCTTACCGTCAAGGCCGAGAAGGAATGGCCGCACAGTTCCTCGGTGATCGCCTTCACCTTGCGCGTCGACACGCCTTGCACGTACATCTCGACCAGCGCCGATACCAGTGCCTTCTCCGAGCGTTGATAACGCTCAAACAACTCCGTCGAGAACCGGCCGGCCCGATCTTGCGGAACCCGAAGCTCCAGCACGCCAACCCG
>NZ_JBVVQR010000112.1:0-384 GCF_055811535.1 Mesorhizobium sp. WSM4816 | reverse complement strand
GCGGAGTTGCGGGCCAGCGGCACGACGGGTACGGACGAACCGATCGACCTCGCTCGCACCCAGTCCCTCCACATCCAGGCCTTCCAATGCGAGCCAGCGGCTCAATCGCGCCACCAGCCGCATCTGCTCGCGAGCCGAAAGCGGCGTATAGCCTTGTCGGACGAGTTCGCCGGCAAACCCAGCCGCAAACGGGGCAAGCGGGCCCTGGACGCGAACGCGAAACGGATCGATTGACATGAAAGTATCCCCTTCCTTGGAAACAAGAAGAGGAGTTTGCACGATCCGTCAGACCGCCGGTGATTATGCCGACCCATCGCAGCGATCACCGCCTCCGAAGCCGACATCCACCCGCAAGGTCGGCATAATCCGGACATCGGCATAATG
>NZ_JBVVQR010000111.1:0-416 GCF_055811535.1 Mesorhizobium sp. WSM4816 | reverse complement strand
GACCGAGTCGACGACGCCCTCAACGCGACCCGCGCGGCCGTCGAAGAAGGCATCGTTCCCGGCGGCGGCGTCGCACTGCTGCGCGCTTCGCTGAGCATCAAGGCTGTCGGCGCCAACTCCGACCAGACCGCTGGCATCGCCATCGTGCGTCGCGCGCTGCAGGCTCCGGCCCGCCAGATCGCGGCCAACGCCGGTGCGGAAGCATCGATCGTTGCCGGCAAGATCCTCGAGAACAAGGGCCCGACCTTCGGCTTCAACGCCCAGACCGGCGAATATGGCGACATGATCGCCATGGGTATCGTCGATCCGGTCAAGGTCGTGCGCACGGCTCTCCAGGACGCGGCCTCGGTCGCCGGCCTGCTGGTCACCACCGAAGCCATGATCGCGGAGGCTCCGAAGAAGGAGTCGGCTGGCGG
>NZ_JBVVQR010000110.1:0-428 GCF_055811535.1 Mesorhizobium sp. WSM4816 | reverse complement strand
GAAGACGTGGTCGGCGTGATCCAGTACGAGTTCGTCGACTGGCGCGAGCGCAAATCGGCGAACGCCATCCTGGACGAGCTGCGCGGCGTCATGGCCGGCATTCCCGGCGTCGACGTCGAGGTTCGCGTGCCCGAGGCCGGCCCGCCCACCGGCAAGCCGATCCAGATCAGGCTGTCAGCCGTCGACCCGAAAGGCCTCGAGGACAAGGCGCGCGCCGTCGCCGCGCGCATTGCCAAGGTGCCCGGTGTCATCGACATTTCCGACGGCCTGCCGCCGCCTGGCGTCGACTGGGCGCTCGACGTCGATCGCGCCAAGGCGGCGCAATACGGCATCAGCCCGACCTCGGTCGGAACGGTGGTGCAACTGGTGACGAACGGGCTGAAGCTCAGCGAATACCGGCCGGCCGGTGCGGACGACGCCGTCGACAT
>NZ_JBVVQR010000109.1:0-428 GCF_055811535.1 Mesorhizobium sp. WSM4816 | reverse complement strand
GAAGACGTGGTCGGCGTGATCCAGTACGAGTTCGTCGACTGGCGCGAGCGCAAATCGGCGAACGCCATCCTGGACGAACTGCGCGGCGTCATGGCCGGCATTCCCGGCGTCGACGTCGAGGTTCGTGTGCCCGAGGCCGGCCCGCCCACCGGCAAGCCGATCCAGATCAGGCTGTCAGCCGTCGACCCGAAAGGCCTCGACGACAAGGCGCGCGCCGTCGCCGCGCGCATTGCCAAGGTGCCCGGTGTCATCGATATTTCCGACGGCCTGCCGCCACCCGGCGTCGACTGGGCGCTCGACGTCGATCGCGCCAAGGCGGCGCAATACGGCATCAGCCCGACTTCGGTCGGCACGGTGGTGCAACTGGTGACGAACGGGCTGAAGCTCAGCGAATACCGGCCGGCCGGTGCGGACGACGCCGTCGACAT
>NZ_JBVVQR010000108.1:0-538 GCF_055811535.1 Mesorhizobium sp. WSM4816 | reverse complement strand
CCTCGGTTCCGGCGCTCATGTCAGCTGTATCGGAAAGGGGCGAAAGCAGCGGATCACACCCCTTACCTCCAACATGGGTAAGAGGGGCAAAAGTCGTGGCGGTCAGGCGGCTGCGGCCCGACTTTCGATGATTTTGGGCAGGTATTGGCGTTGGCAGAGCCGGAGATTTCGAGGCGGGCGCCGAGGTAATCCCAGAAGGAGAGCCGGAGCTTTTGACAGGTCTTTCTCAGGCCGAGGGAAGGCATCGCGACAGGCGCGCCCTGCCGGTGAGCGGGTACCGCCGGAAATCATGCGCCTGATCACCTGGCAGCGGATGTCGTTCTCGGAGCCGTTTGTATGAAGCGGGATCTCGGGCCGATAGAGGACGGTCAGCAACTCGGCTTTGTTGGCGTGAAGCCTGGCCAGCAGTCGATCGAGCATGATGGAAAGGAGAGAATCATCACATGGCTATCGAGAAGGAGCTTCTGGACCAACTGCTTGCCGGCCGCGATCCGAATGAGGTGTTTGCCAAGGACGGATTGCTCGACGACCTGAAGAA
>NZ_JBVVQR010000107.1:0-610 GCF_055811535.1 Mesorhizobium sp. WSM4816 | reverse complement strand
GGGACGAGAACCTTGTCGACATAGAGCTGGAAACGCTCGCCGTTGATCGGTCCGTCGATCAGCCATGGTGCATCGACGCGGTCGTGGCGCAGCGCCGCCAAGAAGGTCATGGTCTTCCAATGGCCGTGCGGCACCTTGGCCCTGAGCCTTTGGCCACGAGGCGCCCATCCTCTGAGCGGCGCCATATTGGTCTTGGTCCAGGTCTCATCGATGAAGACCAGGCGGGAAGGATCGATGCGGTCCTGATACTTTGCCCACTGTGCTCGCCTGCGCGCCACATCGGGGCGATCCTGCTCAGCCGCGATCAGCGCCTTTTTTTGTGACTGAGCTTCTCGGCATGGACGAACTCCCACACCGAGCGGTAATCGACCTTCAGGGCGCGCTCGCCAAGCTCGGCCACAAGACCGCGCAGTGTGAACTCCGCCGCCCGGCAGCGCACCAACAGCCACTCCCGATGCTCTCCAGCAATCTTCTTCGGCCTTTGCCCACCCATCTTGCCGGGCGCAAGGCTGCTCGTTTCGCGCAAGCGGCGTACCCATCGGATGACCGTGCTGATTCCAACCCCGTAGCGCTCTGCCGCCTGACGTCGCGACAGGCCCTCCTGCTCAAC
>NZ_JBVVQR010000106.1:0-628 GCF_055811535.1 Mesorhizobium sp. WSM4816 | reverse complement strand
CCGACGACGAGATCATCCTTTCCGAGCTTTCCGACGACGAACTCGTGCAGCAGATGCACGACGACCTTTATGACGGGCTGAAGGAAGAGATCGAGGAAGGCACCAACATCCTGCTCGAGCGCGGCTGGGCGCCTTACAAGGTGCTGACCGAGGCACTGGTCGAAGGCATGCGCATCGTCGGCGAGGATTTTCGCGACGGCATCCTGTTCGTGCCGGAAGTGCTGTTGTCGGCCAACGCGATGAAGGCGGGCATGTTCATCCTGCGTCCGCTGCTTGTCGCCACTGGCGCGCCGAAGCAGGGCAAGATGGTGATCGGCACCGTCAAGGGCGACATCCACGATATCGGCAAGAACCTTGTCGGCATGATGATGGAGGGCGCCGGCTTCGACGTCATCGACCTCGGCATCAACAATGCGGTGGAAAAATACCTCGACGCCATCGAACAGCACCAGCCTGACATCATCGGCATGTCGGCGCTGCTGACGACGACCATGCCCTACATGAAGGTCGTCATCGACACGATGAAGGAAAAGGGCATCCGCGACGACTACGTCGTGCTGGTCGGCGGCGCCCCGCTCAACGAGGAATTCGGCAAGGCCGTCGGCGCCGACGCCTATTGCCGCGACGC
>NZ_JBVVQR010000105.1:0-637 GCF_055811535.1 Mesorhizobium sp. WSM4816 | reverse complement strand
CTAAAACCGACTACATCCACTGCCAGAATCGCGGCCAAACGGCGTTCCATGCTTATCCCTGGAAAGGCTGACCAGACCGACACTATACCATCTAGCCGCCGTCCTGCGTGTACCGATATGCGGTGGGCTCTCATTCAGCGTTCGATCGCTAACCTCCGCCTTGGAGTAAATCCTTCCGTAGTCGTTTGCGATCGCGCCGACCTCCATCCAACGGTATTAGCGTTTACCCATACAAACGGGGTTCCGGGGTCAGTCACCCACTCGCCAAAGACTGATGGTGAGCCTCGTCGCAGTCAACTGAACGACATGACCATGGCGCACGGGTGCTTGCCCAATAGCGTCTTCGAGGGAGCGGCCTCAAGTGGACACGCTCTCATCAGCGTGTTCAACGCACGGGCGACCTGGGCCGTCGAGATGATGGTCGGCCTGCTTCTGGTCGCCATCAGGCGCTTGATTTCGAACCTGTTGGCGATCTGCAACTCCCTTTTGAGAGCACAACAGCGGCCAGGCTAAAAGCGACATTAACAATTCATCTGCGACGTCGAATTTGCCAGCACAGCGCGCTTCACCTCGCAGATCTTAGGGCGAACAGCCCCGCTCCGCAGATCAAAACTGCGCCGAGAACGGTGGTGATCTT
>NZ_JBVVQR010000104.1:0-641 GCF_055811535.1 Mesorhizobium sp. WSM4816 | reverse complement strand
CGCAACAAGGCCGTCTACATCGCGCTCGGCATCCTGCCGGACGGCACGAAGGAGATCCTCGGCATTTGGATCGAACAGACCGAGGGCGCCAAGTTCTGGCTGCGTGTCATAACGAGCTGAAGAGCCGTGGCGTCGCCGACGTCCTGATCGCCGTCGTCGACGGCCTGAAGGGCTTCCCCGAGGCGATCAACGCCGTCTTCCCCCAGACCGTGGTCCAAACCTGCATCGTGCATCTGATCCGCCATTCGCTGGAGTTCGTGTCGTGGAAGGATCGCAAGTCCGTCGTGCCGGCGCTGCGCGCGATCTACCGGGCAAAGGATGCAGAAGCCGGCATGAAGGCCTTGGAGGAATTCGAGGCCGGCTACTGGGGCCAGCGGTATCCGGCGATCACCCAGAGCTGGCGGCGCAACTGGCAACACGTGGTACCGTTCTTCGCCTTCCCCGAAAGCGTGCGCCGGATCATCTACACCACGAACGCGATCGAGGCGCTGTACTCCAAACTGCGCCGCGCCGTCCGCACCCGGGGACACTTCCCGAGTGACGATGCGGCCATGAAGCTGCTATATCTGGTGCTGAACCATGCAGCCGAGGAATGGAAACGACCGCCGCGCGAGTGGTTCGAGGCCAAGACCCAGTTCGCC
>NZ_JBVVQR010000103.1:0-689 GCF_055811535.1 Mesorhizobium sp. WSM4816 | reverse complement strand
GGCAGGGCTGTCCGGGGAAAGTTTTGAGTGAATCGAAATGCCACATGTGCATGCCCCGTAAAACGGGGTTTGTCCGTCTTCTCTCTGGTTGTCGAGACTCAGAAGAGGAACGGGGCATGCGCTTTGCACCTAGCATCTTCGGGCAGCTTCTTGAACCCATCGATCGGCGTCAATTCCAAGCAATTGTGGATCACCACGACGGGGATGCGTACGACAAATCGTTCAGAAGCTGGGATCATCTGGTGGCGCTGATCTATGCCCAGTTCTGCGGCAGCAGCAGCTTGCGTGGCCTGGAAGCCGGCTGGAACGCCAACAGCCAGCATCATTATCACCTGGGCAGCGGTCCGTTGATACGTTCGACCTTGTCGGATGCCAACCGACGGCGTCCGGTCGCCATCTTTGCCGAGGCGTTCGGTCTGGTGGCGAACCTGCTCGACAGGCAAACGCGGCGCGAGGGCGAAGCAATGCTGCGGCTGATCGACTCGACCCCCGTTCCGCTCGGCAAACTGTGCGATTGGGCCAAGTCGAATGGGCGCATCCGCGGCATGAAGGTGCATGTCGTCTATGACCCGAAGACCGACAGTCCGCGCGTCCTCGACATCACCGACGCCAACGTCAACGACGCCCAGGTCGGTCGCCAGATCACGATCGAAGCTGGAGCGACCTACGTGTTCGACAAGGGCTACTGC
>NZ_JBVVQR010000102.1:0-692 GCF_055811535.1 Mesorhizobium sp. WSM4816 | reverse complement strand
TAGAGATCAGGAACCGGTCGTCGCGCCTGCATTGAGCGTTGTTCGGCGGCGGCAGAGCATGACGGGCTTCTTCAACAAGGAGCCTGACCATGACCCATCCTGTTCTCGAAGCTCCGATCAGCCCGCTGCGCCAGCGGCTGATCGACGATATGACCCTGCGCCGGTTCGGCAAGGAGACGCAGCGCAACTATCTCCGCGACGTCGGAAGGTTCGCCAGCTTCCTCGGCCGATCTCCGGATACGGCCACGGCCGACGACCTACGACGATCCGGGCGCGGGCGCAGAGCCCCGTACCCGGGCCGCCCAGGGTCAGTGTCCGAAACTCAGGCCTACTTGATCTCCCAGGACGCCTTATGGTTGACCACGCGTCCGATTCGACCGCCAACCGTTTCGTGTAGCTGAACCGGGGTGTAGGGGGCCTTTCCTGTAATTCCTTCGTACTTTCCTGTGCCCCCGACGATGTAGTGGTTCTGGTTATCGAACGTTGTGAAGACGTTGTCGCCGTCCTTGTCGGTTTCGACACAACTGCCATCGAAGTTAAAATCATCCTTGATCATCGTCCAGTGCCCAAGGCAGTGCACCGACATGTCATGGAACGGGCCATCCCCTTTGACGTTAGGAGGCCTTTGCACAGAATCGGATTGATGATTCCGGGGGTAAGGAAGAGAGGGAGATGATTCGGATGGTCGATCG
>NZ_JBVVQR010000101.1:0-750 GCF_055811535.1 Mesorhizobium sp. WSM4816 | reverse complement strand
TGGATGTGGAGGGACTGGGTGCGAGCGAGGTCGATCGGTTCGTCCGTACCCGTCGTGCCGCTGGCCCGCAACTCCGCTCGATCAAAGCATTGCAGCCCCTGTTGGCCTATTTGCAGTCTCGCAGCGTGGTGCTGCCGTCGCCCCGTGCACCCGACGATCCGGCAGATCAGCTGCTGGAACGATACCAACGCTATCTGGCGATTGAGCGCGGTTTGGGGAAAGCGACCGCCGATGTCTATGCCCGGATGGTGCGCCCCTTTCTGCGTCATCGATTGTCGTCCGACGGGCGTGCCCTGGACCTTGCGGGTTTGGCCGCGACCGACGTCGTCACCTTTGTCGTGGCACGTTGCCCTCAGCTGAGCCGCGGCGCGGCAAGCCTGACTGTAACGGCGCTGCGGTCGCTGCTCACGTTCCTTCATGTCGAGGGTCTCATCGCGCGATCTCTTGCCGCTTGCGTGCCCTCGGTCGCCGGTCGGCGATTGGCTGGGTTGCCAAAGGGACTGGATTGCGACCAGGTTCAGCGCCTGCTGACGTCCTGCGGCCGCGATACGTCGAACGGCTGCCGCGACTTCGCGGTCCTGACCATGTTGGTTCGTCTCGGCTTGCGGGCGGGGGAAGTCGCCAAGCTCAAGCTTGACGACCTGGATTGGCGGACCGGTGAGATTCTCGTACGGGGCAAAGGAAGCTGCATCGAACACCTTCCCTTGCCGGCCGATGTCGGCGAAGCGGTGGCGGCCTATCTGCGCCACG
>NZ_JBVVQR010000100.1:0-787 GCF_055811535.1 Mesorhizobium sp. WSM4816 | reverse complement strand
GGGCAAAGGAAGCTGCATCGAACACCTTCCCTTGCCGGCCGATGTCGGCGAAGCGGTGGCGGCCTATCTGCGCCACGGCCGTCCCCGGACCGCCCAGGGCCGGACAGTATTTGTGCGAATCAGGGCGCCCCACGATGCCCTCACAAGCGCTGGCGTGTCGCAAATCGTGGCCGCCGCCGGTTGCCGCACCGGGCTCGGCCGGATCCATGCCCACCGCCTGCGCCATACGGCGGCGTCGGCGATGTTGCGCGCCGGCGCGTCGCTACCGGAGGTCGGGCAGGTCCTGCGTCATCGCCGCGCCCTGACAACGGCGATCTATGCCAAGGTTGATCGCGAAGCCCTGCGAACGATCGCCCGCCCTTGGCCGGGAGAGGTGGCATGAGCGCCCTTCGCCAGGCCCTGGCCGATTACCTGGCCATGCGTCGCGCCCTCGGCTACACGCTTGTTCGGTCCGAGAAGCTTCTTGCCCAGTTCCTCACCTACCTCGAGGCGCAGGGCGAAGACCACCTGACCACCAAGACGGCCCTCACTTGGGCGATGCTGCCGGCAGGCGCCGATCGAAGCTGGATGTCGGCGCGACTTTCCGTCGTTCGCCGCTTTGCGACCCATCTGCGCGGGATTGAGCCGGCAACCGAGGTGCCGCCGTGTGATCTGCTGCCGGGGCGATCTTGCCGAGCGACGCCCTACCTCTATTCGCAGGAGGACGTCATCGCCTTGATGACGGCAACCGCGGCCTTGCGCACGCCGCATCGGGAAGCAACCTACCGGACCCTGATCGGCTTGCTGG
>NZ_JBVVQR010000099.1:325-820 GCF_055811535.1 Mesorhizobium sp. WSM4816 | reverse complement strand
GAACTCCGGATCAAGGCTCTGATAGAATTGCCACTGTGAATGAACGCGGGCGGGATCGACCTGCGTTCCGGACAGCAAAGCCTGCGGGTCGGCGGCAAGCGGGTCTCTCATGCCGGCAATATAGAATTGGCCATCGCGCACCTTTTGTTCGGCAACGATGATGCCCGGCTGGGTTCCCAGTCGCGACACATAGGCCTGCCAGCGCTCCGCCTCGCGTGCTTCGGGGCTCACATCACGGACCCTGGAGATATCGAATACCGGTCCGCCTGCCTCAAGCTGTCGGGCCGCTGCGCGCGCCCGATCTATCCAGGTGTCGGGAGCCTCACCCTCGGCAACGATGCGATCATTGACGATCGAAAGTCGTACTGAATCCGGCGGAGCCAGCGACGCCGTTAGCCGCTTCAACACGAACTCCGGCTCAAGGCTCTGATAGAATTGCCACTGTGAATGAACGCGGGCGGGATCGACCTGCGTTCCGGACAGCAAAGCCTGCGG
>NZ_JBVVQR010000099.1:0-225 GCF_055811535.1 Mesorhizobium sp. WSM4816 | reverse complement strand
ATTGGCCATCGCGCACCTTTTGTTCGGCAACGATGATGCCCGGCTGGGTTCCCAGTCGCGACACATAGGCCTGCCAGTGCTCCGCCGCGCGTGCTTCGGGGCTCACATCACGAACCTTGGAGATGTCGAATACCGGTCCGCCTGCCGAAAGCTGTCGGGCCGCTACGCGTGCCCGATCTATCCAGGTGTCGGGAGCCTCACCCTCGGCAACGATGCGATCCTCGA
>NZ_JBVVQR010000098.1:0-827 GCF_055811535.1 Mesorhizobium sp. WSM4816 | reverse complement strand
GAGGCCTTTGCACAGAATCGGATTGATGATTCCGGGGGTAAGGAAGAGAGGGAGATGATTCGGATGGTCGATCGTGTTGTTGGTCAACTGAGCCTGGCGGATGCGCTGGCGCTGTCGGATACGACGCAGCTCGACCAGATCGCGACGGTCATCGACTGGATGCCGATCCGGGCACTTCTTGGTCAGCGCAGCGGGCCGGGGAAGGGCAACACCAGCTATCCAGCCGAGACATTGCTGCGCTGTCTGTTTTTGGGCGTGTGGAACAATCTCAGCGACCCCGCCCTTGAGATGCAGCTGCGCGACCGGCTGTCGTTCCGCCGCTTTGCCGGCTTCAGCCTGTCGGACCGCACGCCGGACCATTCGACGCTGTGGCGCTTCCGCGAAGAGCTGAAGTGCGACGGGCTGATTGATCGGGTGTTCGATGAGATCACCCGGCAGTTTGAGCAGAAGGGCCTGATCCTCAAGCGCGGCACGCTGATTGATGCATCGTTCATGCAGGCCGCCGCCCGCCCGCCGGCGAAGCCGAAGAAGGGTGAGGAGACGTCGGCGCGGCCATCGGCCGACCCCGATGCGCGTTGGGGACGCAAGGGCAAAAAGTCCACGTTCGGCTATAAGGTGCACAACGGCGTCGACGAGACTCACACGCTGATCCGGCGGATGCACTTCACCGATGCTTCGATCACCGACACCGAGCCGGCCGACACGCTGATCTGCGGCGACGAAGAGGCGGCCTATGGCGACCAGGCCTATTACACCCATGCCCGGCATGCCCGGCTTAAGCAGGCCGGCATCAAGGACCGGTTGATGCATCGGCCCAACAAGCACCA
>NZ_JBVVQR010000097.1:0-893 GCF_055811535.1 Mesorhizobium sp. WSM4816 | reverse complement strand
ACGGTGGTGCAACTGGTGACGAACGGGCTGAAGCTCAGCGAATACCGGCCGGCCGGTGCGGACGACGCCGTCGACATCAGGCTGCGTCTGCCCGAGGACCGGCGCACGCTGTCGACCCTCGACGACCTCAGGGTGCAGACGTCGCAAGGGTCGGTGCCGATCTCGAATTTCGTCGTGCGCAAGCCCGAGCCGACCGTCGGCATCCTCAACCGCATCGACGGCGCGCGCACCGTGGTCGTCCAGGCCAATGTCGCCGCCGGCGAGCAGGTCGCTTCTGTCCAGCAGCAGGTCAGCCAGGCTGTCGCCGAAGTGGATCTCGGCAGCGGCATACGCTGGAAGCTTGCCGGCTCGAACGAGGACAGCGCCGAGGCCAGCGCTTTCCTCAGCAAGGCCTTTGGCGCGGCGATCTTCCTGATCTTCCTGGTGCTTCTGATGCAGTTCAATAAGTTCACCAGCGTCTGGCTGGTGCTGTCCTGCGTGGTCATGGCGACCGTCGGCGTGTTCCTGGGATTGCTGTTGACTGGAGAGGCGTTCGGCATCGTCATGTCGGGCATCGGCGTCATCGCGCTGGCCGGCGTGGTGGTGAACAACAACATCGTGCTGATCGACACCTACGACCGGCTGCGCGAAGAGGGCTGGGACAAGATGGACGCCGTGCTGCAGACTTGCCGCGAACGTGCCCGCCCGGTGGTGCTGACGGCGGTGTCGGCGATCCTCGGCGTGCTGCCGATCGCTTTCGGCCTCGGTCTCGAAATCTTCCATCACGAGACGACGATCAACGCGCCGTCGACGCAATGGTGGATTTCACTGTCCTCGGCGATCGTCTTCGGCCTGTCCTTCGCCACCTTGCTGACTCTGGTGGTGACACCGTCGATGCTGATGGTGTTCACGCG
>NZ_JBVVQR010000096.1:0-911 GCF_055811535.1 Mesorhizobium sp. WSM4816 | reverse complement strand
TCGGTCTTCGTCAACCAGTTGCTCGGCGATCTGCAGAACCACGTCATGATCGCCGTGATCCTGGTGTTCATCGTCATTCTCTACGCGCTGTCGGGCCGTGCCTCGCTGCTGATCGGCCTGGCCATTCCATCGTCCTTCCTGATCGGCATCCTGCTGTTGGCCATGATGGGCTACACGATCAACATGATCGTGCTGTTCAGCCTCATCCTGGCGGTCGGCATGCTGGTCGACGACGCCATCATCGTCACCGAATTCGCCGAGCGGCGGATGAGCGAAGGCATGCCTAAGGCAGAGGCGTTCGCGCTTGCCGCCAAGCGCATGGCCGGTCCGGTCATCGCCGCGACGATGACGCGCATCGCCGCCTTTTCGCCGCTGCTGTTCTGGCCGGGCATCATCGGCGACTTCATGAAATACATGCCGATCACGCTGATCGTCACGCTCTCGGCCTCGATGCTCTATGCACTGGTTTTTGCACCGGCGCTGGGCGCCTTGTTCGCCAAGGCGCCGCCGCATCACGAGAACGACAACCGCGACGGCTGGTACATGGCGGTGGTCAAGCAGGCGGTGCGCTTTCCCATCACCGTGCTTCTGCTCACCGTCGGCCTCTTGTTCGGTGTCGGCTTTGCCTATTCGAAATACGGCGCCGGCGTCGAGTTCTTCCCGAATGT
This sequence comes from Mesorhizobium sp. WSM4816, assembly GCF_055811535.1. Taxonomy (NCBI): domain Bacteria; kingdom Pseudomonadati; phylum Pseudomonadota; class Alphaproteobacteria; order Hyphomicrobiales; family Phyllobacteriaceae; genus Mesorhizobium; species Mesorhizobium sp. WSM4816. Next base: position 243 of record NZ_JBVVQR010000096.1, on the reverse strand, counting down.
CGAGCCTGACTACGGCCTGCTCTATGTGCACGCCCGCGGCAACCTTTCGCTCGCCGAAATGGATGCCGCCACAACGACCGCGGAAAACCGGCTTCTCGGCTGGCCGGGCGTGAAATCGGTCTATACCCGTGTCGGCAAGACGCAAGGCGGCGGCCAGGACATTCCTGAAGACGTGGTCGGCGTGATCCAGTACGAGTTCGTCGACTGGCGCGAGCGCAAATCGGCGAACGCCATCCTGGACGA
>NZ_JBVVQR010000095.1:0-1010 GCF_055811535.1 Mesorhizobium sp. WSM4816 | reverse complement strand
GCGCTTCACCTCGCAGATCTTAGGGCGAACAGCCCCGCTCCGCAGATCAAAACTGCGCCGAGAACGGTGGTGATCTTCGGCACCTCGTCGAAAAACAGCAGCCCCCAAAGTGGAACCCAGACGATGGCGGTGTACTCGAAGACGGCAACGTTGCCTGCTGGGGCAAGGCGGTAGGCCTGGGAAAGCAATGTCATTCCGGCAGATGCGATCACACCGCAGCCGGCCATCAGCAAAGTATCCTGGAGCGTAGGCCAGACCCATGGGCGCGTGAGGAAAGCAAGGCTTGGATGATTGGCGTCTTCAAGGCCGCCCAAGCTCACAAGCGCCGCCAGCGCCGGCGCGCCGGTGAGGAAGGCCAGGTTCTGATAGAAGGTGATAACCGCGGCGACCTCGCTGTCGCCAAGCTTCCTCGCCAAGACCTGGGCCGACGAGTACAGAGCAGCAGCCAGGAGGGTCAACGCAGCTGCCCACTCGAAGACAGCAAGACCCGGTTGCAGCGTTATGATGACGCCGAGCAGACCGACAATGAGCGCGATCAGGGTTGCGGTGTGAGGTCGCTCTCCGAGGAAGAGAATCCCGAGACCTGCAATGATGAGCGGGGCGACGAAAAAGAGTGCGACAGCATCGGCCAGAGGAAGCGCTGCGATCGAGAGATAATAGAACAGGTATGCTCCCAGCGAGATTACGGCTCGGATGGCGAGCAGCCCGGCCCGTTTTGAGAAAATAGACCGCAGTCTGGCTGTCGCCCCTACCAGCACCAGCAGAATGGGCAATGCGACGATTGATCGAACAGTCATCGCTTGCGTAACGGGATAGGTGTCCGAGAGGCCCTTCAGGATCACGTCCTGCAGTGAGAAGACGAGAACGCCCAGGCAGAGGAAGCCAGTGGCTGCTAAGGACTTGTTCTGCATGGGTACGTCCTAGTGAAGGGGCGCAGCTAGCTTGGCTAGGGCCGAGCTCGATAGGGCCTGCACAGCCGCACCTGTAATCCACACTGACGTGAACGTTTG
>NZ_JBVVQR010000094.1:0-1028 GCF_055811535.1 Mesorhizobium sp. WSM4816 | reverse complement strand
GTCTGGTCAGCCTTTCCAGGGATAAGCATGGAACGCCGTTTGGCCGCGATTCTGGCAGTGGATGTAGTCGGTTTTAGCCGCCTGATGGAGGTCGACGAAGCCGGCACGCTGGCTGCCCTCAAGATTCGCCGCAAGGAGGTGCTGAGGCCCCTGGTTGCCAAGCATCGCGGGCGCATCTTCAAGGTCGCCGGCGATGGCGTGCTGGTGGAGTTCGCCAGCGCTGTTAACGCCGTGCAATGCGCGGTCGAGCTCCAGGAGGGCATGGCCGCCGTAAACAGCGATCAGCCTGAGGAGCGGCGGATCGTGCTGCGCATCGGCGTCAATCTGGGTGACGTCATTGTCGAAGGCAGTGATCTCTATGGCGACGGCGTCAACATCGCCGCGAGGCTCGAAAGCGTCGCCGAACCGGGTTCCATCCTGGTCTCCGGGACCGCGCATGACCACATCAGGAACAAAGTCCAAGTAGGCTTCGAGGATCTCGGTACGCAGAACCTGAAGAACATCGCCGAGCCGGTTCGGATCTATCGGGTCGCCGGAACACCGGCTGTTGCGGTCGTGACGCCCAGAGTCACAGCCGAGAAGCCTGCCATCGCCGTCTTGCCGTTTGTGAACATGAGCAGTGATCCCGAGCAGGAGTACTTCGCGGACGGCATGACCGAAGACATCATCACGGAACTCTCGCGCTTCAAGAGCCTCTTGGTCATCGCGCGCAATTCCTCATTTTACTACAAAGGGCGGTCGCCGAGGATCCAGGACGTCGGGCGCGAACTCGGCGTGCGCTGGATCGTCGAAGGCAGCGTGCGCAAGGCCGGGAACTGGGTACGCATAACGGCCCAGCTAATCGACGCAACGACTGGGGCGCACGTGTGGGCGGAACGCTATGACCGCACGCTCGACTCCATTTTCGAGGTCCAGGACGAGGTCGTGCAAGCAATCGTCGGTACAATACCGGGGCATCTTGGTCGAATCGCAGTCGAGCACGCGCGCCGGAGGCCGCCGGCGAACCTCACAGCCTTCGACCATTTGCT
>NZ_JBVVQR010000093.1:0-1046 GCF_055811535.1 Mesorhizobium sp. WSM4816 | reverse complement strand
GAGCGCGTCCTGTTTAATCTGGGTCGTATCCAGCTGCCTTGAAGTAGTTGGCGCATTCGGCTGGGGTGAAGCGTTCGAGGATCGCGCCGACTGCGTCCCACAGTGCGCTGATTGTCCGCTCGGCCTTTGCCCGCATCAGCGCCTTGAGCTTGGCGAAGGCGTTTTCGATGGGATTGAAGTCTGGGCTATAGGGCGGGAGATAGAGCAGGCTCGCCCCCGCCGTCTCGATCGCGTCGCGGACGCCGGCGGCCTTGTGGGCAGGCAGGTTGTCCATCACGACGACGTCGCCGGGTTCGAGTGTGGGAACCAGCACCTGGTCGACATACGCCAGGAACACGGTGCCGTTCATGGCGCCGTCGTAGACGAAGGGGGCGGTCATGCCGGTCAGCCGCAATGCGCCGGTGAAGGTGGTGGTCTTCCAATGACCATGGGGCACGCCGGCCCGGCAGCGCTCGCCGCGTGGGGCTCGTCCGCGCAGGCGGGCCATCTTCGTCGACAGTCCGGTCTCATCGATGAAGACCAGCTTCGTTGGATCGAGGTCGAGCTGGCCGTCGAACCAGTCCCGGCGTCGCTTCAGGACGTCGGGGCGATCCTGCTCCAGTGCGTGCGCGGACTTTTTTTGAATGTCCAGCCGTGCCGGCCGAGCCAGGCGCTCAAGGCGCTGCGGCTGATCCGAAAAGACTGCTCGACCTCCAGACGCGCCACCATCTCGTTCAACGTGATGTCCTTGCGCTCCTCGATCAGCCCGAAAATGAAGGCGTCATGCGCATCCAGGCTGGACGCGCGGCGGCGGCCCTGCGGGCGCGGCGACAGTTCGCCGATCCTGGCCCGCGCAATCCAGCGGATCGCGCTCGATATGCCGACCCCAAACCGTGCCGCCGCCTGTCGGGCCGACATGCCGGCATCCGAAGCTTTCAAAACCCGGGACCGCAGATCCCCACTCAGTGCTTTTCCCATCATCCACCTCCATCAAGGTGGATGTTGAATCACCGGAGAAGCTCGTCGTCACATCACAATCGATTCATCGATCACGGGACGTGCTCTAG
>NZ_JBVVQR010000092.1:0-1056 GCF_055811535.1 Mesorhizobium sp. WSM4816 | reverse complement strand
TAGAGCGCGATGATTTTAGGTTGGGACATAGCCGGCCTCGGTGAAGTAGTTGGCGCATTCCTTTGATGTGACGGTGTCGAGGATTTGGCCGATGGCGCTGCAGACGGCGTCGGTGGTGCGTCTGGCGGCCTTTCGCAGCAGGTGCTTGAGCTTGGCGAAGAGCAGCTCGATTGGATTCAGGTCCGGCGAGTATTTGGGCAGGAAGAAGAGCTTGGCGCCGGCTTTGCGGATGGCGTGCCGGACGGCCTTGCCCTTGTGTGAGCCGAGATTGTCGATGACGACGATGTCGCCCGGCTTGAGGGTGGGCAGGAGCACCTTCTCGACATAGAGCCGGAAGCGCTCGCCGTTGATCGGCCCGTCGATGAGCCATGGGGCGTCGACGCGGTCGTGGCGCAGGGCAGCCAGGAAGGTCATGGTCTTCCAGCGTCGATGCGGCACCTTGGCTTTCAGGCGCTGGCCGCGCGGCGCCCAGCCCCGGAGCGGAGCCATGTTGGTCTTGGTCCAGGTCTCGTCGATGAAGACCAGGCGGGAGGCGGCGATCCGGCCCTGATGGGCCTTCCACTGCGCCCGCCGACGCGCCACATCGGGCCGATCCTGCTCGGCGGCGATCAGCGTCTTTTTTTGTGCGTCAGCTTCTCGGCACGGACGAACTCCCACACCGAGCGGTAGTCGACCTTCAGCCCGCGCTCGGCCAGTTCTGCCGCAAGGCCGCGCAGCGTGAAGTCTGTATTGCGGCAGCGCTCGATAAGCCAGTCGCGGTGCGCACCGGCAATCTTCTTCGGCCGTCGCCCGCCCATCTTGCCGGGCTCCACCATGCCCGTTTCCCGCAGCCGGCGAACCCACCGGATGACCGTGCTGATGCCGACCCCAAAACGCGCCGCCGCCTGCCGCCGCGACAGGCCCTCCTGCTCAACCGCACCAACAACCCGCTCGCGCAGATCCATCGAATAAGGCTTGCCCATCCATGCTGGCCTCCATCCCCAGCCAGCATGTTGAATCAAATCCCCGCTGATTTGGGAATCCCCCTTCGATTCAGCCTCTCTTCATCCCGCTCTA
>NZ_JBVVQR010000091.1:0-1092 GCF_055811535.1 Mesorhizobium sp. WSM4816 | reverse complement strand
TGACAGGGTGCCCAAGGCTCCGCTGTCTGGGTCCTGTCATCGCTCAGTCACTATTTAGTTGTGCTGCCACTGCACCCTGCTAAGGCAGCTCAAAGCAGCGGGGACTAACCCCAAGCCCCCCACCCGGTCCCCGCTGCTCATTTACCGTCGCAATGACGTCAAGGCCCGCGTGACCACCTACAACATCGCAGCACACGCCAGTACCCGGCATGATCGTCAAGGCTTTCCGGTGCCGTTGCGGCTCAACGCGCTGCGTTCACGGCGGAATTCGTGCAGGGAGAGATTCGCGCGGTAGGCGCACTGGACGGGCGCGCATAATCGCCGACGCAAACCTCACCACAGAAACAATCCACCTCGATCACGAAATCCCAAACATCGTCCTCAAAACGAGCATTCCTCTCGACCTGCTGATCGGAACCTACCGAACAAGCAAATTGCGAGCGCCTTGCTTTAGGATTGCCAGGCGCTTCGGCAGGCATTTGCAGACCATCGATTGCGATAAGCGCTCCTTCTGGCGATGCCACTTAGGTTATGATGAATTGCAAAAAGCTCAGACTGTTTGGCTGGCCATCGATTCCGGCCGACTGCTCGGCCATTAATTTCACATAATTTCACATTCCAAACAGAGACGAAAGTTGGCCCAGCGCTTACGGCCGAAACGCTCGCTTAGGCAGTTGGATGCACCGTAACGGGGGCCAAGCTTCCGCGCCGATTCCAAATCCTTTGCTCTTCGGCCGTCCCCTCGTCCGTCTTGACTAGTACGAGCCCACAGCCTATTTCAGCGCCACGTTAGCACTCTCCACCGGCGAGTGCTAACCACGCTCCGGCAACGGAGAACCTTTCAACCTCCGCACCAGGGATATCCAAAATGGCAAAGTCGAATTTCCGGCCGCTGCATGACCGCGTGGTCGTTCGTCGGGTCGAATCCGAATCCAAGACCTCCGGCGGGATCATCATCCCCGACACGGCGAAGGAAAAGCCGCAGGAAGGCGAGATCATCGCCGTTGGTTCCGGCGCCCGCGACGAAGCCGGCAAGCTCGTCCCGCTGGACGTCAAGGCCGGCGATCGCATCCTGTTCGGCAAGTGGTCGGG
>NZ_JBVVQR010000090.1:0-1122 GCF_055811535.1 Mesorhizobium sp. WSM4816 | reverse complement strand
CCTAGAATCGAATCGGTGCGTAAAATTGTAAGTACCGGCGTCGGCCGGCTTGAGTTCATCCGACCGATGATGCCCACCTTGGTAGCGAAGCCGCCCCAAGGCGATGACTGGATGCACGAAGCCAAATTCGACGGCTACCGCTCCCAGATCATAATCTACGCCGACGGTGCGCGGATCTTCACCCGCCGCGGCCTAGACTGGACCTCCAAATACCGCGACCTGGTCGAGGCAGCCAAAGGTCTCAACGTGGAGAATGCCATCATCGACGGCGAAGTCGTCGTCTTGAATAAGGCTGGCCTTTCGGATTTTGCCGCGCTGCGCAAGGCAATCACCAGACGCCAGCACGACCTCTATTTCGTCGCGTTCGATCTGCTGCATCTCAACGGCCACGACTTGCGCGACATGGTACTTGAGGATCGGCGGGAAATCCTGGTCGGCCTTATAGGGTCTGACAGCCGCATCCAGTTCAGTGAGACGATGCCGGGCGAGGCCAACGCAATCTACCATCTGATCGATGCGGCTGGCCTGGAGGGGATGGTATCCAAGCGTCGAAACAGCAAATATCGCAGCGGCCCGACCACCAATTGGCTGAAGACAAAATCCTTCACCGAAGGCGAGTTTGAGATTCTCGGAGTTGAACGCGAGAGGGGCAAGCCCGCGTTTGCTCTGATGGCTGAGCCAGGCACCCGGAAATATGTCGGCAGTGCTTTCGTCAGCGTCAATCGCGAGATGCGCGAGCGGTTGTGGAAGCGCGTGCAGGAACATGCCGGCGAGGCGCCCAAGGACATCCCAAAGCGGCCGGCAACACAGTGGGTCAAGCCAGGCTTCAAGGCCCGTGTGAAACACCTCAGGGGCGAGGAGGAGTTGCGCCATGCTTCGCTGCAGGACTTCTGGGACGAGGAGTAGGGCCAAGCGTTTGAAGTGACGTCACTGTTTTCGCTCATTTAACAAATGAGTATGGACTCTGATCCGGACAGGCTTATGAATTTGACGCCGTGGTGTCAGCGCACATCGTGCTCCTGCCCATCAAAGGAGGGTGAGGACATGAGAAAGCCTCTAGCACTCATTTTCGAGGACGAGCCGATGATCGTCGTTGACATCGAGGCGTCACTTAAACAGGCT
>NZ_JBVVQR010000089.1:0-1166 GCF_055811535.1 Mesorhizobium sp. WSM4816 | reverse complement strand
ATCATCACCGGCACGCTCGGCAAGGCATTGGGCGGCGCGTCGGGCGGCTACACATCGGGCAAGAGCCAGGTGGTCGACTGGCTGCGCCAACGCTCGCGTCCCTATCTGTTTTCCAACACGCTGATGCCGGCGATCGCCGGCGCCTCGATCCGGGTTTTCGAACTGATCAAAAATGGCGATGCGCTGCGTCAGCGCCTCTATGCCAATGCGGCGCGGTTCCGGTCCGAAATGGGTAAGCTCGGCTTTACGCTGGCCGGCGCCGATCATCCGATCGTTCCGGTCATGCTCGGCGATGCGACGCTGGCGCAGGAGATGGCGGCCCGCATGCTGCAGCGCGGCATCTATGTCATCGGCTTTTCCTTCCCCGTCGTGCCCAAGGGCCAGGCCCGCATCCGCACGCAAATGTCGGCCGCCCATTCCAGCGCCGATATCGACCGGGCGGTCGAGGCGTTCGGCGCGGTCGGGCGCGAACTTGGTGTGATTTCCTGAACGGCCGGAAGCGAAAAGTGATTCCGGATCAAGAGTTTCAAGGGACAAAAGAATGTCGAACATGATGAAGGCGCTGGTCAAGGCCAGGGCCGAGCCGGGCATCTGGATGGAAGAAGTGCCGGTGCCGGAAATCGGCCCGAACGACGTTCTGATCAAGATCAGGAAGACCGCGATCTGCGGTACCGACGTCCACATCTATAATTGGGACCAGTGGGCGCAGAAGACCGTGCCGGTGCCGATGGTGACCGGCCACGAATTCGTCGGCACCGTCGCCGACTTCGGCGCGGCGGTCACCGAATACAAGATCGGCCAGCGTGTTTCGGGCGAAGGCCACATCGTCTGCGGCCATTGCCGCAATTGCCGGGCGGGCAGGGGGCATCTGTGCCGCAACACCCTCGGCGTCGGCGTCAACCGGCCCGGCGCCTTCGGTGAATATCTGGCGATCCCGCAGCACAACGTCGTGCCGATCCCCGACGACGTGCCCGACGAGATCGCCGCAATCTTCGATCCGCTGGGCAATGCGGTTCACACCGCACTGTCCTTTGATCTGGTCGGCGAGGACGTGCTGGTCACCGGCGCCGGGCCGATCGGCATCATGGCTGCGCTGGTGGCGCAGTGCGTCGGCGCGCGAAAGGTGGTCATCACCGACATCAACCCGGTGCGGCTGGCGCTGGCGA
>NZ_JBVVQR010000088.1:0-1177 GCF_055811535.1 Mesorhizobium sp. WSM4816 | reverse complement strand
ATTACTCTTTGATGGTGACGACGATGCCGGCACCGACGGTGCGGCCGCCTTCACGGATGGCGAAGCGCAGCTTCTCTTCCATGGCGATCGGCACGATCAGCTCGACATCGACGGTGATGTTGTCGCCCGGCATCACCATCTCGGTGCCTTCCGGCAGCGACACGATGCCGGTCACGTCGGTCGTGCGGAAGTAGAACTGCGGACGGTAGTTGGTGAAGAACGGCGTGTGACGGCCGCCCTCGTCCTTGGTCAGGATGTAGGCTTCAGCGACGAACTTCTTGTGCGGCTTGACCGTGCCCGGCTTGGCCAGAACCTGGCCGCGCTCGACACCTTCACGGTCGACACCGCGCAGCAGCGCGCCGATGTTGTCGCCGGCCTGGCCCTGGTCGAGCAGCTTGCGGAACATCTCGACGCCGGTGCAGGTCGTCTTGGTGGTCGGACGGATGCCGACGATCTCAAGCTCCTCGCCGACCTTGACCACGCCGCGCTCGACGCGGCCGGTCACAACCGTGCCGCGGCCGGAGATCGAGAACACGTCCTCGATCGGCATCAGGAACGGCTTGTCGAGCGGGCGAACCGGCGTCGGGATGTAGTCGTCGACCGCAGCCATCAATTCGCGGATCGAATCCTCGCCGATCTTCTTGTCGGAATCTTCCAAAGCCGCAAGCGCCGAACCCTTGACGATCGGAATGTCGTCGCCGGGGAACTCGTTCTTGGTCAACAGCTCGCGCACCTCGAGCTCGACCAGCTCGAGCAGCTCGGCGTCGTCGACCTGGTCGACCTTGTTCAAGAACACCACGATCGACGGCACGCCGACCTGGCGGGCCAGCAGGATGTGCTCGCGGGTCTGCGGCATCGGGCCGTCGGCGGCCGACACGACCAGGATCGCGCCGTCCATCTGCGCAGCACCGGTGATCATGTTCTTGACGTAGTCGGCGTGGCCCGGGCAATCGACATGGGCGTAGTGGCGGTTGGCCGTCTCGTATTCGACATGCGCCGTCGAGATGGTGATGCCGCGCGCCTTCTCCTCGGGCGCCGCATCGATCTGGTCGTAGCGCTTGTATTCGCCAAAATACTTGGTGATCGCCGCCGTCAGCGACGTCTTGCCATGATCGACATGGCCAATCGTGCCGATGTTCACATGAGGCTTTGTACGCTCGAATTTACCTTTTGCCAT
>NZ_JBVVQR010000087.1:0-1183 GCF_055811535.1 Mesorhizobium sp. WSM4816 | reverse complement strand
CGCCTTGATGACGGCAACCGCGGCCTTGCGCACGCCGCATCGGGAAGCAACCTACCGGACCCTGATCGGCTTGCTGGCCGTGACCGGAATGCGGGTTGGAGAAGCGATCGGCCTGGACCGCGACGACTTCGATGCGGTCGGCGGCGGCCTCACCATTCGGCGCGGAAAGTTCGGAAAATCCCGCGAGTTGGCGTTACATCCGAGCACTGTTGCGGCCGTCGGCAATTATCTGCGCCGGCGCGATCGACCCCGCCGGCCGCCGAACACGCCCGCCCTGTTCGTCTCACCGGCCGGCACTAGGCTGCTCTATGTGAACGTTCAAAACACGTTCCAGAAGCTCGTCTGTCGCGTCGGCATCGCCCCGCGCTCGGCAGGGTGCCGACCACGGCTCCACGACCTGCGGCACGCGTTTGCCGTTCGCACGCTTCTTGATGCTTATCGCGACGGCGGCGACCCGGGGCGCCGGCTTGCCCTGCTGTCGACCTATCTCGGTCACGTCGATCCGGGCAAGACGTACTGGTATCTCTCGGCGGCTCCGGAATTGCTGCAACTGGCCGGTGATCGTCTGGAACGACGGATCGGAGGCGGCGCATGACCGCCCTCAGCGCGACCTTGCAGGCGTTCTTCACCGACCGCCTGATCCGGCAGCGGCAAGCCAGCCCGCATACGCTCGCCGCCTATCGGGACACCCTGCGGTTGATGCTGGTCTTTGCCGCCGCGCGGCATGACACAGAGCCTTCCAGGCTGGAGTTCAACGACCTCGATGCCGCGTGTGTCGGCGACTTCCTCGATCACCTCGAGCGTCATCGAGGCAACAGCGCGCGGACCCGGAATGCGCGGCTTGCCGCAATCCGGTCGTTGTTCCGGTTCGCCGCCCTTGGTTATCCTGAGTACGCCGCGACAATCGAACGGGTGCTCGCGATTCCGCCTAAGCGTTTTGAGCGACGGCTTGTGACGTTCCTGACGGAGGAGGAACTCGATGTATTGCTGTCCGCCCCCGCGCGGTCGACCTGGACCGGGCGGCGCGACCACGCCTTGCTTCGGCTCGCCGCCCAAACCGGCCTGCGGGCGTCCGAACTGATCGGCCTTCACTGCGCCGATATCCACCTCGGTTCCGGCGCTCATGTCAGCTGTATCGGAAAGGGGCGAAAGCAGCGGATCACACCCCTTACCTCCAACATGG
>NZ_JBVVQR010000086.1:0-1265 GCF_055811535.1 Mesorhizobium sp. WSM4816 | reverse complement strand
GGCATATGCGCTAAGATAGCTTCGGCATGGACTGAAATTTGCGCTTTCGTGGTGGTTCACGCCATCGATGTCGCAAGGCATGGAGATTTTGGCGCAGGGTTGCCAAGGGAGGTTGAGCAAAGATCGCTGCGATCAGAGAGGCGACGATCTGGCGGGTAGCGCGCCACAGCAGCGGGCGTCCGTCGCTCAAGGGGGAGAGATACCCAACTCCTGCGAGAGGGGTTCGGTCACAAGCGCGATGAGGAAGTGGGCAAGAATCCAAGGCTTTGCGATCCTTGGGTCTTTGGCGGGAGGCGCGCGCAGTCCGATCAGGCTCTTCAGACGCTTGAAGGCGAGCTCGATGCGCCAGCGCATGCGATAGAGCTTGAGAACTGTGCCGGAGGGAAACTCCTCCTGGTCAAGCGAGGTCACAAGGATAACAAAGCCGGCAGCAATCAGCGTCTCCGGTTGAACCTGCTTGCCCTTGGCCTTGGCTTCCTTGTTGATTTTGCGCCGCGCTTCTTGTGTCGCGGCCTCGGATTTGCGCAAGGCGATCAGGCGCATCTTCAGGGGCTCGCCCTTCTTGAGGCCCAGCCAGACAGGCGTTTCGATGACCTCCTCGCGGCAGCTCTTCAGGTGGCCGATGAGATCGAATGGCTTACCGCTGGCATCGAGCCATCGCACATTCTTCCACGCCGCGCGCACGACAACGTCGCCGCCTTGCGCCATGACCTTTGCGATCCGCTCGGCCTGCAGATAGGCGCGGTCGCCGATGCGGATCTCGCCCGCCACCACCGGCACGCGGTCGATCAGCTCGGCCTCGCTCTGGTCGGTGATCTCGAGGAAATCGAACTGCTCGCGCTCAAGATCGAAGGCGCAGTGCATACGCCAAAGGCCATTGTTCTTCTTCTCATGCACACCGGCCTTGGCAACCGATGTCGCATCGAGGATGCGGATCAGCCGGCCCTTGGCCAAGCCTACCTCCTCGCGCTTCAAAAGATACCCAATCAACTGCTGCAGCCACGGCCCTGCGTTGCGCAGCCGGCCGAGCAACGCCACGTCCGAGATGTCGGCGATCCCGCTCGCCGCCGCCCAGGCCACGACGCCCCGCATGCCCACCTTGCCAAGGCAGTAAGCCAGAGTCAGGCGCAACAGATCAGTAGCCGATCTGACGCCCCGCGGCCGCAGGAACGCCTTCGTCTCGCGAGCACTCCCCGCGATCAACTCTTCACCACCGAGAAGCTCAATCGTCTCGGCCCAGCCGTCATCTACAAGCGATTCGTGAG
>NZ_JBVVQR010000085.1:0-1310 GCF_055811535.1 Mesorhizobium sp. WSM4816 | reverse complement strand
TCATCTCCCTCTCTTCCTTACCCCCGGAATCATCAATCCGATTCTGTGCAAAGGCCTCCTTGTGGGAGAAGGTGGATCGGCGCGCAGCGCCGAGACGGATGAGCAACCGTGCTTCAAACGGAAGTCGGATTCCAGGGTTTGTTGGTGCGCACCATAGCGTTGAGGGTTGTGATGAGCTTGCGCATGACGGCGACGATGGCGACCTTTGCTACCTTGCCGTTGGAGCGCAGCCGCTGGCGGAAAGCGGCGAAGACGGGGTTATGAACTCCGGCACTGAGCGCGGCCATGTAGAGGACGTTGCGGACAGGCTCGCGGCCACCCCAAATGCATCGCTTGCCTTTGAGCTTGCCGCTGTCATGGTCATAGGGGGCGAGTCCGACCAGGGCGGTGATCTGCCGGTTGGACAGGCGACCCAGTTCGGGTAGCAGCGCGATCAGTGTGGCACTCAGGACCGGACCGACGCCGGGCGTGGAACGCAGCAGGCGGCCGCGCTGAGCCAGAGCGGGATCGGCCGCAATTGCTTGGGCAATGCGTGTGTCGAGTAGCAGGATATCGGCACTGAGCCGGGTCGCACGCCGCTTGGCCAGCCGCTTGAGAGCAGCATCGCGCACGTGCTCGGCCTGATTGTTGACGCGGCTTAGCTCGGCCTGGAGCTGGCGCCGTGCCGTGACCAGTTCGATCACCAGTTCCAGGCTTGGATCGAGCTCCACCGGATGCACCGGTAGCGTCGCCAGGAAGCGGGCGATCAAACGGGCATCGATGCGATCGTTCTTGGCGTTGATGCCGGCTGCACGCGCGAACTGGCGCAGCCTGTGCGGATTGATGCGACGCACCGGAAGTCTTGCTTGCCACAGCGCCTTGAGTACAGCGCGTTCATAGCCGCCGCTCGCCTCAAGACCGATGGCACCGATCTCGTTGTCCGACAGCCGCTCGACCAACGCCGCATAACCGGCTTCGGTGTTGTCGACTGTGAACAACTCCCCTGTTTCCAGAATGGCCACGTCCAGTCGATCCTTGGCCACATCGATGCCGACATGAAACGCAATTTGTGCCATCCTCTGATCCCTTCCTTGCTGGTGCGGGGTCGAACCCTGGCAACCGTTCGGGCTATGGAAGATGCGACGGAGCTCCTTGCTCAACCACGGACTCATACCAAGGGGTGTACGGGCTTCCGCCGCAGCGGGGGGGGGGGGGGGGGGGGGGGGCGGCCCCCCCCCCCCCGGGGGGGTTTTTTTGGGTGTAAATCGGGGTTTCGACGGGGGGCGCGGGGGGGCGCGGGGGGGGCCCCCGCTAAGCCCCGCGCTGCGGGG
>NZ_JBVVQR010000084.1:0-1394 GCF_055811535.1 Mesorhizobium sp. WSM4816 | reverse complement strand
GTTGCATGCTGGAGCGGCTGGACGCCAAGAGGCACCAGCTCCCAACCGCCCACGCCCAGAATCCCCGCCGGCCGGCCGCGCCAAAGTTAAAACGCAATCAGCCGACCACCGCGATTCGCTGAGATGGTGGAAGCTGGCTATTCTCGGTGGTCGCTCCAACAAGCGATTGAGGGTCGTGGGCAGGGCAGTGTTGCTATTAAATCAACTCGTCGCATGGGAATGGCGCAGTGTTTCTGCAGGCGGCGGATGTTTGTTTGTGAGCGCAGGTCTGCCACCGGCATCCTTTGGCGCTTTCATACGTTTGCCCGCGAAGAAGATGCTCCGGGCCGGCAGCCATGTCGAAAAAAACAGCCGACGACGCTTACGAAGATCAAGTGCAGCTTGAGCGGCGGGCCAGACGGCAGGGCCGCGGACGCAATGCCGAATGGCCGTCACAGATTCCCAGCCGTGGCTGGAAGGACGTGCTGTGGCGGGTCTTTGCTGAAGTAAACGAGGACCGTGTTATGCTGATCGCGGCCGGGCCGCATTCTATCTGCTCCTTGCCCTCTTTCCCGCGCTTGCCGCGTTCGTGTCCATCTACGGTTTTGTCGCCGATCCTCAGACCATCGCTGAGCACATTGCGTTCCTTGGCGGCGTACTGCCTTCGGGCGGTCTGGACATTATCAGATCTCAGCTTGCGTCCTTGGCCGCTCAGAAGACTGGCGCGCTCAGCTTCGGCTTCATGTTCGGCCTTGCCGTCGCACTGTGGAGCGCCAGTAACGGCATCAAGACGCTATTCGAAGCCATGAACATCGCCTACGAGGAGAGTGAAAAGCGCGGCTTTATCCATCTGAATCTTCTGGCCTTGGGCTTCACACTTGGCGCCATCCTCATCGGTATCGGCTTTATCGTGTCGGTGGGGATCGTGCCGGCCATGCTTGCGCTGCTGAAGCTCGGCGGCTGGACCGAAGCCCTTGTGCGGATCTTTCGGTGGCCGATGATGCTGATCCTGGTCGGCCTCGGGATCACGCTGATCTACCGCTACGGCCCCAGCCGCGAAAGGGCAAAGTGGCAATGGGCGACATGGGGCGCCTTCCTCGCGGCTGGGGTGTGGATCGCGGTCTCGATAGGGTTTTCCTATTATCTTGAGAACTTCGCCGACTACAACGCGACGTATGGAGCCCTGGGGGCAGTCATCGGCTTGATGATGTGGACCTGGATCTCCGTGATTGTCCTGATTGTGGGGGCGGAGCTGAATGCCGAGATGGAGCACCAGACAGCCAAGGACACCACCACAGGTGCGCGGCAGCCAATGGGTGCGCGAGGTGCCACGGTCGCCGACACGCTGGGCGGATCGGCCGATGCTGCCAACCAGCAGTCGCGTTCGGGCGAGCGCAACACCTAATGCGCAGATC
>NZ_JBVVQR010000083.1:0-1468 GCF_055811535.1 Mesorhizobium sp. WSM4816 | reverse complement strand
AGTGCGACGCCGCCGCCGGGAACGATGCCTTCTTCGACGGCCGCGCGGGTCGCGTTGAGGGCGTCGTCGACTCGGTCCTTCTTTTCCTTGACTTCGATCTCGGTCGCACCGCCGACGCGGATGACGGCAACGCCGCCCGCCAGCTTGGCGAGACGTTCCTGCAGCTTCTCCTTGTCGTAGTCCGAGGTGGTCTCCTCGATCTGCTGCTTGATCTGGGCGACGCGGCCCTGGATCTCGGCCTTCTTGCCGGCGCCGTCGACGATGGTGGTGTTCTCCTTGGAGATCGACACCTTCTTGGCGCGGCCGAGCATGTTGAGGCCGACATTCTCGAGCTTGATGCCGAGGTCTTCGGAAATGACCTGGCCGCCGGTGAGGATGGCGATGTCTTCCAGCATGGCCTTGCGGCGATCACCGAAGCCCGGCGCCTTGACGGCGGCGATCTTCAGGCCGCCACGCAGCTTGTTGACGACCAGCGTGGCCAGGGCCTCGCCTTCGACGTCTTCCGAGATGATGACCAGCGGCTTCGAGGTCTGCACGACAGCCTCGAGGATCGGCAGCATGGCCTGCAGGTTGGAGAGCTTCTTCTCGTGGAGAAGGATGTAGGCGTCTTCCAGATCCGCAACCATCTTGTCGGCGTTGGTGACGAAGTAGGGCGAGAGATAGCCGCGGTCGAACTGCATGCCTTCGACGACTTCGAGTTCGGTCTCGGCGGTCTTGGCTTCCTCGACCGTGATGACGCCCTCATTGCCGACCTTCTGCATCGCTTCGGCAATCATCGAGCCGACCGAGGCATCGCCATTGCCGGCGATGGTGCCGACCTGGGCAACCTCTTCCGAGGTCTTGATCTTCTTGGCGTTCTTGATCAGCGTCGAGACGACGTCGCCAACAGCGAGGTCGATGCCGCGCTTCAGGTCCATCGGGTTCATGCCGGCGGCAACCGCCTTGTGGCCTTCCTGGACGATCGACTGCGCCAGAACGGTCGCGGTCGTGGTGCCGTCGCCGGCGATGTCGTTGGTCTTCGAAGCAACTTCGCGGACCATCTGCGCGCCCATGTTCTCGAACTTGTCTTCAAGCTCGATTTCCTTGGCGACGGTGACGCCGTCCTTGGTGATGCGCGGTGCGCCGAACGACTTGTCGATGACGACGTTGCGGCCCTTGGGGCCGAGCGTGACCTTCACTGCGTCGGCGAGGATGTTGACGCCGCGCAGCATGCGCTCACGGGCATCGCGAGAAAATTTTACGTCTTTGGCAGCCATTTTTAGCTCCTGGCAGGGGCTTGAATTGAGCCCTGGGATTTAAGTGATGGTGAGGCCGATATTCAGCCGATGATGCCCATGATGTCGGATTCCTTCATGATCAGAAGGTCTTCGCCATTGAGCTTGACTTCGGTGCCCGACCACTTGCCGAACAGGATGCGATCGCCGGCCTTGACGTCCAGCGGGACGAGCTTGCCGGCTTCGTCGCGGGC
>NZ_JBVVQR010000082.1:0-3219 GCF_055811535.1 Mesorhizobium sp. WSM4816 | reverse complement strand
ACGTCAACGACGCCCAGGTCGGTCGCCAGATCACGATCGAAGCTGGAGCGACCTACGTGTTCGACAAGGGCTACTGCCATTATGGCTGGTGGACGGCGATCGCCGAAGCCGGATCGATCTTCGTGACGCGGCCCAAATCCAACATGGGGCTGGCGCTGGTGCGCGATCGCCCTGTAGCCGAGCCGCAGGGCGACGGCTTCCTGGTTGTGGAAGACAGTGAGGTAAGCCTGGTCAGCAAGGGCGTTTTCAAGCTGCCGATGCGGCTGCGTCGCCTGCGCGTTCAGCGCGAAGAGGGCGACACCATCACGCTTTTGACCAACGATCTGGAGCGCTCCGCCGTCGAGATTGGACAGCTCTACAAAGGCCGCTGGCAAATCGAGCTTCTGTTCCGCTGGATCAAGCAGCACCTCAAGATCCGCAAGTTCCTCGGCAACAGCAGCAATGCAATCCGCCTGCAACTCTTTGCCGCAATGATCGCCTTTGCACTGCTGCGCATTATCGCGCGCACCCGCCGCGTCACTATTCCAATCTTGAGGTTCACAGAACTGGTCGCTCAATACTTGTTCGGGCGGCGGAAAATGCACACCATCGAGAAGCCGCCACCGGTCAATCCAAGCCGCCCAAGGGACCGAGCGTCTCCCAATCAGATGGCCTTCGTATATGAATAACTTTCCCCGGACAGCCCTGCGTAAACGGGGAGAAAGAAGCCGCCATCGTCGGTTTCGCCAATTGCCAACGTGCGGAAAGAGCGCCGAGGCCGCGGCCAGCCCCTTCTCCCCGTCACTATACGGGGAGAAGATGCCGGCAGGCAGATGAGGGGCAGCGCGAGGTAGGAAGGACGTCTTCGGATTTTGCTCGAAAAGACCCACTCTTCCTGAACTTGCCCCCTCACCCCATTCCCTCCACCGCTTCCGCCGACAGAAACAACAGCACCACTTCCGACATGCCGAGGAGCGGCGTAAAAGTGACGATGGTGATGCCGCCTGTCGCGTTGGTGCGGGTCAGGCCCTCGGAATAGATGTCGAGCGGTGGTTCCTCGTCGAACCAGACGCCGTGCAGCGTTTCGCCCTGCCACTTTTCGCGGCCCTTCTCAAAACTCTTGAACGACAGCACCGATTCATCGGCCTGCACATCGCCGCCGCCGCCATGGCGCACGACGACGCTGTCCAGCCCATGCGGCGCGCCGCGCCCAATGATGGTGCTGACAATGGCGTCGGCCGGGATCATGCCGGTGCCCCACGCCGCAGGCTGCTGCGGCGGGCCGACCAAAATGCGCTGCGGGTTGTCGCGCGTGCCCTCGGCGGTGACGCCGGCCGCCCACAGCCGCACGGCCGTGTCAAAAACCTTGCCTTGCCACCACTCGGGGTAGCGGCCGGTGAGATGCATCGCCCATTCGGCGCCGCCGGCCCTTGTCTTGCCGAGCTGGTTGCCGGCCATGAACAGGCGTTCTCGGTTGGCAGCACCGGCCACATGGAACTCGGCCTGTCGCGGGTAAGGCCGGTAGGCGGCAAGCTGGTTAGTGCGCCGCCTCCGGTCCAATTCCCTGAGCAGGCTCAGATACTCGGTCTTCGCCGTCGCGGCCTGGTTTTGCGAGGCCCTGTCCTGCGACGCCGGACTTTTCGAGAAACGGCCGCAGGACGGCTTCGAGGCCGCGGATGCGCTGCCTGATTTCGTCATCGCTCAGTGCTTCCAGACTGTTGATGTTGAGATGCAGATCCTTGGGCAGCACCGACAGCACGATCTTCAGATACTGATCGGGCTTTTCGGTACGAACCTCGGCGATGACGCCGGCGCCATGTGCCCGGAAATCGGCGCGGATGGCGTTCAGAAAACCATCGGCCAACGTTTTTTTCGCTCGCTTCGGCCGGCCGGAAGCCCTGGGTTCGGTCACATCAGCCGGTCCGTCGTCGAAAGGATTCTCGGCCATGGCCTACCGCGATGCTGGTGATTGGCGAAAGCCGGGGTGACATCCGATCTCCCCCAAGTGGGGGAGATATCCGGCAGGACAGAGGGGGCGCTGTCCCGCCGGCATTTGATATCGGCAACACAGGCACGAACTTGTGAGAAGGCCTGAATTAAAAAACCCGCCTCGGTGGGCGGGTCGTCGGCGCAAATCAGCACCATGACTATATTCCTAGCATAGCTGCCGTCACAAAGCAAGCGAAATCTCGCGGGCCGGCCTAAAATTCGGCCGCCCGCCGCGCTATGGTGCAGGATCGGAACCGGTGTTCGCGCGTTTGCAATTTGCCAATGGGAGCAAAGCCATGAATGTCGCCAATCTGCAACTCGAGGGCCTGCTGATGGCCGTCGCATCGATCAATCAGGTCCTTGTCCGCAAGGGCGTACTGACGGTCGAAGAGATAGACATTGCCTTGCGCAAGGCCGAAGCCAGCGAGACCAGCGAGGAGCGCTCCGAAGGCATGTCGGCGTCGAGCCGCGATGCCGTCAACTTCCCGATCCGGCTGCTGGAGCTGGCGAACCAGTGCCAGCCGGAGGCGGACATGCCGTCCTTCTCCAAGCTGGCGCGCATGGTCGGCCAGATGAAGGAACCCTACAACGACCAGATGTGACGTCGCGATCGCCTCGCCGTCCCGTATCGGAACGCCGCTTGCCAGCCGAGCTACGATCAGCTGGCCGATGCAGGCCTCCAGGTCAGCACACGGCCCGGCCCATGCACGGCGGCAAACAGCAGCCCGGCCAGGAAGGTAAAATGATCGACGAAAAAGCCGAACTCGGCCTGGTTTCCGGCCCAGTGCGACGGCCCGTGAAAGGCAAAGGCGAGGAACAGCACATAGGCGCCGGCGACAAGAGCGGCCTGCGAGAAGAAGGCGCCGGTCAGGAAGCACAGGACGAGGACGACTTCGAGCACGGCCGCGCACCAGGCCAGAAACAGCGGGAACGGAAATCCGGCGGCGACGATGTAGCCCGCGGTGGCGCCCATGTCGATGAATTTGAAGGCCACCGCCATGAGGAAGACGGCTGCGAAGATCAGGCGGCCAATTAGGATTGCCGCGGTCTGCCACGGCGGTTGAGCCGGTGATTGGGTGGTTTCCGATGACATGCCGTCCTCCAGGGTTGCGACCGATTTCGCCCCAAGGACGTTGCACCAGCCGCAAACCCGACATGCGGCGCTTCCCCTTCTCCCCAAGTGAGGGCTTTGCACGGGGGCCGAAGTTTGGCGCAGATGGCGCATGGGGCGTTTTTTGAAACGCAATCAGG
>NZ_JBVVQR010000081.1:0-3359 GCF_055811535.1 Mesorhizobium sp. WSM4816 | reverse complement strand
CCAGCCAGCATGTTGAATCAAATCCCCGCTGATTTGGGAATCCCCCTTCGATTCAGCCTCTCTTCATCCCGCTCTAAAGAACGGATCGAACACTTTGCGGATGATATCGGCGGGCATTCCACAGCCTTCATCTCTGACCCTGACGCGAACGTGGCTCGAGGTGAGGTTGATTCCAGGTGTGTCGGAGCCAGAAACCTGACTGGTGCTGATGTCGATCCTGCCTCCGTTTGGCATAGCGTCCCTGGCGTTGGTGACAAGATTTAAAACGGCCGCGTCGAAGAACGCGGGATCCAGCAGGCAGTTCGGCAGGTCAGGAGTGAGATCCAGGATAAGACGAACGTCCGGCCCGGCGCCGTATCTGAGAAAAGGCTCGAACGTGTGCAAATACTCGTTCACGTTGCCGACATGGGGGGCGAGGCTCTGATGCCTGGCAAATGCGAGAAGCTGAGAGGTCAGCGCGATCCCTCCGTCGATTGCGATCTTCGTCTCCGCGAGGTATGCACGCAGTTTGGTGGGATCGTCCCAGTTGTTTTCAGCCAGCCTGAGGCCTGACCCGATTGCTGTCAGCAGGTTCCGGAAATCGTGGGCTATTCCTCCGGTGAGTTCGCCAAGCGCTGCCAGCCTGCGTGTCGCAGTTGCCCGCTGCTCCGCCGCAGTGGCGGAAGGCAGCGGAGCCTGAGGCTGGACTGACGTTTCCTGGGTCACCTTGTTGCCATTTGCGGCTTGGGAAAATCGGACGCCGTTGCCGCATTCCTCACGACGGCCCAGAGCCGTCACAATTCCTGGTTCCTTTTAGCACAACAAGACGCAGGATGTCGTCTTAACTACCTGCGCCCATCACACGGCAAAGGTCGGAAAGCTCAAGATCATACGATGATCCTCGACTTTCTGAACACCCGGAATGTTTTCGCATAGGACCCGGAGGGCGTCGCGTTCGGCGTCGGACTCTAGGGTGCCCCAGAAGGAAACCACGCCGTTCTTGACCGTAAAATTGGGCGTGCTGGCGCTCGGCCACGCCTCATCGCGCAAAGCCAACGGAATCTGCTGACGGATAGTTTCGTCCTCTGCCTTGCAGGCGCTTCGTGGAAGGTTCGCGGTTGCAGCCAAGGCGCGAACTATGTTGGCGCGACTGACGATCCCCACGACCTTCCCGCCGCGTATCACGGGCACCCGCCTTATTTTTCGCTGCGCCAACAGGTCGGCGATGTCCGCGATTGGCGTGGATTCTTCAACAGTTACGACGTTCTTGGTCATAACGTCCACGACCCGGGTCGAATGCTCGCGGGTGTACTCGGCAGCAAGCACCGCCTTGTTCTTGAAAATCCTGGACCACCATGACACCGGGCGCGCGGCCGTGCCGATTTCGGCTCGATGGAGGAGGTCTCCTTCCGTCACGATGCCCACCAGAATATCGTCGTCCAGGACAGGCACTCCGCTTACGCCTTGGGTGACGAGGAGTTCGGCGACAGTCCGAATAGTGGTGTCGGACGCTACAGTGATGACGTCGGCGGTCATTACATCTTTGGCCATCAGCATTTTGCCTGCTCCTTCGATCCCCACGCCTGGACTTCGATCCCAGAGGGCTGCCGCGGCGTTCGATGACATGGTGCGATAATGCGTAACCGCTCGCCTCATTTCTCTGGCGTGGAAAGCCCACGCCTCGAGTTCATCCGAGCGTGAGGCCAGGCGTCCGGACGTTCGAGCCTTGCTGAAGAACCATGGCTCCGGAAGGCCGCCGGCTTGCGGACCTATAACAAGAGCTGTCACGAAAGGCCTGGCGGCGATCGTGTCCTCATCCATCAGCCTTTCAAGTGAGGCCCTGACAAGGGTTTCGTCGGCGTCTGCGACGGTTCCAACCGACCGGAGCAACTGCATGTAGGTGGTGGGTATTCCTCGGCACGCGTGCCTGATTAGTTCCTGCTGCAGCCGAATGCTTAAGAGCCTTTCCTCCCGCTGCCCCATTGGTCTTCCGAGCCCCATCGGGCTTTGCGCAATCGAAATCGGGAGCTCGGATCTGGAAGACGTATGGAGAGGCATACAAGCGCCCTTTCCAGCGGCAAGTGCCACTGGGCCTGAGTTCGGAGACTGCAATCGATGCCCGAGTGTTTACCGTAAAGGATTCTAGGTCCAACGAAAGTTATTGCCACTTGAGTGCAGGTTCGTTGCTTTAACTCGCCGTCGAGCCTGACGCGGTGGTCATCAACGAATGCGCGACAACAGCGTCAGCAAAAGCTCACTGCCGAAGTTGGAACCTAATCGGGGCCGTCGTTTAAAATGGAATGCAGTCCAGCCATGGCAGGCCTAACAATGGTTCCCTCCGCGTGGGCGGACTGCACCGCGTAGACCGGATAGGAGAATTGCGGCATCTCGGGCACGAGGTGAAGCCGGCCTTCCGCGATATGAGGCTGGACTGCACTCAACCTGACATAGCCGGAGCCTCCGGCCGAGAGAAGATAGCTGAGCGCGAGTGGACCGAGATCGAAAGAGAGATCCGGTGCGACATCGGGGAAATTCATGTCGTGGTGAAGCACAAAGTCGGGTCCCCAATCCATATACACGTAGTCAGCGCCACCGAGGAGGCGCGCTTCGGGATCGGTGGTCACGAGCACGAGCTTTTCTTCCGTGAGCAGGTCGATTTTCAGACCCGGGCGATGCTGGGGCGCGTACATGATCGCGACGTCGACCATCCCCGATGCAACTTGATTGATCAGATCCGGCGGCACATCGACGTGCACCCGAAGCGCGATGTCCGGCAGCGACCGGCGCATCCATCGGACCCAGTCAAGGAGGAGCGGTTGCCAAAGGCTGACCTCGCTGCCGACTGTCAGAACGGCGCGACGGCCTGGCGGCACGGCAACCTGCTGAAGCGTACGCTGCCATAGCTGGACGAACATCGGAGCGTGACGCAGGAATTGCTCGCCTGCCGGAGTGAGCGAAGCTCCGCCCTTATGTCGAATGAAAAGCGCACGTCCCAGCTGTTGCTCGAGGCTGCGGATTCGGGCGCTCACGGTGGTCTGAGCGACATTCAGCCGCTCCGAAGCCCGGATGAAGCTTCCGGTCGAAACGATCTCGATAAAGGTGCGCGCGAGTTCGATGTCCATCCGACATAGCATTAAACTTGCATTCAAATGTCAATCAACTTCGTTTGTCAGATAGGTGGCATGCGCGGTACGCTTCGATAAACCTACAGTCGAGCTCGGCGCCGGAATCATGCCGCGCGGCGTATTGCGCGAGATGTGGATGATGACGAGTTCTGAGTGCCTCACGCAACCCAGGGTACGTACTAGAGCGCGTCCTGTTTAATCTGGGTCGTATCCAGCTGCCTTGAAGTAGTTGGCGCATTCGGCTGGGGTGAAGCG
>NZ_JBVVQR010000080.1:0-3530 GCF_055811535.1 Mesorhizobium sp. WSM4816 | reverse complement strand
TGAGAAAGCCTCTAGCACTCATTTTCGAGGACGAGCCGATGATCGTCGTTGACATCGAGGCGTCACTTAAACAGGCTGGCTTTGCGGTAGCCTCAGAGCCAAGTTGCGTTCGTGCAAGACAAATTTTGGCCCTTGTTGAGCCCGACGTCGTTATCCTGGACGTGCTCTTGCGCGACTGCGTCAGCTCTTCGGTTGCTGAAGAACTCGTGGCCCGCAATATCCCGTTTGTAATTTATAGTGCCACGGACATCGAGGGCCGGGGTGCGGCCTTCAAGGCCGGGACTTTTGTCGGGAAACCAGCCGACGGTTCCGTGCTCGTAGCTTAGGCCAGTTCGATGGCTAGGGCATCGACGGCTGGCGAAGACGTTTCCAGCTGGCTAAAATCTATGCAAGTCGGTACATTGTGAGATCGCCAGCCACGCACAATGGCGCGCTGACGCTTGGGAGCGACCATCGGACTCCTGCCCCAAACGCAAGGCATTGTCTGATGGCAGAAGAAGCAGGGCGGTTCCGCCTGACAGACGACTATCTACGCTCACTTGCGCAGGAGTCTGGTGCAACTGAGCAGCAGATACGCGACATTGTATCGCTCATCGGGCTCGATCGTGCCTCTATCCTGAGAGAAGCGCGTCTCTTGCGCCGTGATCTAGGGCCGAAGCTTTAAGATCTCTCCTGCGGCCGATTATTACCATCTAGAACGGCCTGCCGGCGCGGATCATTTCCGCGCGATCGCGAGCTGCGCCTCGACTTTGGCGTTTTCCTCTTCCTATCGCCTTGCCTTCCGCTAGCCGGCCGCTCGCGCCTCGGCCTCGCTGCAGGATTTTTGGGTTGAAAGTTAAGCGACCTGTGGCAAGGGATTAGCAGTAAGGATTATATTCCTCTCCGTTGCGGCGAGCCCTTCAACGGAGAATCGCCATGCCTCAAAAGACCTCGCCGACACCCTGGCCGCCCGCGAAAGCATCTATGTCAATTGCGGACACCCGACGTGCTGCAGATCAACGAAGCTCGACATCTTGGCGCTGATCGACAGGCTCGGCCGTGACCACGGCTCGATGCATGACGACCTGGTCGGGCTCTTTGTCTGCTCAAACTGCAAGGCTGCAGGCCGCGACCGCCGGCAGGTGTTCTTTACATGCATTCCTGACTACGAAGGCCAGCAGCGGGCACGCAATCGCGACTGGAAGCCAACTTTCGAACGAAGGGGCTGAAGGTGGCCGGCGCCGCTTGTGGGGAGTGCGCATGCGAGACGAATGGGCTTGTCCAGACAAGTGTTAGGAGGGGCGAAGGGCCACCTCAGAGGCGGCCCTCTAAAACGCTTAGGCAGGTATCAGAACGGAGATCCGGTGGATCCCGACTTCCTTGCTTATGTTCGTGGCATGGTCCGTTTTGCCTTTGCCGCAGGTATAGTACTCACCTTTCTTAACGTTAAATTCCTTATCGGGGTTCGTCTTCTTGATGGTGAACTCACCAGCGGTGATAAAACAGACCATGTCGTTGTCCATGACGGATTCTTTGTCGGCAGCCCCAGGTTGGAATACTACATCGAGCACTAGAATGCTTTTGATGCCTGTCATATCCGAGTCCCAAGTGCCTACTTCCACTATGCGAACGCCGGGGGCAAGCTCCTTACCGTCATTTGGACCATATGTCGGGACGATCTCTGCGGCTCCCGCGGGCGTCGCTAAAGCGAATAGAGGCGTCGCGGCGGCTGTCGCTAGACCGATCGTCAATGCAGACCGACGATTGATCTCTTCCATGGGGTTTTCCTTCCTAGTCAAAACGTGCGCGCATGCGCACAAAGAGACTCGGCGCTTGGGATGGCCTACTGTCAAATCAATTTTGGCCCAAGCTACCCTGTGGTTTCCGCCGCCGACCCCGACAAGATCATCGCTGCCGTCAGACGCGGGCACCAAGCGTTAGACTCTATCCACTAGGCGCTGCCGCCGGTTTCGCTGTTCGAACTGGCAAATAGGCGTTGGTTTCCAGCATTCGCGCAGCGCGATCTGAATGAGATCGGATCTGCTGATTTTCATTTCGGCCGCTATTGAATCTAGCGTGTCCGCGGTCGCCGGCTCCAGCGGCACGCCTGAGACGTTTCTCAACATCAACGCAGCGCGACGTAGGATAATCTGCAGATCCGCGCGCGACATGTCCGCGATGCGGTCCGCGGCGCTTTCAAGCTCTTCCGCAACAGATAGGCGGGTCATTCAGGGGGCGCTGTCGCTGGCTAGCGCCTTCTTCAGATCTTCCAAGGTCGTCACGCCCTGACCGAATAGCGCCAGAACGCGGCTTGCTAAGTTCTCGCGCTCCAAACTGTCGGGCGGGATGCCGATCGTCTGGCAGTGCTCGTCAAGCGCTCTGGTGATGATAGATAGCTGGTCTGGGTCGACTGCACCAAGGAACGGCATTTGACACCTCACAAGGCGAAAGCGCTGTCCTCTTCGAATCATCCGCATGCCTCTCAGAGAGCGGATGACTATTTTAAAATAAATCGCTCCAAAAACTTCGCAACAAAAATTATTTGAGTGAATCAGTACTGATCTGTCAAACGCGCGGCGCCGCACCTGAGTTGATGAACATTAGCGAGTCATTTAGCGACGGGAACCATTAGCCGGATGGTTGCGTTACCCCCCGCTTAGTGTGGACTCTGCAAGTGACTGACGAGCAGGACAGAACACCCAGCGCACCAGACAACGCTGTCGTCCGGCCGAACATAACCGAAGAGCAGGCTCGCGAGCTTATCGCCCTTCTGGGGTCCGACTGGCCGTCACTTATGCGGGAAGCCCGATTTCTAACTCGAAAACGTTAGTCGCGGCGAGTTACGGCAATGGACCCGTGGCAAATCGATAACGTGTATGTTGAGTGTGCGCGGTTCCCACGCGGACCTCGATTGCGGACCTGCGCCCCACAATGGAAGAGAGCCGGCGCATTCTAGCTCGATCCCAAGAACTGTTGCGCCGCATCCATCACGTCGAGCGTTCGCAATAAGCGGCGGGCGCTCATTCCGCCTCTCGGTGCCACTCAAAACGTCGTGCAGTTCACGGTGTTGCCGAAGCGGTTGCAAGTCGTCGTTTTTGGCTGGCTTGCGGCTGCGGCTTGCAGCGCGCGACCGATGGCCCTTCTAGTAGCTATTGCGTTCACGCGCTTGGCCTCATCGGCGCGGGCCTCCTGATGGACGCAAAGCTCCAGTTCAGCGAGGCGACGCCTGGTGACCCAAACGCGAGCTTCTCCCTCGTCGACCAGGCAGGGATTGAGGGGATCGTCTCGAAGCGCGCCGACAGCAAATATCGGAGCGGCCCGACGACGAACTGGCTGAAGATAAAGAGCTGGACGGTCGACGAGTTCGAACTGCTCGGCGTCGAGCGGGAGCCGGGCAAGCGGGGACATGCTGGTCAGCAAATTCCCGCCTATAAAAGCACGTTCGCGGAAGCGTGCCGCCCCAAAATGTTGCGCACGTTAGAGACTTGCCACTGGCCATTGCGCGCTGTGCAAACGCCGCGGTTGTTTAGGGCGATTGCCAGTCCACGCAG
>NZ_JBVVQR010000079.1:0-3850 GCF_055811535.1 Mesorhizobium sp. WSM4816 | reverse complement strand
AAGGTGGATGTTGAATCACCGGAGAAGCTCGTCGTCACATCACAATCGATTCATCGATCACGGGACGTGCTCTAGTGCTTCAGCGCTCGGTGGCGATAGGCTCGTGTGCGCCGCAGGATTTTGGCTGGGTAACATTCCTGCATTCTCGATGGCGGGTGATCTCAAGGCGTACTGGAACGTGATCGACGGGTCGAACGGCGAAACGGCGAAGAAAGCCTATGCTCGGGGCTTCAAACCGGTAACCATCCTGAATCCCTATTCGAACTTTCCGAAACAGAAATCTGATAGCTCTGGCGCGGTAGCCAAAGGCCCCTCAATCCGTGGAGTAAGCTGCCCTCCTTCGGACCGATCATTCGGAGCAACATCGAGCACGCACCGCCAGTATCGGAGTCGACCACATAGAGTTCACCTTCGGGGAAGATACGAAACTTGCTTGGGAGAACGAGGCGGCGCGGCAAGCCTCGGGTAGCGCGTCGCGAGAAACATTCGACGAGGATTAGTTCCAAGAGTGGGCAAAATGGTTCTGGATTCCCCTGAAAAGGACGAAGGATCCCGACGTGCGCGTCGGGCTGTACGGCGCGCGGCCATTCCACAGGGACTATTGGGGCATCCTCGGCGGAAATGCGGCTCTATGCTTACGAGTGGCTGCAGTTTCACGACTCGAACGTTCTCTTGAAGGGGAAGGAACTGCCATTGAACCGCGGCCATAGACCACGGCAGACTGGCCTCTCCGGGGGATCCTCCGTGCCTCTCCTTGACATTGGTCCGCGTATAGCTTTCCCAATCATCTGGATCGTCCCGCCGCAGGGGCGGCAACAGATGCACCGCCGAGACTACGCGGCCGCGCTCCTTGCTGTGATTGAAAATGCCAGAGGTGTCACCCCCATGACCGAGCGGATCGTCAGTTTTGTTATGAGTGGCGGTATTGGCTCACGGCTGTGGCCGCTGTCCCGCCAGCCTATCCTCTATCCCGCCTTGGCCTCAGCCAACCCAAAGCCACCAACAGGATGCGTTTCCACCTGGAACTCGAACCCGGCGATGATCGGCCGCGCCTTGGCAATCGCCGCCTGGACTTCCGGCAATTGCAGCGAAGCCTTGTGGCTTGCCTGGTCGGTCCATACCTCGGTCACCCAGATCGCGTCGGCATCGGCCGGATCGGTGGCGATGATATAGCTCAGGCAGCCCGGCAGGGCGCCGGTGCTGGCAAGCAGGACGTCCATCATTGCGTCGCGCTGGCCGCGCGTCGCCCGCATCTTGCCGATCAGACCATACATTGCCGGTTTCTCCGTTGCTTGCTGCGACAAGTATGCAGGCCGCCGCTCACGGCATCAACTGGCCACCGTCGTGGCCGGAGATGTACCCGCTCAACAGGGCCGACGAGAGGAACGGCGCCGACGCAGTCCTGCGGCGTGCCGGCGGTCCCTGCGGAATGGTGGCAACCATGGCCTGCTCCTCGGTCGAATAGCGCTCATGGAAGGCGATGGTGCCCGGCGCCACCGCGTTGACGCGAGCCGACCAGTTCCTTGGCCATGCCGCGGGTGGAGACGAAGGCCTTGGCCGAGCCATAAAGGCCGGCGCCTTGCGTGCCGCGATCGACGAGGTGTCGACGATGAAGCCGCCCTGGCGCTTCAGCCGTGGCATCGCCTGGCGTAATGAAGTCAGCACGGAGCGGGCGTTGAGGTCCGCGTCGTAATGCGCCTCGGTCAGTTCGGCATAAGGCACGCGGCCGAGGCGGCATTGTTGACCAGGCCATCGAGCCGGCCGAAATGCTGCGCGTGACGACGCGCTCGACATCGGCAGGAAACGAGAAATCGCCCTGGACCGGGAATACCTCGCCGCCGCCGTTGCGGATGGTTTTGGCGAGGTTTTCGCCGACTTGAATTGTAATGCAGCGCGACGCGGCATTTCTGCGCGGCGTGGGCCAGTGCAAGTGCCGCCCCGATGCCGGTCGCGGTGACCAGCACCGCCTTGCCGGCGAGGTCGCCAAAGTGGGGGGACAAGGGCGGAAGTGACAGGGGCGGAAGTGACAGGGGTGGAAGTGACAGGGGCGGTTGTGGTGGCTGGCATTCCTCCGGGGTCCTCCAGCTCTTCGTAGAGCCTCGCCGTGCTCATGTTGAAGTCGGTAGAGGTTCAGGGCCGCAAATAGGCGTAGCCCTGGCGCTGCAATTCGGCGAGCTTGACGACGCCGCCGGTCGCGGCGGCATGGAAGCCGTCGAGCAGATCGGTGAGCGCAACGTCCATGCCCTGCATGGTATTGGCGCAGGCATGCGGGGCCAGCCCGTCGCGGACCAGGCCGGAAAAACGGCTGGAAATGGCAGCCGAGGCGCTCTTCGACTTGAAGGCGGCGAGTGCCGGTCCGTGCACGACCAGCACGATGTCGACCTTGCCGCCGGTGCCCTCATAGTGGTTCTTGATATTGCCAAGCGCGAAGCCGACCTTGTCGAGGTCGCTGAGGTGATAGGCGACCTTTTGCCTTTCCTCTGCCATGGCCGCCGCCTTGACCTGGCGCAGCCCGAGAAGACCGGCGGCTCCGGCAAGGGCCACGCGGAAAATATCGCGGCGTCGCATCATGTCGTTCTCCAGCATGTCCGCGCAAATTGCGTGGCTTCGGCCTCGATCCTAGCATAAATTGAAGTTGCGTCGTGGTCGGGCGAAGAGGGGTCGGGCGAGGAGGGGCACATGATATCGAAGACCATTCGGGGGAAGACCATTGTGGGCGCCGGGCTTGCTGTCGCCTTGCTGGCCGCTGTCGCCGGCACGGCCCTTGCCGACGACACGCCTGAGCTCACCGAACTCAGCCCGGACGGCAAGGATGCCTGTTTCGGGCGTATCTACGATGCCGCGCATCTCAAGCTGCACCCGAACCAGAAGGTGGGACGGATTTTCTTCTATTTTGGCGGCGATCCGGTCAGCCCTCCGAACGAGGAGCCGAGCAGTGGTCCATCCGGCTACAACGGTTTCTTGGCGACGACGGTGCGCGGCGCCAACAAGCCCGAATGGGTCGGCGGCTGGTGCGGCAAGGACGATCCGCAGTCGGGCGAGATCCATTGCGGCATGGAATGCGACCGCACCATGGCCCTGGTGAACGTCGACGAAAAAGGCCGGCTGGTCGTCTCCGGCGTGCATCGCAGCCTTTATCTCGATGCCGGCGCCGAGGATGAACTTGGCGAAAAGGAGTTCGCCAGGCAGGCACTCGGCACCGAAGACGACGGCTTCCGGCTTGACCGCATGCCGGGTGAGACCTGCAAGGCCGAATTCGCGCGCATCGATCCGGTCGATCCGGCGCTGGGAGCACCGCTGCGCGAGCGGCTGAAACCGGACCAGCCGTTCTGCTACGGGCGCGACTACGATGTCGCGCATCTCGGCTCGCATCCCGATCAGCTTACCCACAGCATCCGGGTTTTCCGGGGCCCGATCGAACTGGCCGCCTTCGCCAAGGACGGCGATCCGGCAAACTGGCCTGATGGCGCCGCCATAGAAGTTTCCGTCACCACGCGCCAAAGTGCCGCCAGGGTCACGCAGAGCTACAGTTGTGACGGCGAAGCGGACCAGTGGCGCTGTGTGGCGAGCGGAAGGACGAGCGACTTTTCCTGCGACATCGCGGCCAGGGAGATTTATCTGCGCCGCGGCGCCAACGGCACGATGATGCTGGCCAATCCCAACAGCAGCCTGCCGATCGTCGACCTGTGCTCGGAGGCGGCAGAAGGCGAGACCGCTTCCGACGACAAGGTCTATCGGCTGGAGCCGATGCCGCAGGCTGAATGCGCGCGTTGATCGGATCCTCGGATCAGAATGGCGGCGGCAGCGATCCTTCCCACCCCCCCTCTGTCCTGCCGGACATCTCCCCCAC
>NZ_JBVVQR010000078.1:0-4171 GCF_055811535.1 Mesorhizobium sp. WSM4816 | reverse complement strand
ACGATCGACCATCCGAATCATCTCCCTCTCTTCCTTACCCCCGGAATCATCAATCCGATTCTGTGCAAAGGCCTCCTGTTGTGGGAGAAAGTGGCCGAGCGAAGCTCGGTCGGATGAGGGTGTTCCAGCTTGGCGAACACTCTCGTCCAAATCGGGCGCACTGCGACAGGATCGCCAGCGCCTCATTTCTTCCAACACCCCTCATCCGGCTCGGCGCGGCGCGCCGATCCACCTGCTACTACAAGGGGAGAAGGAAAAAGCTCGGCTGGTGTCCCATTTCGGGAAAGGTTGACTGGCATCTCTCTTGCACCTGCAAGCTTGCCGGCTAACCCCGGTCCTGATGCGTATCAAATCAGGTTGTAGGCTCGCCGGGAGATGAGGCGGTTGGGGTTCTCTTCCCGGCGAGCTTGCCTTCAACGAGGTGATAACTCAGCTCCCTACGCCCACCACCGCCGCTCGTTCCGCGGCAAAGCGCCTGCGGTAATCGCCCGGCGCCAGGCCGGTTATCCTGGCGAAAACCTTGCGGAAGGAGCCGGGATCGTCATAGCCGACATCCCAGGCGATCTGGTCGATGGATCGGGTCGTCGCTCGCAGCATCTCACGCGCCTTGCCGACGCGCAGGTGCTGGCAATACTCGGTCGGCTTGAGGCCGGTGGCGTTGCGAAAGCGGCGCAAAAAAGTCCGCTCCTCCAAGGCCGCATGCTCCGCCATGGTGGCAAGCGTTACATCGCGCGCGCCTCTCGCCTGGAGCCAGTGCTGCACCTTGAGGATGGCCTCGTCGCCATGGTTCAGCCTGGGAGCAAAAGGGCTGTAGAAGCGTTGCTCGCGTCCCGGCGGGTCGACCAGCATGAAACGGGCGGTGTCCATCATGACGGTCGGCCCAAGCACCCGGTCGACGAGTTTCAGGCCGAGGTCGGTCCAGGCCATATAGCTCCGGCGGTGATGATGTCGCCGTCGTCGATGACCAGCTTGTCGGCATCCAGTGCGATGTCGGGAAAGCGTATCGCCAGCGCGTCGCGATAGGCCCAGTGCGTGGTCGCCGCACGACCCGACAGCAGGCCGGTCTCGGCAAGCACGAAGGCGCCGGCGCAGACCGAGCCGAGCGTCGCGCCCGCAGCGTGGCGGGCCCTGAGCCAGTCGGCATAGGGCGCAGCCGTCTCGCGAGCGATCGGATCACCCAGGGTCGGAGGCAAGATGACCATGGCAGGTCCATTGTCGGGGCCGGGCTCGCTGTCGAAGCTGCGGATGACGGTTTGGCTCGCCTCCTGCCATTGCCAATGGCTGACGCGAAGCCTCAACGCGTCCGGCGACCGGTCGGCAGCCAGCCGGTTGGCCAGTTGGAAGAGATCGGTGAGGCCCAGCACTGCCGCTTGCTGAACGCCGGGATACGCAACAAGCCCGATTTCGACCCGATCACGCCCCGCACCTATCTGTCAGTTTTGCCACGTTCAATGTCTGTTTTGCCAATTCTCACCATGACTCCGTTGCAATAGCTTGTCCACAGAAGGAACGAACCTTCCTCCAACCAATTCGGCTAACAAGGAGCACGACGATGAGCACATGCACCACTAGGGACGGCACCGAGATTTTCTACAAGGATTGGGGCACAGGCCAGCCAATCGTGTTCCATCACGGCTGGCCTCTGAGCGCCGACGACTGGGACAACCAGATGCTGTTCTTCCTCGACAAGGGCTATCGCGTCATCGCGCATGACCGGCGCGGGCACGGCCGCTCGACACAGACCGCGACCGGCAACGAGATGGACACCTATGCCGCCGACGTTGCGGCTCTGGTCGCGCATCTTGATCTCAAGAACGCCGTCCATATCGGCCATTCGACCGGCGGCGGCGAGGTGGCGCGTTACGTGGCCCGCTACGGTGGCGAAGGACGCGTCGCCAAGGCGGTGCTGATCGGCGCGGTGCCGCCGATCATGCTCAAGACCGACAGCAACCCCGGCGGCCTGCCGATCGAGGTCTTCGACGGCTTCCGTGCCGCTTTGGTCGCCAACCGCGCCCAGTTCTACAGGGATGTGCCGGCCGGCCCGTTCTATGGCTTCAATCGCCAGGGCGCCAAGGTTTCGCAAGGGGCCGTCGACAATTGGTGGCGCCAGGGCATGATGGGCGGAGCCAAGGCCCACTACGACTGCATCGAGGCTTTTTCCGAGACCGACTTCACGGAAGACCTGACGAAGATCGACGTGCCCGTCCTGATCATGCACGGCGATGATGACCAGATCGTGCCGATTGCCGACTCAGCCCTGCTTGCCGCCGAGTTGGTGAGGCACGGCACGCTCAAGGTCTACAAGGGCCTGCCGCACGGCATGTGCACCACCCACCCGGAGATCATCAATCCGGATCTCCTGGCGTTCATCCAGGGCTGACGCTTCGCAAGCTTCAGGCGGGCACGCTCGGAAATTCGGTTGCCCGTCGGTCGCTTGGGTGTTTCGTCAGTCGCAGATGCTGTCCGGCGCAACTGCGCCGGCAGCACGGCCGATGATTTCCGGTGAATGGATGGTCGGAGTGGAGAGATTCGAACTCCCGACCCTCTGGTCCCAAACCAGATGCGCTACCAGGCTGCGCTACACTCCGAGTCCTTGGCGGCGTATAGGGTTCCGGGCTTGGCTGCGCAACCCCTAAAAGACGAAAACGGAACAAACGCAGGCTCGGGTCGAGAGCGGAGTGGGAAATGCCGGCCCGCGCAACGGTTTCGCGGCAGCGCCACCTCAGGCACCCAGGTTGCTGTCCAGCGGCACGCTGCCGTTTACCCGGATAACACGCTGCCGTTAACCCGGTTAAAACGTCCCCGCCGGGAAGAAAACGCCCGCTGCGATCTCTCGTCCTATCCACGGCCGTCACCTCGCGCGATCATCGTCGGTGGCCCGGCGTGAAGCGGGTTCGGCAGGCTCGGCCTTGCCGCCGGCAGCATTGCGCAGTAATGACGGGAATACAGCGGCGGCGCCGCTTGCACGTAGTAACGAGGTGTTCATGTCCGCGCGCATTTTCAGCCCAGCCAAAACCGCGATGCAGTCCGGCAAGGCCAAGACCGGCCACTGGGTGCTGGAATTCGATCCCGAGATGCGCAAGAAAATCGATCCGCTGATGGGCTATACCACGTCGGCTGACATGCGGAGCCAGATCAGGCTCACCTTCTACACAAGGGAAGAGGCGGTGGCCTATGCGGAGAAAGAGGGGCTGGCCTACCGCGTCGAGGAGCCGAAGGAATCAAAGCGCCGCCAGATTTCCTATGCGGAGAATTTCCGCTATGACCGCAGGACGCCCTGGACGCATTGACCGGCAAATGCCGGGCAGCCGTCCCAGCGCATGGATTAGCCGGCCCTTGCGTCGGCAAGCGGTCCCGTAGCTCAGCTGGATAGAGCACCGGCCTTCTAAGCCGGGTGTCGCAGGTTCGAACCCTGCCGGGATCGCC
Organism: Mesorhizobium sp. WSM4816; assembly: GCF_055811535.1. NCBI lineage: Bacteria > Pseudomonadati > Pseudomonadota > Alphaproteobacteria > Hyphomicrobiales > Phyllobacteriaceae > Mesorhizobium > Mesorhizobium sp. WSM4816. The sequence continues at coordinate 745 of NZ_JBVVQR010000078.1, read as the reverse complement.
ACTCAACCCCTTGGAAATAAAGGGTTTCATGACCGTTCCCCCGGAAGCCTTTACGGCATGGAAGGGAACATAAGGGAACCAATATCCCGGAATGAGCGCTTAAAATCCCGGAAAAGTCCCGGAATGTCCCGGACAGGTTCCGGGGCTGTTCCCCTTTCATGTGAGGGGGACAGGGCATGACACATCCCCTCGAAGACCTCGCCACCTTCAAGTTCTTCGCACTCCAGCACCCGAAGCCAATGAGCTTGTTGCGAACCGTCATATGGCGCTGGAAAAGTTCGTCCGCCTATGTTTGGGGCAAGGATGGCATTTGGGTAGCCTATCCCATTGACCGTTGGCGCGGATGGGCAGGCAACGTTCCGCGCCGTACCTTGGAACGATGGCTGAAGGTTCTGGATGACAATGGCCTGATTGAACGGGAAGTGCATCGGCTGGCGGGCACAAGCACCTGCACATACATCCGACCGACCGAATTGGCATTGCGTCATCTAGGACGGGAGGACCTACTTGCCCGCCTCAAAGAACCGAAATTCAGCAAGAAAAAGAGCACCAAAGGCGCAACCGCTGGCGGCGCTGTTGGCGGGACCGATGGCGGAACTGATGGCGCAACCGATCACACCTTTCTTTCCCTTCAATCAGTTCATTCAAGCACTCAAAAGAAAACTCCCGCGCATGCGAGTGCGGGAGGGGAAGGGAAGGCCGGGGAAGACGGGGAGATTAAAAAGAAGAAGCTGAAATTCAAATC
>NZ_JBVVQR010000077.1:0-4691 GCF_055811535.1 Mesorhizobium sp. WSM4816 | reverse complement strand
ACCGTCACATCAAAGGAATGCGCCAACTACTTCACCGAGGCCGGCTATGTCCCAACCTAAAATCATCGCGCTCTAGTTCCGCGCCGGAAAGCAGTCAGTCGGCTCACGTGAAGAGTTTCGGGCGCCGGCAGGCGTACGAAAGTCCCCGAGGAAGGAACCCGCGGGCCACGGGCGATGGCTATGGAGATTTCGATTTTCGGCTGGTGTCTGGGATGGCGCGACCGCCGCCGGGAAGCGGCGGGATTGATGCAGACCGACCGCTTTGTCTTCCGGCCGTGCGGCCTCGTCGGCTCGGCGTGCAGTCGGACGCAGCCCTGTCGACGCCGATGATCACCATGGACGCGCGCGGGTTGGTTGCCGGAGGCTGAGTGCCTCCGCCAGAAGGCTGCATCAAGCCATGCCGGGTCATGCGGCGTTCTCCCGGTCCGGTGTCCTGGCGTAGGGGGTCCGCGCGGCTGCCTCCACCGTTCGAACACCTCGATGACGATCATGCGTCCGCCACAGCAGGGGCATGGCGGCCGGAAGTCTAGTTAGAGGGTGATGATACAGGCGTCGGACTGTCCGATATGCGCGCCGTGGCGCGCTAAAGTCCGATGAGGAGCGGTGGCGGCTTCCATCTTTCGAATCTATTGCTCTCTATCTCCTCATTCGGAACCAGAGGAGACGCAACGTGAGCACTCACGCGAACACGAAAACGATCCGGCGGCATCAGTTGCGCGAGATCGTGCCCTTGGCTGATAGCACAATTTACGAAATGGAGCAGCGGGGCGAATTTCCGCGACGCTTCGCCTTAACCGCACGCTGCGTGGTTTGGGATCTGGGCGAGGTCCAGGCATGGCTCGCGGCCCGGCGCTCGAAACCAATTTTCCGGGCACCGGGCCCTGATGTAAAGCAACGTCGAGCCCATCCGGTCAAAGCGAAGGATCAGGCTCCAAGATCGGCATCGACGGCGGGGTGAGCGTCGGGACATACTTCTTGCCATCGGGCCAGGCGTCCACAGTGTCTGACCATTCTTGCATCATATGTCGGCCGCTGAATCTCGTACTCGGCCTTGTTGTAGACGCCCCGCGACGAACGGCCATCCTCGTGGGCCAGGCACTTCTCGATCCAATCGCCATTGAACCCAAGCTCATTCAACAACGTTGATCCGGTCCGCCGAAGATCGTGAACCGTGAACGGTTCGAGCGGCAAGCCTTCCTTCCTGGCTTGCTCCACCACAGAATAGGTTACTCGATTGAAGGCCGCTCGGGACATCGGCGCATCGGCATCATAGCGGGATGGCAAGACGTAGCGCGAGTTTCCCGAGCACGTCTTCAGCGCGATGAAGATATCGAGAACCTGGCGTGACAGATAGACGTTGTGCGCTTTCGAGCGTTTCATCCGCTCTTTCGGAATCGTCCAGACAGCGTTCTCGAAACCCACCTCATCCCATGTCGCGTCTTGAAGCTCACTCTTGCGAACCATTGTGAGTAGAAATAGGCGAAGACCCAAGCGGATGGTCGGTAGCGTAGCGACATGTTCGAGTTGCTTCAGCATGACGCGGATTTCCGGAGGGGAAAGCGAGCGATCGCGGGGAACGAAGTTGGCAATGGACGCCGGCCCTACCTCATCAGCGGGATTGGCGACCTTCTCGCTATGAAGAATCGCAAAACCGTAGATCTGCTTCAGGATATCGCGAACGTGGATCGCCGTTGCAGGAGCACCGCGACTAACGATTTTGGCGCAAAGGGCCCGAAGATCATCAGGTGTGATTTCCGTCAAAAGACGGTTTCTCCAGATAGGGAGCAGTTCACGTTCGAAGATGGAGCGGGGCATGGCGCGCGTACTGTCTGCCATGGGACCGGCAGTCAGCCACTTCTCACTGAATTCGCCGAAGCTCTTCGCTTCCTTGATGCGGCGCTTCTCGCGCTGTTTTTCAATCGCAGGAGATCGCCCCTCGCGGACGGCCCTTTTGGCATCGAGACACTTCTCCCGAGCCCGGGCCAGCGAAATGCCATCGCGTCCGTACTTGCCTAGATAGACAGTTTCCCTGCGGCCATTGAGCCTGTAGTCGAGGCGAAACGAGATCGCTCCACTTGGCATGACACGAACATACATGCCGTCGCGATCTGCGATCTTGTAGATTTTCTCTTTTGGTTTCAATGATTTGAGGGCGGCGTCCGTCAGCATCCCTGCAGTCTCCTAGAAAGTACCGTCAGCACAATTTTGGAGGTCCGTGGCAGCTATTTCCCTTTATTATCTGGTACTTAAGACAGAAAAAGTACCGTCACGAGCCTCATTGCTCGTGACGGTACTTTGAAAAATTCGGAGGAGCAATATGGCGGAGGCCCGTCAGTCAGTCCGCCATAGCCAAACCGTGCCCGCCGATAGTTGCCGAAAGTTGACAGAGATTTATCTTTATTTTCAATGGTTTGTGTCGGACACTGGCGCACTATCGGCGGCGTTCGGATGGATCTGAATCATTCCCACTCAATGATCAATTATGTCTATAACCGCTTGTTTTAATTGAGAAAATCTTATCATCTCGCCAAGTAATACCGTCAAGAATACCGTCGGATTCTTAGGCTGTTGAAAAGACTAAAACAATGTGGTCGCCGTCGCGGTATGCACACTTTTGACTGCATTATTTACGACTGCCATTCGGCGAGGTCAAAGCCGGAGTTCACAGACCATACGGCAAGGACGGTCTTGCTCATGCTCGACAGCCCTAGGTCGAGTAGACGGGAATGGGCTGGCAGGAGATGGGTGTCGTGTCGAGTCCTGTCGATCCTCGGTCGACCAAAGCTTCGCATTCTCATCTGCTGTGATATTGTGTGGGCACACCTTTTTGAGGTCGTTCATTGGCAAGTCTTTGATGCTTGAAATTCTTCGGTGCTAGCAACATCATGTAATACGCTGGCAGGTTGACGACAAATCTCCTGTTCGATGGAGCTTGTCGTGCATTTTTTTGGATGAATCACCGTGCTAGCGTGGACACATAGGCCCAATGATCCTCTGTCCTTCAACGTTTCCGCTTCGGAAGACGACCCAAGAAAGGCTTTCTCGGCAGTACTTTCGCGTACTGAAGTACGGAAAAATTAGAATGCCTCTCCATCTGGTCGGGGAAACGATCGAGAAGACACGCAGAGACGGGCAAACTGGTGAAGCTGATGCGCGGCATCTACGTCGATGCCGATGATGACATCGACACGGTGCTCCTCCGACACGCTGTTCGCATGTCCCAATATCTATACCCGCGTGCTATCTCTCTGCAGCCATTTCCGTGCTGCTCGGCCCAACGCGCGACGGTGGCCTCTTCCTAAGCGGTCGACGTAAGCAGCCGACCCGACTCCGTTTCACTCAGGATGATTCAGAACGAAGGCCCGCCAACCCCTCTGTCGCACAAGCAGGATCAACGACATTGTGAACGAGTTCCGGATGGCAGTCTCTTCCTTGCACCAGCGATTCCTCGAGGCCTTTCGGCTACGCAGAGAGGATGCAGCGTCAATGGACGACGCCATGCGGGAGGCGATCGCGAAAAGGCTCATAGAGGAATACAGCAGCGCGAAAGACGCGGTGTGGACGCTTGCGCGCGAAAACCAATGTGTCGCGAAGGCCAACAGGCCGAAGGCTATGTGCTCCGTCGCCGCGGTCGTCCCGGTGCGCAACGAAGCTGCGATGGATCTGATCGTGGCCTGGCCATTGCCGGCGACTATATGCATATCACCGTTGCCGAGGTCCGTTGGGTTCGCCAGCGCGGACGCGTTCGTTGGCGGGATGTCGCCGAAGGGGCCTATTGGCGCGAGCAGGTCGTCACAATTCAGACGCTTGTCATTGATCGTCTGCCGGCGTCGGTTCGCTCCGCGATGTTTCCTGCGGATGGTTATTGCGAAATCCGGCCGACCGGGCGCGAGTCGCCGCGTGAGCTTGGATTTCCCCGCAATGTTGGGATCCGTAAACTTGAAGATCGCCTCCTCGATTTGCACACGCGCAACGACTGCGTTTGGTCGCGCAGCGGATCGATCCGCGCTGACGCGCTTGTTTGCCGGGCGCAACTCGGTTCGCGCGCGCGATCGTCTGCATCAGAGTGTGGTTCTTCATTGGCTTGTCGAGATAGATCGTCGAGCAGGTTGGCACGTCGAAGCCGGTGATCCACATGGCGCAGACGAAGACCAGTCTCGACCTCCCCACCTCCTGGAGCAAGGCTTAAAGCGGAACCGACGAGTTCACCGCCCGGATGCAGGAGGCCATCAACGGGATGATGCTGGACATGATCGCCGCGACTGCCCGCAAGGACTATGACGACAGGCGGCGGCGGCAGGCCCAGGGTATCCAGAAGGCCAAGCAGGAAGGGCGCTACCGGGAGCGGCCTGAGGACCAGGAGCACAATGCGGCCATAGTGAAGATGCTCAAGGCGGGCCAGTCCTGGAACAACATCGTGGCCGCAACCGGGGCCTCCAGGCGCACCTTGGCTAGGCTGGCGAAGCGGAGCCATTTAGCGTTCCCCTCGGCACGTCATAAGCAGGTGGTCCGTACCGTCTGCCCTACGCACTCCAACCGCTGGACAAGGATAGCCCCGCAGCGCGTGCTCATGTCGGTCTGAGGTACCGCCACCGGGCAGCCTCTCGGCGTCTGGCGGATAGTGTCCTGAAGGTTCTGCAAAAAGCTTTGGAGAGAGAACGGCCCTTGCTCTGAGGCGAGGGGCGGCCATG
>NZ_JBVVQR010000076.1:0-5124 GCF_055811535.1 Mesorhizobium sp. WSM4816 | reverse complement strand
TTGACCTCGGCTAGGTCGCGCCGGTCATAGAACCATCTGAGCTCCATCAGGCAGTCGTCATCGACCTTGCGCGGCACGTAGTCGAGCGCGTTTCTTAGGAAGTGCAACGTGCATTGGACTAACCCGCTCCGCGAATGCGGAGCGGCAAGGGGCGGAGGGTGAGTGTCGATAGCGTGATCTGATCGCGTCGTCTGTCGCGCTGGTCATGGTCCACAACAAGCTCCGACTGCGTCAGCATGGAGTGGCTGCTTGCAGCCTATTCCATCGGACAAAGGAGCTTGTCATGACCCAACTTCGCCAGTGCATGGGCGAGGACATGGAGGTGCGCAACCTCGCGCTCAACACCCAACTCTCCTATCTTCAGCAGGTGTCGCTGTTTGCGCGTCACTTCGACAAGTCGCCGGACTTGCTCGGGCGCGAGGACATTCGGACTTATCAGGTCTATCTGACCAACGAGAAGAAGCTGTCGCCCGGTTCGATCCACACAGCCATTGCGGCGCTGCGCTTTCTCTACAGTGTGACGCTCGAGAGGGATTGGGCGCCTGAAGAGGTTCTGCCGCTTCCCAAGAAGCCGCAGAAGCTGCCGATCATCCTCAGTGCCGAGGAAGTTCAGCGGTTCCTCGGCTGCGTCCTCGACTTCAAACACCACGCCATCCTGACCACTTGCTATGCCGCCGGCTTGCGCATCTCGGAAGCGGTGCAGCTGAAGCCTTCGGGCATCGACAGCCAGAGAATGGTCATCCGCGTCGAGCAGGGCAAAGGCCAGAAGGACCGCTACGTGATGCTGTCGCCCAAGCTCTTGGATATCCTGCGCAGCTACTGGAAGGTGCGGCGGCCAAAGGAGTGGCTCTTCCCCGGCGATCGTGCCGGCCAGCCGATCACCAGGGATGCGGGTGGGACAGGCCTGCGCGAAAGCGCGCGACCGCTCCGGATTGTCCAAGCCGGTCACGCCCCATTCGCTTCGCCTTCGCCGTCCATTTGCTGGAGGCCGGCGCCGACGTGCGCACCATTCAACTGCTGCTCGGTCACCGCAGCCTCGCGACCACCGCCCATTACCTGCGGATCGCCACCAACAAGGTCTGCGCCACGTCGAGCCCCTTCGAGCTCTTGCCGAGGCCGGCGCCCACCCCGCCGCCGCCCGCCAAGCCGCAGTACTTCTGAGCTGGCGCCGATAGCCCGCTCGGGGCCGGAAGTGGCGGACATCTTCCGCCGCTACGCGAAGCCTATCGTGCGCAGCATGATGCGCAGCTGTCGATCGCCCAGCGCCGCGTCATGATGGCGATCGAACTGTGCCGGACCGCCGCGCTCGGCGGGCATGTCGAGCAGTGCGATCACTGCGGCCACCGGCGCATCGCCTTCAACAGCTGCCGCGACAGGCATTGCCCCCGCTGCCAATCGCTGGCTCGCGCGCAATGGCTGGAGGATCGTCGCGCCGAGCTCCTCGACACACAGTACTTTCACGTCGTCTTCACACTGCCCCGGCGACATTGCCGCCATCGCCTATCAGAACAAGGCGCTCGTCTACGGCCTGCTCTTCCGTGCCGCCGCCGAGACCCTGCGCACCATCGCCGCCGATCCCAAGCACCTGGGCGCCGAGATCGGCTTCTTCGCCGTGCTGCACAGCTGGGGCCAGAACCTGCTTCATCATCCGCATCTGCACTGCGTTATCGCCGGCGGCGGCCTGTCTGCCGACGGTCGTCGGTGGATCGCCTGCAAGCCCGGCTTCTTCTTGCCGGTCCGGGTGCTCTCGCGCCTGTTCCGACGATTGTTTCTGAAGCACCTGGAGAAAGCCTTCGACGCCGGCCAGTTGCAGTTCTTCTCTGGCCTGCAGCAACTGAGCGAGCGCGACGCCTTCCGGCGCTATTTGGCGCCGCTACGAAAGGCTGAGTGCCGAGTAGGTGGGGGCGTTACTGCCCCCACCCCTCGCAGACCCGGACGTGCAGTTTTCCCGCATCCGGTTCCTCATGGTAGAGTTTCGCTCACGGTGGCAAACGAATGAAGAATCCTGGCTCGCGGCAGCGGATGGCGTTTCAGGATTTCGTTAAGGCGGTTCCATCGGAACACGCTTTGACGATCTCGCCGAGATAGCCATTTCCGCCATATCCTCACGACCTGGTGGGCGCACCATCGCAATCGCCGAGCATTTCCCCCGACGCCATAGTAGGCGAAGTGGCCCCGCATCATGGACGAGAGATGGCGATGCTGATCGCGGATCGACCAGTTCCGGTGTTTCCGGCACCAGTAACTTACCGCAGCCAGCGCACGAGCAAAACGGCCCTTGGCCGTGACTTGCATCACCATGTCCTTGCCTCTGCGCGACCGTCCCCACACGTGGGTCAGGCCGAGAAAATCGAACTTGGTGCCATCCGTCTCCGGATGCCGTGTGCTCTCCGTCCTTCGCGGGCGAAAGTCGACGAGACGCGTCTTGTCGGGATGGAGCGTAAGCCCGAACCGTCCAAGACGTTTGTCCAGCACTGCCAGGACACGCTGGGCGTCGACGATGTTGTCGAACGCCATGAGCGCATCGTCAGCGTAGCGGGCAATGGTACAGCCCCCACGGAGCCGCGGCCGCACCTCGGTCTCGAATCATTCGTCCAGCACGTGGTGCAGGAAGATGTTCGAGAGGCAGGGCGAGACCACGCCTCCTTGCGGGGATCCTTCGGCCGTTCGGTGCAGAAGACCGTCTTCGACGGCTCCTGCGTTCAGCCATTTATCGATCATCCGTCGGATGACGCCGTCCGTGACTCGCTGGTCGAGGAACGCCCGGAGGTGAGAGTGCGGAATCGAGTCGAAGTATTTCTGTATGTCGAGATCGATCACCCAATAGAGCCGCTTTGCCCACAGCACGTTCTGCATATTGCGGAGCGCCTGATGGGCCGAGCGCCCCGGTCGGAACCCATATGAGCAGGGGTAGAAATCCTCCTCATAGACGGTCTCCAGCACCATCATAATGGCGCGTTGCGCCACCTTGTCCTCGAAGGTCGGAATGCCGAGCATCCTTTGCGACCCATCCGCCTTGGGTATATAGGCCCGCCGGACCGGCGGCGCACGATATCGGCCGGACTTGATGCGCTCCAGGAGGTCCAGAAGTCTGGTCTCCAGGTTCACCTCATAGTCCGCCGCGTGACGCCGTCGATGCCAGGGGCACCATCCTTGCGGGTCAGCCGGTAGGCCTCCTTCATCCAGTCCAGATCGATGACATGGTGGAGCGAGCACAGCGCCACACCCCGTTTCGTCCTCGCCAGTTGGGCTATCCGTTGTCGGTTCGTAGACAGGTTTGTGGGGTTCAGAGTCCCCTCCCATGTTTCAGGTCAACGGTTCTCTACACATGACGCCTCCCTTCGCTCCGTCGGGTCCCGGTGAGCCCAGTTCCCCGTCTTCACTGCTACTATGAAGGCGCTACGACTTCCCGCTCACGCATACCTGCTCCCTTATAGTTTCGGTAACAGGCCCCACATGCGCCTCCCATGTTCGTGCTCGCCGAGGCGCTCCCGATGAGCGTGGAGGACGCTCATCGAGCCTGGACCCGTGGTCAACCTGCGGTCCCTGTTCCGGCGTACTTCGCTTGTGGACGTGAGCGGGATCTCACAGGTTCCCTGGCGATCCATCCCATGCCTTTGCCCTGCTCCAAGACCCCGGCCGAGCCGCCAGAACCTCGCCCTTGGCGGTTCCGACGATGCTGCCCCCGGGCTACCCACGCCGAAGGCCTCCGCATGCACATAATCTCGAGGCTGACACATGGCTTCAGCTCCGCTGTCTACGCTTCACGAGCGATGTTGCCGCCGCCCATGCAAGACTCGCTTCCGGCTGGCGGGCTGCGCCTTTGCCGGAAGGGGGTCGAACCCTCTGGATCGCTTCGAAAGGTTTCAGGATCTACATTCCATTCTCCTTTCCAGGGCTTAGCCTGTCGCAAGGATCGTCTTTGCCAAACCGCGCTTCGCCGGACCCGAACAGGTGCTCGACTATGTCGGGCGCTATATGCACCGCGTTGCCATCTCCAACAACCGCCTCGTCGACATCGAGGACAACGCCGTTCGTTTCCGCTGGAAGGACTACCGGCACGGCAATCAGCAGAAGGTCATGACCGTCGCGGCCGATGAGTTCATTCGCCGCTTCCTGCTACCTTCCTGCCCGAGGGCTTCCATCGCATCCGCTACTACGCTTTCTCGGCAATCGCTACCGCGCGCAAAAGCTCGCCCACTGCCGCGACCTGCTCGGCATGCCGGTTCCAGAGCCGTCGGATGGCTCATCCGAAAGGGATTACCGCGACCGCTATGAGGATCTAACCGGTCATTCCCTCAGGCAATGCCCCGCCTGTCGTCAAGGATCATCGTCGAAATCTTCGACGGCGCCACTGGACTCCCGCCATACTGGGATACGTCATGAAAGAACCGCTCCGCTTTCGCCGTCACGGCATCGCACGAGCCGTTCGGCCGGAAAGCCGAGTCGGTCCCGCGAAGCTGCGCGCCGTCACCCCCGGCTGCCTTTGCCGGGCAAGGCGCGACGCCGCCGAACCTATATCCGTGCCGCTTTCGGCGAACGCGACCCCTGCAATCGCTACGTCCACGACCGCATCCGCGCCCAAGCCATGCCTGTTCATGGCCACGGCCTGATTGAACGCCCATAGAGGCCACCCGTGCCGGCGGCTTAGTCCAACACGTTTTTAGCTCACCGTCGCGATCGGCCTCAGCGCGCTCTCGCCACCCGCCATTCTGCGCGACGCCAAGCTAAAAACGCTCTGCATTATGCCGATGTCCGGATTATGCCGACCTTGGGGGGATGTCGGCTTCGGAGGCGGTGATCGCTGCGATGGGGTCGGCATAATCACCCGCGGTCTGACGGATCGTGCAAACTCCTCTTCTTGTTTCCAAAGAAGGGGATGCTTTCATGTCAATCGATCCGTTTCGCGTTCGCGTCCAGGGCCCGCTTGCCACGTTTGCGGCTGGGTTTGCCGGCGAACTCGCCCGACAAGGCTATACGCCGCTTTCGGCTCGCGAGCAGATGCGGCTGGTGCCGCGATTGAGCCGCTGGCTCGCATTGGAAGGCATGGATGTGGAGGGACTGGGTGCGAGCGAGGTCGATCGGTTCGTCCGTACCCGTCGTGCCGCTGGCCCGCAACTCCGC
>NZ_JBVVQR010000075.1:0-5248 GCF_055811535.1 Mesorhizobium sp. WSM4816 | reverse complement strand
GTCTTGCCATGATCGACATGGCCAATCGTGCCGATGTTCACATGAGGCTTTGTACGCTCGAATTTACCTTTTGCCATGTGATCTCTCCATTCCTGCTCGCCCGTGCGGGCTTTGAATTAAGTTAGCGCTGCAACCCGTTGGGGTTACGCGTATTTCTTCTGGACTTCCTGAGCGACCGCAGTGGGGACCGGCTCGTAGTGATCGAACTGCATCGTGTAGGCCGCGCGGCCCTGGCTCATCGAGCGCAAATTGTCGACGTATTTGAACATGTTGGCGAGCGGCACCATGGCGTTGACAACCACCGCCACGCCGCGCGATTCCTGGCCCTGAATCTGGCCGCGACGGCCGTTCAGATCACCGATGACGCTGCCGACATAATCTTCCGGCGTCACCACTTCGACCTTCATGATCGGCTCGAGCAACTGCACGCCAAGCTTGGGCGCCGCTTCACGGAAGCAGGCACGGCCGGCGATTTCGAAGGCGAGCACCGAGGAGTCGACATCATGGTAGGCGCCGTCGATCAGCGTCGCCTTGACGCCGATCATCGGGAAGCCGGCGAACGGGCCAGAGGTCATGACGCTGTTGATGCCCTTTTCGACACCGGGGATGTATTCCTTCGGCACAGCGCCGCCGACGATCTTGGATTCGAACAGGAATTCGCTGCTTTCCGGATTCGGCTCGAACAGGATCTTGACACGGGCGAACTGGCCGGTGCCGCCGGTCTGCTTCTTGTGGGTGTAGTCCTGCTCGTGCCTGCGGGTGATCGTCTCGCGATAGGCCACCTGCGGCGCGCCGACATTGGCCTCGACCTTGAACTCGCGACGCATGCGGTCGACGATGATGTCGAGGTGGAGTTCGCCCATGCCGGAGATGATGGTCTGGCCGCTCTCCTCGTCGGTCTTGACGCGGAAGGACGGATCCTCGGCGGCCAGGCGATGCAGCGCAAGGCCCATCTTCTCCTGGTCGTTCTTGGTCTTCGGCTCGATGGCGATCTGGATGACCGGATCGGGAAATTCCATGCGCTCGAGGATGACCGGATGCAGCGGATCGCAGAGCGTGTCGCCAGTCGTCGTGTCCTTGAGGCCGGCCAGAGCGACGATGTCGCCGGCGAAAGCCTCTTCGACGTCAGCGCGCGAATTCGCATGCATCTGCAGCATGCGGCCGATGCGCTCCTTCTTGCCCTTCACCGTATTGTCGACCGAGATGCCCTTGGTGAGCTTGCCCGAATAGATGCGGGCAAAGGTGAGCGAGCCGACGAACGGGTCGTTCATGATCTTGAAGGCGAGCATCGACAGCGGCTCGCTGTCGTCGGCGTGACGCTCGATCTCGGCGTCGGTCTTGGCATCGACGCCCTTGATGGCCGGAACGTCGGCCGGCGACGGCAGATATTCGACGACTGCGTCAAGCAACGGCTGCACGCCCTTGTTCTTGAAGGCCGAGCCGCAGAACATCGGGTAGAACTTCACCGCGATGGTGCCCTTGCGGATCAGGGCGCGGATCTCGTCATTGCTGGGCATCTTGCCTTCGAGGTAATTCTCGAGCGCCGTCTCGTCCATTTCGACGGCGGCCTCGATCATCTTCTCGCGATATTCTTCGGCACGTGCCTTGAGGTCGTCCGGGATCTCGACGACGTCCCAGGCGGCGCCCAGCGTCTCGTCACGCCAGACCAGCGCGTTCATCTCGACGAGATCGACGACACCCTTGAACTCGGTCTCGGCGCCGATCGGCAGCTGCATGACGACAGCCTGCGCACCGAGGCGCGAGCCGATCATTTCGACCGAGCGATAGAAATCCGCGCCGATCTTGTCCATCTTGTTGCAGAAGATCATGCGCGGCACGCGGTACTTGTCGGCCTGGCGCCAGACGGTCTCCGTCTGCGGCTCGACACCGGCGTTGGCGTCGAGCAGCGCAATGGCGCCGTCGAGCACGCGCAGCGAACGCTCGACCTCGATGGTGAAGTCGACGTGGCCGGGAGTGTCGATGATGTTGAAGCGGTGCATCTTGCCGTCACGAGCCTTCCAGAAGGTCGTGGTCGCGGCGGACGTTATGGTGATGCCGCGTTCCTGCTCCTGCTCCATCCAGTCCATGGTGGCAGCGCCGTCATGGACTTCGCCGATCTTGTGCGACTTGCCCGTGTAGTAGAGGACGCGCTCGGTGGTCGTCGTCTTGCCGGCGTCGATATGCGCCATGATACCGAAATTGCGGTAGTCTTCGATTTTATATTCGCGGGCCATGGGAGGTGCCTCTTCAGTCTCGTTCGCGCTTTACCAGCGGTAGTGCGCGAAGGCGCGGTTGGCTTCTGCCATCTTGTGGGTGTCTTCACGCTTCTTGACGGCGGTGCCGCGGTTGTTGGCCGCGTCCATCAGCTCGCCGGAGAGGCGGTCGACCATCGTGGTCTCGTTGCGGTTGCGGGCGGCGGCGATCAACCAGCGGATGGCCAGCGCCTGACGGCGCTCGGGGCGCACGTCGACCGGAACCTGGTAGGTGGCGCCGCCGACGCGGCGCGAACGCACTTCCACATGCGGCGCGACATTGTCGAGCGCCTGATGGAAGACGGTGACCGGCTCCTGCTTGGTCTTGGACTGGACCTGGTCGAGCGCGCCGTAGACGATGGTCTCGGCAACCGACTTCTTGCCGTCATACATGACGGCGTTCATGAATTTGGTGACGATCAGATCGCCGAACTTCGGGTCCGGGTTGATCTCACGCTTTTCTGCACTGTGACGACGGGACATTTTTTCTCTGCCTCAATTCTGCGTGGTGGCCTGGATCCCGGATCGTCGCCTGGCGCCGTCCGGGATGACCTTGGCTACGCTTCGGTCACTTCGGACGCTTGGCGCCGTATTTCGAACGGCGCTGCTTGCGGTTCTTCACACCCTGCGTGTCGAGCACGCCGCGGATGATATGGTAGCGGACGCCCGGAAGATCCTTGACGCGGCCACCGCGGATCATAACCACCGAGTGCTCCTGAAGGTTGTGGCCTTCGCCGGGGATGTAGCCGATCACTTCAAAACCATTGGTCAGGCGGATCTTGGCCACCTTGCGCAGCGCCGAGTTAGGCTTCTTCGGCGTCGTTGTGTAGACGCGCGTGCAGACGCCCCGCTTCTGCGGGTTCTGCTGCATGGCCGGGACCTTGTTGCGCTTCACCGGCGCAATGCGCGGCTTGCGGATCAGCTGGTTGACGGTAGGCATTAAACCCTCTTGTCTCTCAATTCCGTGTCTCGCCCGGTCAGGGCCGCTCAAAGCGTCATTTCCATACGCAAATTCGGGCCACAAACCGCGCCTCGCGGTCTTGCCCGAACAAATGGCAGAGGAAGCGGAAACCGCTTCATGCACGCCGGAAATGTCTTTTCGCTCGTAAAACGAACCCTGTTTGAGGCAAACTCCAAAGCGTGTCGCTTCGGAAGGGAGAGCCTCACATCGGTTCTGACTGGGCGGCTTCTACTCGCAAGCCTGTTGCCCGTCAACCCCGGAGCACCAAATATTACGCTGAAACCGAGGCTTGGCAGCCATGCGAAAAGCGCATGTAATTTTCTTTCGCCCTTTTGCAAGAGCAAGGAAGAATGTGACCGGCCGTCGGCTGTTGCATAGCCACGCTTCATGCGAGAAAGCGACATGAACAGCGCAAATCCCCTCGCCCGGAGGAATCGGCCCGTGAACGACAATGATGAGCGCCCGGTCACCATCATCACCGGCCGGGCGTGGAAAAGAAAGGGCGGCAAGCCGGAAGGCGTCCACCTCATGCTGGTCGCGCCCGACGACGATTCGGCGGTGCGCCGGGCGCTCGAATCACTGGCGGCCGAAGGCTACGCCGAGGCGGAGCTCGACCAGATCGGCGACCTGGACGGCGTGCCCGACGAAGAGCCGCATTTGTCGGCCTATCAGGGCGCGCTCGAAGGCGAAGTGTCGATCGTCACCTTCGACGTGCCGCTGTGACCAGCCATGTCCCTGGCCGTCGCGGTTTGGGGCCGTCGCGGTCTGGCACTGCTTGCCCGGCATCGGTTCTCTGCTAAGAACCAAGCGCAATATCAACCTGCGGAGTTCCCATGTCCCTGAATAGCGGTCCCATCAAGCTCGGCATCGTCGGCGTGGGAAAGATTGTTCGCGACCAGCACCTGCCGGCCCTGGCCAAGGACCGCGACTACCTGCTCACCGCCGCCGCCAGCCGGCACGGCAAGGTGGGCGGCATCGCGAATTTTCCTGATATCGAGGCGATGCTCGACGCGGTGCCGGAACTCGAGGCCGTATCGCTCTGCATGCCACCGCAGTTCCGCTACGACGCCGCGCGGACGGCGCTGGAAGCAAAAAAGCATGTTTTTCTGGAAAAGCCACCCGGCGCCACGGTCAGCGAGGTCGAGGATTTGAAAGCACTGGCGGCGGCAAACGGCGTCTCGCTGTTCGCCAGCTGGCATTCGCGCTATGCGCCGGCGGTGGAAGCCGCGCGCACATTTTTAGGCTCGACCCAGATCAGGTCGGCCGCCATCAACTGGAAGGAGGACGTGCGCCGCTGGCACCCGAACCAGGACTGGATCTGGGCGCCAGGCGGCTTCGGCGTCTTCGATCCCGGCATCAACGCGCTGTCGATCGCAACCCACATACTGCCGGCGATGTTCATCAGCTCGGCGATCCTCGATTTTCCCGAAAACCGCGCCGCCCCGATCGCCGCGCACATCGCCTTCCGCACCTCGAACGGCTTGCCGGTGGCGATGGAACTCGACTGGCGCCAGACCGGCCCGCAAAGCTGGGACATCCTGGCCGAGACGGACAAGGGCGCGATGGTGCTTTCTGGCGGCGGCGCAAAACTCGCGGTCGACGGCCGCGTCGTTCACGACGAGCCGGAAGCCGAATATCCGATGCTCTACAAGCGCTTCGCCGAGATTGTGCGCGCCGGCGTCTCCGACGTCGATCTCGCTCCGCTCCAACATGTCGCCGACGCCTTCATGCTCGGCAAGCGCAATGTGGTGGAAGCGTTTTTCGATTGACGCGTACAATGCGGCTATGAACGACCCGCCTGCCCAGCGTTGGTAGTTGGCGAAAGCGGAAGCGCCATACAATCTCCCCTGGATCCCTCAAGGCAGGGCTGTCGCAAGCCGAGGCTTTCGCTCTACGATGTACCCCCAGATAGTGTCCTGAAGGTTCTGCAAAAAGCTTTGGAGAGAGAACAGCCCTTGCTCTGAGGCGAGGGGCGGCCATGGCACGCTGGTGACGTTGCGATCACCGATTCCCGTGGAAGGGTAAGTGCCATGAC
>NZ_JBVVQR010000074.1:0-5662 GCF_055811535.1 Mesorhizobium sp. WSM4816 | reverse complement strand
GAAATCGTTGTTGACACTTTGGATGGGCGCCGACTATATACGCCTCACCAACGAGGGCGGCGCGCCGCTGGCGACGAAGAAGTTCGCTTCTAGATCTGCCCTCTGCGAAATTCAAGAGAGCCGCGTGAGCGACACTCGAACGGCCCCGAGCCACAAGCGTACGGGCCACGACACCGCGTCTGCGATGTCTGTTCTTTGACAATTGAATATTGAAGAAAGAGAAACGTGGGCGGCAGAGTCCTGCTGAGCCTTTCATTCCGCCAGGGATGTTGGGTTCGAACGAGACTTTGGCGGACACGTTTTGAGAGAATAAGTCTACCAGGGCATGAAAGTGTCCAGGTGTGAATGTTCTCGTCAATTCAAAGCGTGACCAGATAAAGCCAAATCAAAGTCTTACTAAACTTGAGAGTTTGATCCTGGCTCAGAACGAACGCTGGCGGCAGGCTTAACACATGCAAGTCGAGCGCCCCGCAAGGGGAGCGGCAGACGGGTGAGTAACGCGTGGGAATCTACCCATCTCTACGGAACAACTCCGGGAAACTGGAGCTAATACCGTATACGTCCTTATGGAGAAAGATTTATCGGAGATGGATGAGCCCGCGTTGGATTAGCTAGTTGGTGGGGTAATGGCCTACCAAGGCGACGATCCATAGCTGGTCTGAGAGGATGATCAGCCACATTGGGACTGAGACACGGCCCAAACTCCTACGGGAGGCAGCAGTGGGGAATATTGGACAATGGGCGCAAGCCTGATCCAGCCATGCCGCGTGAGTGATGAAGGCCCTAGGGTTGTAAAGCTCTTTCAACGGTGAAGATAATGACGGTAACCGTAGAAGAAGCCCCGGCTAACTTCGTGCCAGCAGCCGCGGTAATACGAAGGGGGCTAGCGTTGTTCGGAATTACTGGGCGTAAAGCGCACGTAGGCGGATATTTAAGTCAGGGGTGAAATCCCGGGGCTCAACCCCGGAACTGCCTTTGATACTGGGTATCTCGAGTCCGAGAGAGGTGAGTGGAATTCCGAGTGTAGAGGTGAAATTCGTAGATATTCGGAGGAACACCAGTGGCGAAGGCGGCTCACTGGCTCGGTACTGACGCTGAGGTGCGAAAGCGTGGGGAGCAAACAGGATTAGATACCCTGGTAGTCCACGCCGTAAACGATGGAAGCTAGCCGTTGGCAAGTTTACTTGTCGGTGGCGCAGCTAACGCATTAAGCTTCCCGCCTGGGGAGTACGGTCGCAAGATTAAAACTCAAAGGAATTGACGGGGGCCCGCACAAGCGGTGGAGCATGTGGTTTAATTCGAAGCAACGCGCAGAACCTTACCAGCCCTTGACATCCCGGTCGCGGTCTCCAGAGATGGAGACCTTCAGTTCGGCTGGACCGGTGACAGGTGCTGCATGGCTGTCGTCAGCTCGTGTCGTGAGATGTTGGGTTAAGTCCCGCAACGAGCGCAACCCTCGCCCTTAGTTGCCAGCATTCAGTTGGGCACTCTAAGGGGACTGCCGGTGATAAGCCGAGAGGAAGGTGGGGATGACGTCAAGTCCTCATGGCCCTTACGGGCTGGGCTACACACGTGCTACAATGGTGGTGACAGTGGGCAGCGAGACCGCGAGGTCGAGCTAATCTCCAAAAGCCATCTCAGTTCGGATTGCACTCTGCAACTCGAGTGCATGAAGTTGGAATCGCTAGTAATCGCGGATCAGCATGCCGCGGTGAATACGTTCCCGGGCCTTGTACACACCGCCCGTCACACCATGGGAGTTGGTTTTACCCGAAGGCGCTGTGCTAACCGCAAGGAGGCAGGCGACCACGGTAGGGTCAGCGACTGGGGTGAAGTCGTAACAAGGTAGCCGTAGGGGAACCTGCGGCTGGATCACCTCCTTTCTAAGGATAAACCTCAATGGAAACGCTCACTCGTTGAGCCTCTGCCTTCTGGTTTACTTGGAACAAGACGGAAGAGAGTCACTCTTACCGTCGTGCATACCTTAAGCGGGTCTGCCGCCTTCGTTTCTCTTTCTTCGCGAATGACTTTGATTGCGCTCGCGCGCCGTGTCGGCCTTTGGCCTGGCGCTCCGCGAGGGCGCGGCACGAGCCGCGACGGCCGCCGGTTTTAGTTGGATTTGGCGGCCTTGCGAGGCTCTGCCTCGACATCTGGCTACCATCTGCGCTTGGGGCTTAGGGCTTGTAGCTCAGTTGGTTAGAGCGCGCGCTTGATAAGCGTGAGGTCGGAGGTTCAAGTCCTCCCAGGCCCACCACTTCGCAATCCGCAAGGATTGTCGATCTTCCTCGACAAAAGGTATCAGGGGCCGTAGCTCAGCTGGGAGAGCGCCTGCTTTGCAAGCAGGATGTCGTCGGTTCGATCCCGTCCGGCTCCACCACTTCGCGCAATCCGCAAGGATTGTCGCTACCTTCTTTTGAAAAGAGGGAAGAGGTGTCGAGTGGATGTGAAGCGGGCTTGAGAAAAAGTCATTCGTTAAAAAGATTTGCGGCGAGCATCTAGCTCTCCGCCTGTTCTGTTTGACATCGTAAAGAGAAGATTTGTTCGAACTTCATAGCCCGCAAGGGGTGTGATTTGTCGCGGGAGACGCTCAATCTCCCGCATATGATGGGTTTGCCTAACCGCACCCTCGAACCGATCTCGAGAAGCTGGTCTTTTTGTGCCAATTCCATTGAAGCTAGATCCTGCACAGGATCTGGTTCGAGCGACGATCCCTTTGGGATCGCGCGGTGGGTATTGGCAATGAGAACGATCAAGTGTCTTAAGGGCAATTGGTGGATGCCTTGGCATGCACAGGCGATGAAGGACGTGATACGCTGCGATAAGCTACGGGGAGGTGCGAATACCCTTTGATCCGTAGATTTCCGAATGGGGAAACCCACCTAAGGTGCTTGGAAAATCAGAGCAGCCAGTGGTCGAAAGGCCGACTGGCTGCTGTGGTTTCCAAGGATCTGTTATAGGTAACTTATCCTGAATACATAGGGATAAAGTGGCGAACGCGGGGAACTGAAACATCTAAGTACCCGTAGGAAAGGACATCAACCGAGACTCCGGCAGTAGTGGCGAGCGAACCCGGACCAGGCCAGTGGCGATGATGAGACAAGCGGAACCTTCTGGAAAGTAGGGCCATAGTGGGTGACAGCCCCGTACGCGTAATGCAAGTCATCGTCCTCGAGTAAGGCGGGACACGTGAAATCCTGTCTGAAATTGGGGGGACCACCCTCCAAGCCTAAGTACTCGTGCATGACCGATAGCGAACTAGTACCGTGAGGGAAAGGTGAAAAGCACCCCGACAAGGGGAGTGAAAGAGTACCTGAAACCGATTGCCTACAAACAGTGGGAGTCCAAGGTTCGTCCTGGGTGACCACGTACCTTTTGTATAATGGGTCAGCGACTTAGTGTGACGAGCAAGCTTAAACCGCTAGGTGTAGGCGCAGCGAAAGCGAGTCTGAACAGGGCGTTCAGTTCGTCGCATTAGACCCGAAACCGAGTGATCTAGCCATGAGCAGGTTGAAGGTAAGGTAACACTTACTGGAGGACCGAACCCATAACTGTTGCAATAGTTCGGGATGACTTGTGGCTAGGGGTGAAAGGCCAATCAAACTCGGAAATAGCTGGTTCTCCGCGAAATCTATTTAGGTAGAGCGTCGACCGAATACCCCAGGGGGTAGAGCACTGGATGGGCTAGGGGTCCTCACCGGATTACCAAACCTAACCAAACTCCGAATACCTGGGAGTACTAGTCGGCAGACACACGGCGGGTGCTAACGTCCGTCGTGAAAAGGGAAACAACCCTGACCTACAGCTAAGGTCCCCAAGTTATGGCTAAGTGGGAAAGGATGTGAGGATCCCAAAACAACCAGGATGTTGGCTTAGAAGCAGCCATCATTTAAAGAAAGCGTAACAGCTCACTGGTCTAAATAAGGGTCTTTGCGCCGAAAATGTAACGGGGCTCAAGCCATACACCGAAGCTTAGGGTTCGTGAGCAATCACGAGCGGTAGCGGAGCGTTCTGTAAGCTGATGAAGCCATACCCGTGAGGGGTGGTGGAGGTATCAGAAGTGCGAATGCTGACATGAGTAACGTAAGGGGAGTGAGAGACTCCCCCGCCGAAAGTCCAAGGGTTCCTGCTTAAAGCTAATCTGAGCAGGGTTAGCCGGCCCCTAAGTCGAGGCAGAAATGCGTAGACGATGGGAACCACGTTAATATTCGTGGGCCTGGAGGAAGTGACGGATCATTGAGGTAGTCCAATCTTATCGGATTGAACGGGCTGCTGCGTGGTTCCAGGAAATAGCTCCTCCTTATAGACCGTACCCGAAACCGACACTGGTGGACTGGTAGAGTATACCAAGGCGCTTGAGAGAACTATGCTGAAGGAACTCGGCAAATTGCACGCGTAACTTCGGAAGAAGCGTGACCCTTTTCCACGCAAGTGGAGGAGGGTGGCACAGACCAGGGGGTAGCGACTGTTTATCAAAAACACAGGGCTCTGCGAAGTCGCAAGACGACGTATAGGGTCTGACGCCTGCCCGGTGCTGGAAGGTTAAGAGGAGGGGTGCAAGCTCTGAATCGAAGCCCCAGTAAACGGCGGCCGTAACTATAACGGTCCTAAGGTAGCGAAATTCCTTGTCGGGTAAGTTCCGACCTGCACGAATGGCGTAACGACTTCCCCGCTGTCTCCAGCATAGACTCAGTGAAATTGAATTCCCCGTGAAGATGCGGGGTTCCTGCGGTTAGACGGAAAGACCCCGTGCACCTTTACTATAGCTTTACATTGGCATTCGTAGTGGCATGTGTAGGATAGGTGGTAGGCTTTGAAACCTGGGCGCCAGCTCAGGTGGAGCCACCCTTGAAATACCACCCTTATCACTATGGATGTCTAACCGCGGCCCGTCATCCGGGTCCGGGACAATGTATGGTGGGTAGTTTGACTGGGGCGGTCGCCTCCTAAAGAGTAACGGAGGCGCGCGATGGTGGGCTCAGAACGGTCGGAAATCGTTCGCTGAGTGCAATGGCATAAGCCTGCCTGACTGCGAGACTGACAAGTCGAGCAGAGACGAAAGTCGGTCATAGTGATCCGGTGGTCCCGCGTGGAAGGGCCATCGCTCAACGGATAAAAGGTACGCCGGGGATAACAGGCTGATGACCCCCAAGAGTCCATATCGACGGGGTTGTTTGGCACCTCGATGTCGACTCATCGCATCCTGGGGCTGGAGCAGGTCCCAAGGGTATGGCTGTTCGCCATTTAAAGCGGTACGTGAGTTGGGTTCAGAACGTCGTGAGACAGTTCGGTCCCTATCTGCCGTGGGTGTAGGAATATTGAAAGGATCTGTCCCTAGTACGAGAGGACCGGGATGGACGGATCTCTGGTGGACCTGTTGTGGCGCCAGCCGCATAGCAGGGTAGCTATATCCGGACGGGATAACCGCTGAAGGCATCTAAGCGGGAAACCCACCTTAAAACGAGTATTCCCTGAGAACCGTGGAAGACGACCACGTTGATAGGCCGGGTGTGGAAGAGCGGCAACGCTTGAAGCTTACCGGTACTAATAGTTCGATCGGCTTGATCGTTCTCATTCCCTATGCCCATCTGACAAAGTCAGATGGTCTTACCAGCGCTCACGCATGAGCGGCCCTTACGGGCCTATGCTCCGCGAGGGCGCCGGA
>NZ_JBVVQR010000073.1:0-5947 GCF_055811535.1 Mesorhizobium sp. WSM4816 | reverse complement strand
CCAGCCAGCATGTTGAATCAAATCCCCGCTGATTTGGGAATCCCCCTTCGATTCAGCCTCTCTTCATCCCGCTCTAGGTTTTCGGACATTCAGATTTGCGACTCAGGTTAGTCGGAAGCGCGCCGCCGAGATGAGCAAGGAAGGCTGGGCGGAGCGCCATGAAAACGGTCGACGAGATCCGCGAGCCATCATCGAGGCGTTTCGGCAAGGATTGCCACCCCCAACCCCTGTCGCTGGAGCCGGCGATAGAGCGGCACCCCATTTCGATTTCCTGGGCGTGGGGCAGAGAGGCGTATGCTGGGTTGGCCGACGTCTATGAGCCCCGATTTCGTTGCTCGCTTCGATCAGGCTGAGGCAGGCTTCACGGGCCTCTCTCACGACTGCGATGCGATCCTAGGCAAAACGACAGCCGCATTGCTGAACATCTGACAAGGGCGGCGCCTTGTTCGGCCAGCGAGGCTCAAGTTAGCCGACAGCTCCGTTTCCCGGTCGCTAGGGTCGCCAGCGCTTGACCCTCGCTACTAAGCGACTGGAACCTGCCGCGACGCGGAAGGCGATGAAGCGATGGCCAAACGGGTCGCTTCGTCGGCCGGGTAGAGCATTTCCAGGGCGATTTCGGAGAGGCGTACATCGGCCGGGGTGCCAAAGACCGTGATGGTGCTGAGGAACGACAGGAGGCCAAGGCGCGTCTGGATTTGTAAGGGCAGTGCTAGCGCCTGCTCCCCCCCGGCATGCCCCTTCGACAGCTTTCGTGTCGGCGAATAGAGCTGCTCGCCTTCTCTCAGCAAAACCATGAGCCCGGTGTCGGCCGTCAGGTCGATTTCGTGGCGCAGACGGGCGAGCAAGTGCTCCGCCCAGAGCTCCAGGTTGACAATGCGCGGCGCGAGCCCGCCCGGATGAAGGGTAAGGCGCATGACGTTTACCGGCGGCTCCAGCAGTTCGGGGATGACGCCCTCATAGAGTTCGGGCACCGCGGCGTTTGACATGCAGACGTTCCAATGCCGGTCAATGGCAAAGGCAGGGAATGGCTTGTGTGCTTCCAATGTGGTCGCGATGGCAGACTTAATGTGGATGGGAAGCTCATTTACCTCCCCGACCCCGAACTGTGGCGCGAACCCCGCCGCCCGCAGCCACGTGTTCCTCTCCCGCAGGGGCATGTCGAGCTCTTCCGCCAATCTTAGCACGAGCCCTCTGCCGGCATTGGCCCGACCGAGTTCCACAAAACCCAAATGGCGCGCGGAGACGTCCGCCCGTAGCGCCAACTCGAGCTGCGAAAACCGGCGTCGCTTTCGCCACAACCGCAACTGGCTCCCGAATGTCTCCACCGATTGCGTCACGTCACGCCTCTGTGCCCTGGTGCTAACGAACCGCAGGTGCTGCAGAAACTACCTGTTAGGTAGTCGACTTGACTACCATCCCATCCCAATCTTGGCCGTGATTTTTCGATAGGAGACATACTCATGGTAGGAAACAATTTGGCTCTGGCGGAGCGCTACATCGCGGCCTGGAATGAACCAGATCCGGTGGAACGGCGCCGGCGGGTGGAGGAACTCTGGGGGCCGGATGGATGGCACTTCACACCGACCCGTGAGTTCCAAGGCTATGAGGCACTGGAGGCGCGGGTTGATGAAGCTCATGCGAAGTTCGTTCGCGACGGTGACTACCGCTTCGAGGTCGATGGAGCGCCGCTGGAGCATCACGGTGTGATCAAGTTTCACTGGCGCATGGTTCATCAGGTCACAGGCGCCATCGATGCCCGGGGTTCGGATGTCCTTCAACTTGCCCAGGACGGCCGCATCGCTTCCGACCATCAGTTTACCGAACCCCTCGGGCGGAGGCCCTGAACCAATGTCCGTTACCTATGTCATTAAGTTTCGGGTCATCCCCGCCCAAAGGCCCTCGTTCCTCGCCTTGTTGCACGGCGTGCTCGACGCAATGCGCGAAGAAGCAACGTTCGAGGAGGCGGTTCTGCATCAGGATCCGGAATCACCAGACACCTTCATGCTTTACGAGACCTGGCAGGACCACGAGGACGTCCTGCGGGTACAGTTGCTTCGTCCCTACCGGAGGGCCTGGCATGATGCCCTTCCAGACGTACTTGAGGGAGAGCGAGAGATTTCCACTTGGCAACCCATTCGCGCCGACCGGGCACCGCGCAGGAACGACGCCATTGAGCCATAGTCCCGGCGGCTGTGTAACCAGTTCGTCGCGCGTCAGTCTATTGCGGGAGGAGGTTCGGCAAGTGACCGACGCCGGCCGCCGTTGCACGGCTATATGTATTACATTGGGAGATCCCGAAGGTCTCCCAATTTACCCGGTACGAAGCTGATGTTAGCTTGATCGACATTGTCGAGCGGCTGATAACAATTGCCTCCCATCCCTTGCCGTCGCTCCGATTTGGTTCGGAGGTATCTGCACTGATTGGCGGCCTCGCGCTGCTCAGGCTCGATAGGGCTACTCTCGTGGCGCGGCTCGCTGTCAGCCGCTGTGTCTTGGTTGTGCTCCATGCAGGTTGTTCACTATTCTCCGCGGAGCCTGCCATGCGCGACGCGTATCACCGCCGAACGGCAGCTTTCGGGAATCAGCAAATACGCTCCGAACGACCACGATAAGGGTCGGAAGCCGCCGAGCAGCGATGCGCCCCCTATCGGTCTTTAGACATACGCTAATGGCAGGCCACAAGCTGACCCGAGTGAACGGGCGAGACCATGCGTTGACGCCCACAAATCGCCCGCATTAGCGGACTTTGCCAAGGCAGGTGGAGCCCGGAACGGTATGTCCCTGGCCCCTTGATTTTAGAACTCCATCCCAATGGCCCTGCGGATGGCTATTTGCACCGCAGACGGTGGTAGCGACGGGTCAAACTCACCCTTCGGCAGTAGCGGGGGTTGGGCCATGAAACGAGGCTTGGCTCCGCAATGCGGTTGCGCAGAGTGGACCAAGAAGGGATGGCAGAGATAAACGGTCCCAGCTTCTCCGGTCGCCAGCACTTCTTCGCAGTCTGCAGTCGATGCGAAGCCGTCAGCGGCCAGTTCGCCGAGCGTGAGGCCACCCTCTCCAAATGGCAGCAACTGCTCGGCGATCGCGCGATGCGACCCTTTGCGGATCTTGGTCGGCGCATCCAGTTCCCCAACATCGGAGAAGAGGAACAACATGAGCAGGGCGCGGCCGCTGCTTTCACGTTGACCCGCCACTGCATGAAATCGGGGTTGTCGGTTCCGAAGCTGGCATCGACGTGCCATCCCGCATCACCCGGATCGTTTGGCGAGGGGAAACGGACCGGGAAGGTTCCCAGGCCACTGGGTCTCAACCAACGGCCCTCGCCGACCAAGGCATCGTACGATGCGTGCAGGAGCGGGGTGTTGGCGGCGTTGACGAAAAGCTTGCCCGTCATGAAGTCGAACCGGACAACTGGCTGCTTCCATGTCTCGGGCGCGTCAGGGGAAAGGCCCATCGCGCTCCAAAGCTGGTCCCGCCCTTGTCGGGCCAGATCGCCATCGAAGGCACCTTTTAGTTTGATATATCCATGTTCAATGAAGTGCGCGATCTGAGCCTGGCTCAGACCGGAATGGGAAGCTTCCGACATTCAATAATTCTCCGCACGGCCTCCACGCGGGATAGGCCGTTATGATCTGAAAGGGCACCTATGTGCCGCGACGATTGTGGGTCGTCCAGCTCAGCGGGAAGAATGTGGACTTAAACATCATGATTGGGCGTGCTTAGCAGTTGAACTTTTTTCTTGCAACAATGGATAGTCGCGGAGCCAGATAGCGATGTCCGCTTTCCAGAAAACTGCGGAATGGATCAAATGGCTGATATGGGGCGCAAAGCGGACCGGTAGGGTAGGGCCCGAGAGCTGGTGCAAACAGGGCTGCAACGCGTGATGCTCTTTAGTGGATGTTGCGAATGACGCTGTCGATGCCGAGCTCACAGCAATGGAAATCAACAACGCTTGTCTCAGCGCACAGGCCGCATGCAGCGTGGAGTTTTTGATTCATCGGAACACTTTTGAGCTCGGTCCGATGGTGGACAGCACGCGCCACTCTTACAAAGGACGGGTGTACTTCACCGACTTCTTCGGCGTTCAAGACGACTTGACCATCAGTGTCAAACTCGATGTGACCGACTTCGATCGACTTCACCTGCCTTCCACTACCCGCAGGCTTATCCATCCGTACTCGGACGCAGACGTTTGTTCGGCCGAGATTACCTGCATGGCCCTGGAAGAGGTGATTGCCACCAAACTGAAGTGCCTCATCCAGCGCCGCCATTCCCATGACCTTTTCGATTTGGTCTACTCGACGTTTATCGACCGCTCGATCGACTTAGACCGCGGATTGGTCCTTCGCACGTTCTTGGACAAGACCATTTCAGTGCCAGCCCGGCCGCGGCCAAAAGCATATTGCTTGGCATTCCCTTGACGTTTTTCGGCGGCGTTTGGGACAAGTACATCAAATGTCCGAAAGCGACGCGCTTTGATTTTAGTCACGCGACGGAAGGGTTCAGGGATGCCATCGAGCAGCTGTTCGGTGGGATCGGCAGTGGAGGTTGGGGAGAACAACTTTACTATGGACCGGAACATCGCAACCTCATCATGGAGGCCGGCGCTGCTAGGAAACAACGACAATTAGGATGGGTATGGGAAAACGGAACCCGCTCGATACTGCTTACGTTGATCTCCAACATCGAAGAAGTCGGAGAGCTACAATGGTACGCGGACTAATTTTATGGCTGTTGGGAGTTCCACTGGTCGTGATCATCTTGCTTTACCTGTTTAATGTCCTGTGACGTGGCCTTGCGGGGCGCGCGACGGCATCATGGCCTTAGAACGAGGGCTATGCCCACTCCAAGGATAGGTCGTCGCGCGCAGTCGAGAAGAAGCGTCCGGCATCGCGATTGGCGTGAACGGACCGGACCTGATGAGCAGTTTTGCGTTGCCACTTGGCTGCCTTATGTTTGCGATCGCGGAGGAGAGGATCACATGTTCCACCAACGCAGCGCTGGGCACCCGACGGGTCGCCTCCGACCACCAGAACCGCTCCACTCGCGGTTGGCGGCGCTGTGTAATCAGAAGCGCTACCTGTGCATTCCGGGAACGAGAAATTCAAAGGCTGGCCACTGACGTCCATCGAGCGACTCGCGGCCCGAAAGTCGCATTAGATGCAGTGTCGAACCTTACGAATGTCGGCACGGTTTTGGCGATCGCCTAAGCGCGGAAAGCAGGGCGGCAGGTGGCACAAACCGCCGAAACCTCCGGCGGAAGTCCGTCACCCGAAATCATAGCCGCCACGGCCTTGGCCGCAGGGATACCCTACGCCGCTAGCTTTGCCACTTACCCGTAAGCAGACATTGACAGGAAACATTTGGAGGTCGCGGTTGCGCCATAAACCTGTCATTCGCGGCGCTTCTCCAAACCTTCCCTTTGCGCAACGGCCCAAGCCGACCCAACGCATCGTTCGGTCATGCCACAAGATCCGCATCGGGCGGAAGACCAGTCTTTTTTGCCTGTCCCCAAACTAGGGTCTTCAACAGCCAGATCAAAGGGCTGTAGTTGAATTCGCGAATTCGACGCCCGAATACACGCGCCGACATGTTGCTTAGACGTGTTTCGCGGACTTATACTGGATGATTGGCGAGCCTGCCCGGCACGCAGCCGGGGTGGCAGCCCGGCTCTACGGTGGAGGTTTACCATGAAAATTACATCGCTAGTGGCTCTCTTTACGCTGTGCTCGGTTCCCGTAATTGCAGCAGACTTCCCGAAAAGTGGAGAGGCGGAATACGATACTTACTACGTATTCGAGACCGTGGCCAAAGTGGACAGCGGCGTTGGCACAGGGGGAATAGACGAATTCACCGGTCTCACGCGTAACGAGGGCTTTGCACGGGGGCCGAAGTTTGGCGCAGATGGCGCATGGGGCGTTTTTTGAAACGCAATCAGGCGACATTG
>NZ_JBVVQR010000072.1:0-6221 GCF_055811535.1 Mesorhizobium sp. WSM4816 | reverse complement strand
CGTCGTCTTCGGCGAGAGGTTCGTCAGCCAATGACGAAATCGGCCTCGCGCACAGAATTCCTGACAGTCCCCGAAAACTCCAAAAGGCGTGGTACGGTGACCTGGCCCTGATGGTAGAGCGCCAGCACGAAGCGCTGCAGCCCCGCCCCGAAATGGCCCGAAAGATTGGCCGGCAGCGGCGCCGTGAGGACTGTCCCGTCGGGCCGCAACCAGCGTTCCCAGCGAAAGCGGGTCACGTGCGCATGCAGCACCAGATCCTGCACCACGAAGTCCGTGTAGCCCTTGAAGCGCGAGCCGGGCGGCACCGAGGTGGCTCGCTCGATCCGCTCTTCGTCGATCACCAACTCGGTGTTCTTGGCGCCCCGGCCGCGCCGCCGGCCATCACCCGGCTTGCCGGCCGCGCGACCGCTCGCCTGCTCCATGCCGCTCGGCTTGCCGGGCTTGATGTCTGGGCGACCTTTCCCGCCCTTCAGCCGCGCGATCTCGTCACGTTGTTGCGCAACCGTCCGCTCCAATTCCGCCACCCGACCCAGCAGCTGTATCACCAGCGCCTTCAGATCGGCATTCGACAGCGACTCAATGTCCGCGGGCAAAGACATGGCCGCAATGAATCAGAAATCCCGCCCGTCGGGAATCTGGACATCAAAAGCCGAGTCAATCTGACGCAGCCCTCGCCACGACTTTTGCCCCTCTTACCAACATGGCCGCCGTGCTGCGCGTCTGGCTGGCCGAACGTGCCGGGCAGCCGGCTGATCCCCTCTTCCCTACACAGACCGGCAGGATGATCAGCCGCGACGCTCTCGAGCACCGGCTCGCGAGGTATGTCGAAATCGCTGCCAGAAACTGTCCGTCGCTGCAGCGGAAAAGGGTCACACTGCACACCTTGCGTCATACCGCGGCAATGCGACTGCTGCGTGCCGGCGTCGACACCTCGGTGATCGCGCTGTGGCTTGGCCACGAACAGATCGAGACCACCCACATCTACTTGCACGCCGATCTGGAGCTTAAAGAACGCACCCTGGCGAAAACCACGCCGGCCAACACGGCGCCAGGACGCTACAGACCGCCCGACAAGCTTCTCGCTTTCCTCGAGGCGCTCTGATTATGCCGACCCCATCGCAGCGATCACCGCCTCCGAAGCCGACATCCACCCCCAAGGTCGGCATAATCCGGACATCGGCATAATGGACGCGGCACCTCTGCCATGTCGCGCACAGCACCTTGGTGACGGCCGCCTTGATGCCTTCATGGGAATCGGAGACGACGAGCTTGACGCCGCGCAGGCCGCGGCGGGTCAGCTTGCGCAAGAACTCCGTCCAGATCGGCTCGGCCTCAGACGTGCCGACCTCCATGCCCAGCACCTCGCGCCGGCCGTCTGCGTTGACGCCGACAGCGATGATGACGGCGACCGAGACGATGCGCCCGCCGCGACGCACCTTCAGGTAGGTGGCATCGATCCACAGGTATGGCCAGTCCCCCTCGATCGGCCGGTCGAGGAAGGCCTTCACCTTGCCGTCGATCTCCTCGCACAACCGGCTGACCTGGCTCTTGGAGATGCCGCTCATGCCCATCGCCTTGACCAGGTCGTCGACCGAGCGCGTCGAGATACCCTGGACGTAGGCCTCCTGGATGACGGCGGTCAGCGCCTTCTCGGCCATGCGCCGTGGCTCCAGGAAGCTCGGGAAGTAAGAGCCCTTCCTGAGCTTGGGGATGCGCAGTTCGACGGTGCCGGCCCGCGTCTCCCAGTCTCTGTCGCGGTAGCCGTTGCGCTGGACAAGCCGCAGCGGGTTCTTCTCGCCATGGGGCGCGCCGGTGGCGGCGCCCACCTCCAGCTCCATCAGCCGCTCGGGCGCAAAGCTTATCGACGTGCGTCAAATCCTCAGGGAGGGCGCAACTTCGGCGCGTTTATCGCAGGCAACGCCCATACTGCATGGGTGCTCCTCGTCAGGAAGCTTGTGATGCTCACTCAGCTCCAGCTTGCGGGCCAAGCCGCCGGAGTTGGAGCAGAGAGGGTGGGCCCAATGATTGTTCTATTCGCCAAGGGTCGGAAAAGGTGTGATCGACCAATCGATCAAGTCCATGGCACGCTGAAGTATCGCCTCGGTCTGAGCGCGGCTGGGGGAAGCGGCGACGACATGTCCGATACAGTCTCGCCAGTCGCCTTTCCTGACGATCGGCGTCTTAAGTTCAACATAGAATTTGACCTCGGCGACACCTGGTACTGCAGCCGCTTGACTGTCACCACTGATCCAATCGAGGGTGCCGTCGCGATCAGCAACCAGGAACCGCGCGACCGCAATGTGCGAATGCCTTCTACGCAAATCGCATTCGTCGCCGACGGCAAGCTTGATGTGCTCGGTGACGAGATCGACACCCCAAGCCGCCTGAACCAGTTGAGGGTCGGGTGTGCCAGCAAGACGCCAATTGACTTCAATGACGACTGGGCCATGCTTTGTCCACCGGAGTTCAACGTTCGTTGGCCCCCAGCCAAGGCCGATAGCTCGCAAACAGCTCAGCGAAACATCGGCGATACGCTCATGCTCGTCATCAGTCAGCGCGGCCGGATAGGTGCACTCACGATAGACGAAATGCGGTGCGGGACCGAAGTCAAGGGCGGCAATCCCAATGACCTCATTTCCCATTATGTCAACGGTATAATGGGGGCCTTGTGCGAATTCTTCGACCAGTATCCTCGGCGAGGACAGCCATTTGCGCTGCGCTGGCGAAGGCAGCCGTATGTGCTCTCCGCACAACAGAAACGTCGTATGTTCGGCTAACTCATCGAGGTTGCGGCACAATCGGACACCGCTGCTGCCGCCGCCAACGGTTGGCTTGAGAATTACCGGCAGGCCGATCTCCGCGGCAGCGCTTTCAACCTCCGTCGCGTTCACTGCCACGCGATAAGCAGGCATTGGAACGCCGGCCCCCGCGAGGAGTTCACGTTGAGTGAATTTGTCACAGCATCGTTCAATCGATGCGGGGTTCGGTCCCGGCAGATCGAAATGCTGGCAGAGCTTGCCGACAGTCGCATAGACCTCCTCTTCCTGGCTCGTGATGCCAGCAATGCCATGGGTCTCACGTAGTTGGGAACATTCGCGGATCAGCGCATCGAGATCATCTGTATCGACACGGATTGCCTCAGTCCTTTCCGACGCAAAATTGTCGTACTGACTGGACGCTGGATCGGCCGACAGGATAATTGGATGAAGGCCAAGACGCTGGGCCGCTTGGACGTATAGCTGGCCACAACCCCATGGACCGCCTTCAACCAGGATGAGTGCTCTTCTTGCCATTGGCGTTGATCTCCGTTGCGTGCTGTGGCGGCCTGAGCGCTAACAGACGTAGCTTTCTATTCGCACCTGAACTCCGACTTGCGCTGAAGGTACCACTGTCAGCGATTTGCAGTGGCAAAGGTTTTGTAAATTTAATTGAAGGATCTGTTGCAATGTTTTTGCGGCGCGGCAATCAAAGTGAGATCGCAGCGTCAATCAGGGGATGTTCCGCATATCTGGTGCAGGGTCGGTGTTCTCTTGGTTGTTCGCGCGCCTGGTGACGGTGGCCCTTGCCAACAAAATGGCGCGCATCGCCTGGGGCTTTGCTGGCTCGCCAGGAGATTACCGGAATGGAGGCGACCGAGTTGCGTGCGCCACTGTAGCTGCGTAAGCAGATCACTTTACCGGTTTTGATTGCAAGTTCTGATGATGACGTGACGATTACCGGCAGACCCGGGATCAGGAGAACCCGTTCCAAGTGGAAGCAGGCATTGACTGCGGACATTTGATTGGGGCCTGATCTGCGGATCACATCGGGCCAGTGGCCATGTGTGCCACACATTCCGACACATGACTGCACCCGCCGGTGCGACGCTACGGGAGATTCTACTTGCAACGCAGAGGCCAATGGTATGGACCCCGCCCTCTACGCGCGGTGAAATCTCGAACGCCAACTGCAACGAGGGAGGATGTCATGCAGGTCGTTCGATAGGTCTGGATCTTGCGAAGTATGTCTTCGAGGTTCACGGCGTCGACAGCCACGGAAAAGTCGTTGTGCGAAAGACGCTGCCTCGCGATGCGGTAGCCCGCTTCTTCACCAATCGCCGCGACGTCTGGTCGGCATGGAAGCCTCGAACGGAGCGCATTTATTGGGCAAGGGTGCTTTCCGATCTCGGCCATGAGATTCGCCTGATCAGCCCTCAATTCGTGACACGATACGTCAAGTCGAACAAGAACGACCGGAACGATGCGGAAGCCATCTGCGAGGCGGTCAGTCGGCCATCAATGCGCGGTTTGTGCCGCCGAGCATGGGATTGTCATTGCCCGTGACATCTCGCAGCTGCGACGCAGCCTTGCCGTCATCGTCGGGAACGACGATGACGGCCTCAGCGACATGGTCCGTTCGCTTATGAGGGAGTTGCGGGCGGAAATGGCCGAACTCGATGATCGCATTGCAACCTTTGACCGTCGGATACGAGAAATCTTCCACGCCAGCGAGCAGCGCCAGCGGCTTGGAAAGGCCGGAGGAATCGGCCCCGTAACGGCAACCGCCTTGATTGCTGCCGTCGGCAATAGAACCTGCTTCAAGAACGGCCGTCAGTTCGCGGCCTGGTGCCGAAACAACGGTCCAGTGGAGGGCGAGCCCGCCTATTCGGTATCAGCAAACGTGGCGATCGCTATCTGCGCAAATCCATGGGGCGAGCCCCGATGGGATTTTCGCGCGCTTCCACCTCAGCCTTGTTGGCCCGCTTGAAATGCTTGGCGTGGGCGTAGCGTAGCGCTGATACATGATCAGCGCCTGTTTGCCGACCCGGACATAGGACTGACGCAGGTCGAGCCGCGTCTTCTTCGCCAGCCGCACCAGCCGCTCGCGGGCGCAATGGATGAGCTTGGCGTCGGTCGGGAACATCACGTTCTTGGGTTGTACCGTCGTGTCGACAATGACCCGGCGCGTATCTGCGGCTTCATCGCCCCAGTCTTGACCGCAATGCTGAGGCTTTTCTGCAGCAGCACCATGATCCGCTCCTCGCCCATGCGGCTCCGCCAGCGCGTCATCGAGGAGCGGTCGAACGGCAGGTCGTAGCGGAAGAACTCCTCGCCGCACAGATACTGGAATACGGGTTCTCGATCCAGCGTGCGCACAGCGCCTCGTCCGACAGGTTCAAGGTGTGCTTGAGGATGGCGAGCCCCGCCATCAGCCGGGTCGGCAGCGGCGGCATGCCGGGACCGTCCGAATAGACCGCACCGAAGCGCGCCTCCAGCACCGGCCAGTTGATGGTGCGGGCCAGCCGCACCGGCTCATGGTTCATGTTGAGTATCTGATCAAGGCGAGCGCGGAACAAATCCTGTTCTCCAGTCTCGCGCCGCTCGCGTGGTCTGCCCATCGCCTGGCTCCCGATTCACTGTAATGAAAGCAGTGAATCATGCTTCGCCAGGCGGCGAAATCTGGAGGCTTCTGTGAGGTCCGCATGCTCGACGGAGCACCCGCTGGTCTTCGGACCTCATTGCAAGCCGGATTGAACGAAGCCGGTAGCTGTCACCGCGGATGGTGATCACTGTCGAATGATGAAGCAGGCGATCAAGGATCGCGGTTGCGACAACGGGATCGCCAAACACACTGCCCCATTCGCCCACCGAGCGGTTGGAGGTGATCAGGATCGATCCCCCGCTCATAACGCCGCGACACCAGTTGGAAGAACAGATGCGCGGCATTGGCTTCGAACGGGAGATAGCCGAGCTCGTCGATGATCAACAGTTTCGGCGGCGACAGGGTCGTCAGCTGTAAAGTTAAACTTTATCTGACAGAGGGTGTCCTAGGCTGAAGCTTGAGCCGAGGCCGGGCGCGGAGTAGTCAGGGTTCGCAGCGCCCGGCCTCGGCGTTAGAAAGGACACTGACATGACCAAGGACCAAAAGATCATCCGCGCCAAGGTGGGGCTGCTGGAGCTGGCCAAACAGCTCGGAAATGTCAGCCAGGCCTGCAAGATGATGGGCTATTCGCGCGACAGTTTCTACCGCTTCAAGGAGCTTTACGAGACCGGCGGCGAACTGGCGCTGCAGGAACTGACGCGCAGGAAGCCGCTGTTGGCCAACCGCACGCCGCCCGAGGTCGAGGCGATCTCCTCGAGCTGACGCTGGAAATATCTCGCCTATGGAGGGCTTTGCACGGGGGCCGAAGTTTGGCGCAGATGGCGCATGGGGCGTTTTTTGAAACGCAATCAGGCGACATT
>NZ_JBVVQR010000071.1:0-9152 GCF_055811535.1 Mesorhizobium sp. WSM4816 | reverse complement strand
TGCGTTTCAAAAAACGCCCCATGCGCCATCTGCGCCAAACTTCGGCCCCCGTGCAAAGCCCTCACAAGGGGAGAAGGGGGAGCCAATCTCGTGCAGGCCCCATCGCAGAAGATCGCCGATCCTGCCGGTGAAATCTCGGCAGGCGGTTCGGCCCGCTGCGCCGGTCCCAGAGGTCAGTCCATAGGCGCGGCGGGTGCAGCCGCTGAAGCCTTCTGCGGCTTGCGCAGCAGGAAGACCAGCGGGAAAGCCACCAGCGTCACCACCATCATCAGCTTGAAGTCGTTGATGTAGGAGATCATCAGCGACTGCTGGTTGACCAGTCCGTCGATCTGCGACAGCGCCGCCGGATCGCCGCCCGCCGCCGCCGGCGAGGCCGCCCACAGGTTGGGGTTGAACGGATTGATATAGGCCGAGAGCTCGGCGTGGTTGATCTGCGTGTTGCGCACCAGCATGACCGAAACGATCGAGATGCCGATCGACGAGCCGATGTTGCGCACCAGGGAAAACAGCGCCGTGGCGTCGGTGCGGAAGCGCACATCGAGCGTGGCAAAGGCAATGGTGGAGAGCGGCACGAAGACCAGGCCCAGCCCGAGGCCCTGAATGACGCCCGAGGTCAGGATTAGCCAGTTGTCCATCTGCGGCGAGAAGCCCGACATCGTGTAAAGCGACTGCGCCGTAAGCCCCAGTCCGATCATCACCAGCAGCCTGGCATCGATCCTGTGCATGATGCGCCCGACGAAGAGCATCGAGATCATCGTGCCGACGCCGCGCGGCGCCATCACCACGCCGGTGGTGATGGTCGGGTAGCCGAAGATCGTCGACAGCATCGGCGGCAGCAGCGCCAGGCTGGCCAGAAGGATGACGCCGATGATGAAAATGAAGACCAGTCCGGTCGCGAAATTGCGGTCCAGGAATATCTTCGGGTCGATGAACGGGTTTTCGGCGCTCAGCAGATGAATGGTGAACATCCAGAAACCTGAAATGGCGAGGCCAAGCTCGATCCAGATCTCGGCCGAGGAGAACCAGTCGGCATCGCCGCCACGGTCGAGCATGAGCTGCAGCGCGCCGACGCCGAGCGAGAGCATGGCAAAGCCGAAGAAATCGAAGCCGCGCACGCGTCTGGCGATGTTCGGCAGGTAGGCGGCCATGCCGAGAAAGGCGATGATGCCAATCGGCAGGTTGATGAAGAACACCCAGCGCCAGTTGAAGCTCTCGGTCAGCCAGCCACCCAGCGTCGGGCCGATGATCGGCCCGACCATGATGCCGGCGCCCCAGATCGCCATCGCCTGGCCGTGGCGTTCCTTCGGGTTGATGTCGAGCAGGAAGGTCTGCGACAGCGGCACGATCGCCGCGCCGAACACGCCCTGCATCAGGCGGAACAGCACCATGGTCTCCAGGCTCCATGCCACGCCGCATAGCATGGAGAAGACGACGAAGCCGACCACCGCCGTCAGGAACAGCTCCTTGCGCCCGAAGCGGTCGGCCAGCCAGCCGGTCACCGGCGTCATGATGGCGGCGGCAACGATGTAGGAGGTCAGCACCCAGTTGATGGTGTCGGCCGACGCGCCAAGGTCGCCGACCATCGACGGCAGAGCGACATTGGCGATGGTGGTGTCGAGCACCTGCATGACTGTCGCCAGCATGATCGCAATGGTGATCAGGCCGCGATGCGGCACTTCGCGAAAGGCTTCTGGCGTGCTCATGACGTTGAGGCGTCTATTGCGCTTCACCCGCCGCGGCGTGGCCGAAGATGCTCGGAAGCCCGCGGGAAACGCCGGTGTCCACCGTGACGGTCGCGCTCATGCCGGTGCGCAGCGCCATCCTGGCGTCGGCATCGGCCAGCTGCAGGCGCACCGGAATGCGCTGGGTGACCTTGACCCAGTTGCCGGTGGCGTTCTGGGCGGGCAACAGCGAGAACTCGGCTCCGGTGCCAGCGCCGATCGCCTTGACGGTGGCTTCGAACGTCCGGCCCGGGTAGGTGTCGACCACGATTTCAGCCGTCTGGCCGGGCTTCATATTGGTGAGCTGGGTTTCCTTGAAATTGGCATCGATCCAGGTATCGCCGGTCTCGACCAGCGAAAACAGCGGCGTACCCGAGCCGACATACTGGCCGACCTTGAACGAGGCAGCCTGGCTGATGATGCCGTCGGCCGGCGCCCTCACCGTGGTCTGCGCCAAATCGTAGGCAGCCTTGTCGCGCGTGGCGAGCGCCGCCATCACGGTCGGATGCCTGTCGGTCTCGATATCGGGATTGCCGCCAAGGCCCGCCTTGGCGCTGAGGATGCCCTGTTCGGCCACGGCCAATTGCTGCTTGGCCTTGTCGAGATCGTTCCTGGCCTCGTCCAGCGACGACTCGGCGTTGATGCCCTTGCGGGCCAGGTCGGCGGCCCGGTCGTATTGCGACTGCGCATAGTCGACCTGGCTGGCGTCCGACTTCTCCTGCGCTTCCGCCTGGCTATAGGCCGCACGCAGCTGCTCGACATTGAGGCGCGCGCCGGCCACCGCCGCGTCAGCTTGGGCCAATGCGATCCGGTAAGGCTCGGCATCGATGGCGAACAGCACGTCGCCCTGCTTGACGGACTGGTTGTCGAAAATGTCGACTTGGACGATGCGGCCGGCCGTATCGGCGGCGATCGTGACCTTGGCCTGCTGCAGATTGGCGTTCTCGGTCTCCTGGTAACGGCCGCCGGTCACCCAGACGTAGCTGCCGCCGGCGATCAGCGCCACCGGGAGCGCCGACATCAAAAGCATGCGGCCGGCACGGCGCTTCTTCTTCGGCGCCACCGGCGCCGGCGCTAGCTGCGGAGCGGCCGTAACCGGAGTTGCCGCCGGCTGCGCGGGAGCTTCCAACTCCAGCTTGGTCGCATTCTCATCTACCTTGGCTACCGCGTTCATGCTGCTGCGCCTTCTGCACTCTCGACTTTTTCGCCACTCTCGACATTTTCGCCCGGCGCCGGCTCGCCGTCCGCCAGGTTCCTGGTCATCGTCTCCAGTGCCTTGATCAGGACGCGACGATCTTGCGGCGACACGCCGGCCAGCGATTCTTCATAGACTTCGCCAGCAAGGCTCTTGATCTCAGCGTAGGCCTGGCTCGCCTTGGCGGTCGGGAAGATCATGCGGACGCGGCGGTCGGCGGCATCGGCGCGGCGCTCGATCCAGCCGCCCTCCTCCATGCGGTCGACCAGGCGCGACACGCTGATCGGCTCGATCTCGAGAAGCTCGGCGAGCCGGGCCTGGGTGATGCCTTCTTCCTTGGCGACGCGGACCATCAGCCGCCATTGCGCCGAGGAAAGGCCGAGCCCGCTGGCGCGCGCCTCGAAGCGCTTGCGCATCAGGCGCTGCACGTCGTGGATCAAAAAACCCAATCTGTCGATGCCGTCGGAAACCATGAGCGGCATATATTATAAGCGTGCTCACTATTCAAGACGCGGCATTGTGCCAGAAGCCGGCAAGTGTGCATGGCAGCCCATCATGAACGATTGCGAATGAGCATGGTGACCACAAAGAAAGCGCCGACCGAACTGGTGATGATGCCGATCGGCAGTTCCTGCGGCGGCAGCAGCGTGCGCGCCAGAAGATCGCTTGTCAGCAGCAGCACCGCTCCGAAGAGGGCACAGCTTGCAATCAGGCGCAGATGCAACGGGCCGGCCAGGGGCCGGGACAGATGCGGGATCATCAGCCCGACGAAACCGATGACACCTGCGACCGAGACCAGGATCGCCGTCGAGAAGGCAGCGACGAGAAACGCCGTCCTGCGCATCCGCACAACCGGCACGCCGAGGCTTTCGGCAGCATTGTCGCCGGCCAGGAAGGCGTCGAGCTTGCGATGGTTCCACAGGCCATAGCCAAGAATGGTGCACGCGCCAAGAGCAGCCAGCCCGACATTGTCCCATCGCGCCAGGCCGAGCCCGCCCATCGTCCAGAACAAAACCGAGTGAGCGGCGCGCTGGTCTCCGGCGAAGACGAGATAGTTGGTCAAGGCAATGAACATGAACGAGACGGCAAGCCCGGCCAGTATCAGCCGTTCGGGGCCTTGCCCCCTCACCCGCGAAACCAGCAAAAGCACGATGCCGGCGGCCAATATGCCGCCGGTGAAGGCGGCAACCGGCAACGTCCAGATGCCGAAACGGTCGCCAAAAATGGTGATGACGGAAACAGCGCCCGCCGCCGCACCGGAGGAAAGGCCGAACAGGAACGGATCGGCGAGGTCGTTTCGGGTTACCGTCTGCAGCAGCGCGCCGATGACGCCCAGCCCGGCGCCGACACAGATCGCCATGATCGTGCGCGGCAGCCTGAGATCGACAATTATCTTGGCGACCGGGATATTGCCGACCGAACCGGGCACGAGATCTCCGTCCAACCCGGCCGCATGTCCGAGCGCAGCAATCACGTCGCTCAACGCTATGACCGTCGATCCATAGGCGATCGACAGCAGAGCAAGAGCGGCGATTGCTGCCGCTCCTGCTGCCATGGCCAATTCGAAGGCCCTGTGACGCAAGCTCAGAAGGCTTCCGGGTGCATCGCGCTGGCGATCTTGCCGATCGCCTCGATGTTGGCGGGTCCAGGCGTCAGCTCGGCATAGCGCAGCGCGACGAAGCGCTCATTCCTGACCGCATCGGTCTCCTTCATTGCCGGATGGACTTTGAGGAAGTCGAGCAGTTTCCTGTAACCGCCGCCGTCCTGGTAGTCGAGCAGGATCAGGAACTGCGGATTGCGGGAAGCGACCGTTTCCCAGTCCGTGTTGCCCCAGCTCGTCTGCATGTCGGCCATGATGTTGTCGCCGCCGGCAGCGGCGATCATGGCGCTGGGGATCGCGAACTTGCCTGATGTGAAGGGTGTGTCTTCGCCGGAGTCGTAGAGAAACACCCGCGTCCGCTCGCGGTCGCCGACCTTTGCCGTGATAGCGGCGAGTTGCGCTTTCCAGCCTGAAACGAGTTTTTCCGCCTCGGCCTCCTTGCCGAAAATCCTGCCCAGCTTTTCGATGTCGCCGTAGAGCAGGTCCATCGAGGCGGCGGGGCGGTTGTTGTCGAGATGGACGCAGCTTTCCGTCAGCACCAGCGTCTTGATGCCGTGCGGCGCCAGCGTATCTGGCGTTACCTCGCCGCCCGGCTTCATGCCGTAATACCAGCCGGCGAAGAAGAAATCGGGCTCGACCGCGACCAGGTTTTCGAGCGTCGGGTATTTCGGCGCGAGTTCCGGGATCGCTCCCTGCCCGGCCTTGAATTCCGGACCGACCTTGTACCATCCGGTGATGCCGGTCAGGCCGACGATCGACGGTTGCAGCCCCAGCGCGAAGGCCATCTCGGCCATGTTCATATCCTGGATGACGGCGCGCTTCGGCGCGGCGTCGAACGTCAGCGGTGTGCCGCAGCTGTCGACTGTTACCGGGAAAGCGAAGGCGGCCTGGGCAAGCAGGAGAGAGGCAAAAGACAGTGCGAGGCGTTTCACGGATGTTGCTCCTTGGTTAGATCAGAAGAGGCACGGTTCGGGACTTCGAACACCGTGAGTTCGCGGTCTTCGGTGGGATGGCGCAGCCGAAGCACGTCGACGCCGAAAATCTCGCGGATCAACTGCTTGGTCAGCGCCTCGCGCGGACCGGCGAGTGCCTGCAGGCGTGCCTCGTTCATCACCGCGACCCTGGTGGCAAATGGCGTGACCAGCGACAGATCATGCAGCACCGCCACGACGGTCATGCCAAGCTGCGATACGAGTTCGAGAAGTTCGCTGCGGGCGCGCGGATCGAGATGATTGGTCGGTTCATCGAGGAACAGGATTTTCGGCTCCTGGGCGATGGCGCGCGCCAGCTGGGCGCGTTGCCGCTCACCACCCGACAGCGAGCCGATCGTGCGGCCGAGCAGCGGCAGCAGGCCAGTTCTGCGAAGCGCTTCGACGACGACGTCGCGTTGCTCGCTCCTGCGTCGCCAGCCGGCATGCGGGACCCGCCCAAGTCCGACGTAGTCGATCACGGCAAGCCGCGGATCGGGCTGATCGGTCTGGCCGACGACCGCCATGTGCAGCGCCCGCTCGGCGGCCGGAAACGTCTCCAGCCGGCGTCCGGAAAATCTCACATCTCCCCCGCTCGGACGCAGCGTGCCGCATAGCATGCGCAGCAGCGTCGTCTTGCCGGCGCCGTTGGGACCGATGATGGCGAGGCGGTCTCCCGCCGCGACCGAAAGGCTGACCGCACTGACCAGGCGCTGGCCATTCGCCGTGGCGCTCAGTTCACGCGCTTCAAGAAGAGGCTGGCAGGCGTCCAACTTACCGTCACTTTCTCAATGGCGACGGAAGGAAGCTGGACCAGCCGACAAGACCGATGTCCACGTCTCCTCCCGGCACACCCCGTCCGGTCAACTCGTGCGATGGCAGGTCTCCTGGCTCGCGGGTCCTTGCGCCATCCTGCCTTCCCAGCCTTGGCCAGTGGCATTTCGGATTTTGCTCGCCGCTTACAGTTGCGGGGGCAGCCACGGCCTCGATCCGAAGATCTCACCGTGTTCCCTTTTCACCCCTCGCCTTTCGGCTTGGGGAACCATCAGTCAGCCACCCTAGTTTTCCGCCAATCCCAGCGCAATAAATTTCCGGGTTCCGGAGTGCCCGCGAGCAATGGTCTTGTCAGAACGAGCATACCGAACCTCGTAATGTAATAACGTTACGACTTAAAGGACAACGCCTGCTCCCGTCAAGCCCTTCGCCCAACGCCTTCGACTTGCCGACCAGCGTCGCATTGCGCGGTGCGCAATTTCGATCAAACTGCCTCCACCAGGAAGCGATACCATGACCTGGCCAATGCGCAGTCCCACAGCAAGGAGCCATATGAACCCGACCGAGAAAGCGCTGTGGTTCGTCGAAAGCCATCTGCCGGAGGCCATCTCGCTCGACGATGTCGCCAACAGCAGCGGCGTGTCGCGCTTTCACGTGACGCGGGCTTTCGGTGCGGCGACCGGACGTTCGGTGATGGGCTACCTGCGTTCTCGCCGGCTGACCGAGGCGGCGCGCAGGCTCGCCGCCGGCGCACCGGACATCCTCTCGGTCGCGCTCGACGCCGGCTATGCCTCGCATGAGGCTTTCACCCGTGCCTTCCGCGACCAGTTCGGCACCACGCCGGAACTGGTGCGCGCGCAAGGCTCGCTCAAAAACCTCGATCTCGTGGAGCCGATCCTGATGGACCAGTCCTTCCTCACCAATCTCGAGCCGCCGCGTTTTGAGACCAGCCGGCCGTTCCTCATCGCCGGTCTTGGCGAGCGCTACAGTTGCGAAACCAGCGCCGGCATCCCGATGCAGTGGCAAAGGTTCGGCCCCTATGTCGGCAACATTCCAGGCGAGGTCGGCGACGTCGCCTATGGCGTCTGCGTCAACGGCGACGATGCAGGCAATTTCGACTATATCGCCGGCGTCGAGGTGTCCGATTTTTCGGACCTGCCGAAGGAGTTTTCGCGCGTGCGCGTGCCGGCGCAGAAGTACGCCGTGTTCGCCCATCGCGACCACATCTCGACCATCCGCCGCACGGTCAACACGATCTGGAACAAATGGCTGCCGGCCTCCGGGCACAAGATTGCCGACGCGCCCGAATTCGAGCGCTACGGCCCCGAATTCGATCCGCGCAGCGGCAATGGCGGGCTGGAAATCTGGATACCGGTCAAAGGGTGAGAATGGCCCAGTTTTCAACTTGTGTAGGAGACTAGTGTCGAGGCGCTCCGCCTTATCTTGCCTTCTCCGTTGTCCCACAAGGGGAGAGGGGAAAGACGCTACAACTCCAGGTTCCAGTTCTGGCCGACCAGATCCTTGCCGAAGGCGTGGTGGCGTTCCTGATTGGCCAGCTTGAACCCGGCCGCCTCGTAGATGCGGCGCGCTGAGGTGAGCACGTCGTTGGTCCACAGCGTCAATTTCTTGTAGCCCTTGGCACGGGCAAAGCCGATGCATTCCTCGACCAGCCGCCTGCCGATGCCGAGACCGCGCGCCGAGGGCTCGACATAGAGCAGGCGCAGCTTCGCCACCGCGTCCGACTGGCGCACGAGAAAGACCGAGCCGACGACTTCCCCTTCCCGCTCGGCGATCCAGCTGCGTTCCCATTTCGGATCGTAGGATTTGACGAAAGCGCCGAGGATTTCGGCGACCAGCGCCTCATAAGTTTCGTCCCAGCCATATTCCTGCGCATAGAGCAGGCCCTGGCGATGGATGATCCAGCCGATGTCGCCGACCTGCAAGGACCGCAGCATGTAAGGGACCCTGGGCTCTGCACTCTCGCCCAGCAGGCGCTGCACCGTCTGCATCGCCTTGACCAGCCTGTCCTGTTCCGGTGCGGAAAGCCGGTCGAGCAGGGCCGCGACCTGATCGTGCGAACCCTGGTTCAGCGGCGCGAACGCCGCTCTTCCCGCCGGCGTCAGCGCAATCGACGAGCGCCGAGCATCGGCTTGCGTCGCCACGCGCTCGACCAGGCCACGCTCCTCGAACTTTTTCAGCAACCGGCTGAGATAGCCGGGGTCGAGACCGAGATCGCGCGCAAGATCGGTGGCGGTCAGGCCATCGCGATGCGCCAGTTCATAGAGCACCCGGGCCTCGGTCAGCGAGAAGGCGCTTTTCAGCAGCCCTTCGTCGAGCAACCCGATCTGGCGGGTGTAGAAGCGGTTGAAGCCCCGCACCGCATCGATCCGCTCCCTGCCGGGTTGATGATGAATCGTCATGGCATCCTCCTGCCCGCACAAGATCAACCATTTAGTTGACTCAGTCAAGTATCAGTTCGAAGCAGGCTGCGGCTGTCGATCAGCTCACTCAGCGCCTTGACTCTCGCCAGCCACCGGCTTATCTCACCGCCACGTTAGCACTCGCCATTGGTGAGTGCTAAGCGTAGGTTCGGCGCCGCCGGGCTTATAGGTTTGTCCGGCGCCGCCGGACGGAGGAACTATTCTCACCATTCTCACCGAGGAAAATAAAATGGCAAAGTCGAAGTTCCGCCCGCTTCATGACCGCGTGGTCGTACGCCGGGTTGAATCCGAATCCAAGACTGCCGGCGGGATCATCATCCCCGACACGGCGAAGGAAAAGCCGCAGGAAGGCGAGATCATCGCCGTTGGTTCCGGGGCCCGCGACGAAGCCGGCAAGCTCGTCCCGCTGGACGTCAAGGCCGGCGATCGCATCCTGTTCGGCAAGTGGTCGGG
>NZ_JBVVQR010000070.1:0-9610 GCF_055811535.1 Mesorhizobium sp. WSM4816 | reverse complement strand
CGTATGCCGGATCCGACATTGCCCGCGGTGAGGTTCTGCTGCGCGCCGGAACGGTGATCGGCTCGCGTGAAATCGGCATGCTTGCCGCCTGTGGAATTGCGCTGGTGACGGTGGCGCGCAAGCTGCGGGTGGCGGTTTTGTCGACCGGCGACGAACTTGTCCAACCGGGCGACACCCTGCGCCCCGCCGGCATTTACGACGCCAATGGCGCAATCGTCAGCGCCGCGGTAACTGAAAATGGCGGCGAGGCGAGCTTTCTCGGCGCCTATCCGGATGACGAAGCCACGCTGGAAGCCGCCATGCGCGAGGCGCTAGCGGCGCATGATGTGCTGATACTGTCGGGTGGGACGTCCAAGGGCGCGGGTGATGTCAGCCACCGCATCGTGAATCGTCTCGGCGCGCCCGGCATAGTTGCCCATGGCGTGGCGCTGAAGCCGGGAAAGCCGCTTTGCCTCGCCGTCTGCGACGGCAAGCCGGTCGTCGTGCTGCCGGGATTTCCGACTTCGGCCATGTTCACTTTCCACGATATGATCGTACCTGTGCTGCGTCGCATGGCGGGCCTGCCGCCTCGGACCGAAGCGAAGGTCGCGGCAAAGGTTCCGCTGCGCATTCAGTCCGAACTCGGCCGCACGGAGTTCGTGATGGTATCGCTGGTCGAGGGTGAGCAGGGGCTGGTCGCCTATCCCACCGGCAAGGGCTCGGGGGCGATAACGTCCTTTGCCCAGGCCGACGGCTTCATCAGCATCGAAGCTTTAGCCGACAATCTGCCTGCCGGAAGCGAGGCGTCGGTGGCGCTGTTCACACCGCACGTGCGTGTTCCCGATCTCGTGGTGATCGGCAGCAACTGCACCGGCCTGGATCTTGTCGTGGGCATTCTGTTTCGCGTCGGCCTGACCGTGCGGTCCATCGCGGTCGGCAGCCTCGGCGGCCTTGCCGCGGCCAAGCGGGGCGAGTGCGATATCGCGCCCATCCATCTCTTCGACACCAGGACGCAAAGCTACAATGCGCCGTTCCTGAGCGAAGGCCTCGAACTCGTGCCGGGATGGCGACGCATGCAGGGCATCGTCTACCGACCGGGCGACCTGCGCTTCCACGGGACCGACCCGGAGGAGGCGGTGCGAGCCGCACTCGCCGATCCCAATTGCATGATGGTCAACCGCAACCAGGGCTCGGGTACGCGCATCCTGATCGACCAACTGCTTGGTGCGGCGCGTCCCGACGGATATTGGAACCAGCCCCGCTCGCACAATGCCGTCGCGGCGGCCGTCGCACAGAATCGAGCAGACTGGGGCGTCACCATTGCGCCGGTGGCGCACTCAGCCGGGCTCGATTTGATTGCGCTGAAGGAAGAGCATTATGATTTCGCGCTGGTCTCTGCCCGCAAACAGCGACCCGCGGTGCAGGCCTTCCTTGCCGCGCTCGCTTCGCCTGAATTCAACGAGGCGGTCGAGCGCATGGGTTTTTCCCGACCGGGTTAAGGGTCGGCAAGGTGCCCAACCAGCCGTTCGGCCTCGGCAAAATCTTCGACCGTGTTGACATTGAAGAAGGGATCCACCGGCTTGTCCGGCCAGGACTGGGTTGCAATCTGGTAGTGAGCCGTCCACAGGTCGATCTTG
Organism: Mesorhizobium sp. WSM4816; assembly: GCF_055811535.1. Classification (NCBI taxonomy): domain Bacteria; kingdom Pseudomonadati; phylum Pseudomonadota; class Alphaproteobacteria; order Hyphomicrobiales; family Phyllobacteriaceae; genus Mesorhizobium; species Mesorhizobium sp. WSM4816. The sequence continues at coordinate 7,994 of NZ_JBVVQR010000070.1, read as the reverse complement.
CGAACGCCCTCTTCGACGAGTGCATGGCGTAACGCATCGCGCATCGCCACTTGCCAGAGCCCGATGACAGGATGCGTCCGACCCGCTGACATCGCCACCGCCAGATCCGCAGTTTTCTCCATGCGCGCCCGATGCAGCCGTTCGACGAGGTCGCGCGGCATGAAAGGACAGTCGGCTGCGACGCTGACGATCCATTCGACATCGGGCCTGTTCGCCGCCGTCCAGTCGAGGCCCGCAAGCACGCCGGCAAGCGGCCCTGGATAGTTCTCGACCGGGTCGGCGACGACTGGAAGGCGAAAACGGTCGAAGCGGGAAGGGTCGCCATTGGCGTTCAGCAACAGCCCGTCGCATTGCGGACCGAGGCGCTCGAGGACACGATCGAGGATCGTGGTGCCGTCGAGCCGACGCATCGATTTGTCGCCGCCGCCCATGCGCCGGGCGAGCCCCCCGGCGAGAACGACGCCCAGGGTCGGCACCTTCTCATTCGCCATCGGCTCGTTCGCCATCGGCAGCTCCCTTGCGTCTGTGACGCGGCGCTTCCTCGTCGACGGAAGCGAGGTCCTGGTCGAAGACGATGCGATCCTCGCCCGACAGCACGGCGAACCGCTTGCCGCGCGCCCGACCGACTAGCGTCAGGCCGGCCTGACGCGCCAGATCTACCCCCCAGGCGGTAAAACCCGAGCGCGAGACGAGGATCGGAATGCCCATTCGAACCGTCTTGATCGTCATTTCCGACGTCAGCCTGCCCGTCGTGTAAAGGATCTTGTCGGCCGGATCGATGCCCTGGCGATACATCCAGCCGGCGATCTTGTCGACGGCATTGTGGCGCCCGACGTCCTCCATGTAGCAGATCGGCGTGCCTTCCCTGCAAAGCACGCAGCCATGAATCGCGCCCGCCTGGAGATAGAGCGACGGCGTCGTGTTGATCGTGCGGGTCATTTGGTAAAGCCAGGAGGTGTGCAGCGCGGCTGGCGGCAGAGTGATATCGAGCGCCTCGAGAAGATCGCCGAAAGCGGTCCCCTGCGCGCAGCCTGAAGTCTGCGTCCGTTTTCTAAGCTTCTGCTCGTAATTTGTGTTGCGCTCGGTACGGACGACCACGACCTGCACGTCGTCGTCATATTGGACTTCGGTTACGACGTCGTCGGATTTGAGCATGTTCTGATTGAGCAGGTAACCCAGCGCCAGATATTCGGGGTAGTCGCCGATCGTCATCATCGTGACGATCTCCTGGGCGTTCAGATAGAGCGTCAGCGGGCGTTCAACCGGGACGCGGATTTGAATAGCGGCGCCCGTATGATCGATGCCGCTGACCTGTTCGGTCAATCGGATGTCATCCGGGCTCGGCATGATGATGGCGGGGTCTGGTCGGGTTTTCATCTGCTGCATGGCGCTCTCTTGAAATTGCAATCCCGCTCGCCGGAGTGGATGCGTTCCCTTCGGCTTGACGTCTACTATATACCCTGTTCAAACGAAGGCAGGTCGACAAAGCGCCTGCAAGCGCAGACTGGGCTTGCCGGATGGCGCCGAGCTGCCGGTTCGGCCAGATCCATAGAGGCTGAAGGCTCGATGGCGCAACTTTCGGATGACTGCTTCGCTTTCGGCGGCCCGATGCGATCGCTCGATGATACTGCCGCACTGATTGCTTCACGGCTGACCGTTGTCGACGAGACCGAAACCGTCCAGCTGGCGATTGCCGATGGGCTCGTCCTGGCGAGTGATCTGGTGGCGCCGCTGCCCCTGCCGCCTTTCACCAACTCAGCCGTCGACGGCTATGCACTGCGCGGCGACGACCTGCCGGGAACCGTTGAAAAGGCCTTGCCGGTGAGCGGCAGGATCCAGGCTGGGATGGCGCCGGATCGGCCCGCCGCGCCCGGACAAGCCATACGCATCTTCACCGGCGCGCCGCTGCCGGAGGGAGCAGACACGGTCTACATGCAGGAAGATGTCCGTGTCGACGATAGCGGCAGGGTCATTCTTCCACCCGGCCTGAAAAGAGGGGCCAACGTGCGGCCGGCGGGCGAGGACGTCGCAGCAGGCAAGGTGGTCCTGCAGGCCGGCCAGCGCATGCGCCCGCAGGATGTTGCGCTCGCCGCGGCGCTCGGCATGACGCAGGTCGATGTGCGGCGCAAAATTCGCGTCGCGATCTTCTCGACCGGCAACGAGATCGTCGCGCCGGGAAAGGTCCGGGGACCGGCCCAGCTTTTCGATTCGAACCGCTTCATGCTGATGGCCATGCTCGCAAGATTGGGCTGCGAGACCACCGATTTGGGCATTCTGACAGACGACAGCAGCCTGATCGCGGATGTGCTGAGCGAGGCTGCGCCAGGACAGGACCTAATCCTGGCGTCCGGCGGGGTCTCGACCGGGGAGGCCGACTGCGTCAAGGCCGCCGTCGAGAGTGTGGGCACCCTGGTCTTCTGGCGGGTGGCCATAAAACCCGGCCGCCCAGTCGCCATGGGGGTGATCCGGGGAACAGCCTTCATTGGGCTGCCCGGCAATCCGGTGGCGAGCTTCGTCACATTCGCCCATATTGCGCGCGCCGCGATCTTTGCACTGGCCGGCGCACGGCAGCAACCACCAATTTCGCGGCCGGTGCGGGCCGCCTTCTCCTACCGCAAAAAGCCGGGGCGACGCGAATATGTGCGGGTAAGCCTGCGTGGGACGCAGGACGGCACATATGAAGCCGTCAAATTCCCGCGCGAGGGCGCTGGCATGCTGTCTTCTTTGGTTCAAACGGACGGCCTTGTCGAACTCGGCGAGGAAATAGCCGAGGTCGAGCCGGGCCAGACTGTTCGGTTCCTTGCCTATTCGGACCTGTATTGACGAACGCCGTCGAGCCAGCGGCACGCAGTTTGGCAAAAATGCGGTGCGACGCCTGGCCGCTCTCACTTGCGGTACCCCTGAGGCGGTGACCGTTGACGACCAGTGAGCGGTCCGCCATGGTGCGCCACCATGACGACGAGACAGCTCGATCTGACGGGATTGAAATGTCCCTTGCCGGCGCTGAAAACCCGCAAGGCGCTCAGCGGCATAAGCCCAGGCGAGCGCCTTGAGGTCCGTTGCACTGATCCGCTGGCAGCCATAGACATTCCCAATCTGATCAACGAAATGGGCGACCGCCTGGAGGCGATGCAACGGCAGGGAGACCACATCGTTTTCTTGATCGAGAAGGCGCAAGCTGCCCCGGTATAGGCCGTGCGACAAATCAGGGCGCAGATCAGTTCTGTCGCGGCGCCCCGGCCATGCTAAAATTGTCAAACCGGCATTTGGTTCAACTTGTCTGCCAAGTCGATTTGTGTGCCAAGTCCTTGATCCAAGGTGCGCCGGGCTGAGGGAGTTCACAACCACATTGGTGGCGGGAGCCGCCTTCCTCAGACGAAGGGTCCGGGAGGAGAGAGGATGACAATGCAGCAACGGCGATCTCCCGATCGCGGACCCAAAGGGCGGGCGCTGGATGATGTTGCCCTGGCCGAGGTCCGGGAACTTCTTGGCCATCGCGAACGGCGCCGGGATCTGTTGATCGAATTCCTGCATCTGATCCAGGACCGCTACGGTTGTCTGTCGGCCGCACATCTGCGAGCGCTTGCCGAAGACATGCGCCTGTCCCAGGTGGAGGTTTACGAGGTCGCGACCTTCTACGACCATTTCGATATCGTCAGGGAAGGCGAGGCGAGACCCGCGCCGCTGACAATCCGGGTGTGCGAATCGATAAGCTGCATGCTGGCGGGCGCCGAACACCTGATTGGCGAACTGGCCGCCAAGGCCGACCCAAACGCAGTCCGCGTCATGCGTGCGCCCTGCATGGGCCGCTGCGCCGCAGCGCCCGCGGCGCGCATTGGCGACCGTGAGGTCGACCAAGCCAGCAGCCATATCCTCATCGATCTGGCTCGCTCGGGCGATACGAAAGTTGTCGTGCCCGATTATGTTGGCCTCGATGCCTATCGGGCCGCTGGCGGCTATCAGCTTCTCCGGAAGGTGAACGCGGGCGAGACCGGCATTGACGCCATCATCGAGATCATGGAGCACGCCGGTCTGCGCGGCCTCGGCGGCGCCGGCTTTCCGGCCGGCAAGAAATGGAGCTTCGTGCGCGGCTATCCAGGGCCGCGGCTGATGTCGATCAATGGCGACGAAGGCGAACCTGGCACTTTCAAGGACCGCATCTATCTTGAAAAGGATCCGCACCGCACCTTCGAAGGCGCGATTATCGCCGCCCACGCGGTCGAGGCCGAGCGCATCTATTTCTACATGCGCGACGAATACCCTGCCGTGCTCGCCATTTTGCGCGCCGAGATCGCGGCGCTCGAGGCAGCCGGCATCGTCAAGCCCGGTTTCATCGACCTTCGGCGCGGCGCCGGCGCCTATATTTGCGGCGAGGAAAGCGCGATGCTGGAAAGCATCGAGGGCAAGCGCGGCATGCCCCGCCACCGGCCTCCCTACATTGCCGAAGTCGGACTTTTCGGACGCCCGACACTCAACCACAATGTCGAGACGCTGTGGTGGATTCGCGACATCGTCGAGAAGGGACCCGAATGGTTCGCCGCGCAGGGCAAGCCCGGTCATCAGGGAATTCGCTCCTGGTCGGTTTCCGGGCATGTGAAGGAGCCGGGTGTCAAGCTGGCCCCGGCTGGCGTCACCGTGCGCGAACTGATCGAGGATTATTGCGGCGGCATGGCAGACGGGCATGAATTCAAGGCCTATCTGCCAGGTGGAGCCTCGGGCGGCATCCTTCCGGCGTCGATGGCCGACATTGAACTCGATTTCGGCGGCGAACTCGCCAAACAGGGCGCCTTTGTCGGCTCACATGCTGTGGTCGTGCTTTCGCAAGCCGACAACATCAGGGATGTGACCCTCAATCTCATGAATTTCTTCAAGCATGAGAGTTGCGGGAAATGCACGCCGTGCCGGGAAGGAACCGAAAAGCTGGTAACGCTCTTGAAAGAGAAGGGCGTGCCGGATGAGACGGCGATGCGCGACCTTGAAACAGTGATGCGCGATTCCTCCATTTGCGGTCTCGGCCAGGCGGCGCCCAATCCGGTCAATCACCTTTTGACGCATTTTAGGGATGATCTTTGAAATGGCAGATGGCGTCATATTCACCCTCGACGGCAAGACGGTCACAGCCGCTGACGACGAGACGATCTGGGACGTTGCAAAGCGCGAAGGCACCAGGATCCCGCATCTGTGCCATGTCGACATGCCCGGCTATCGGCCAGACGGCAATTGCCGCGCCTGCATGGTCGATGTCGAGGGCGAACGGGTGCTTGCCGCCTCCTGCATCCGCAAGCCTTCCGCCGGAATGGTGGTGAAGACGGATACCGAACGGGCTACGAAATCGCGCCAGATGGTGTTCGAGCTTCTCGCCAGCAACATGCGGCCGGCGGCCGACGGTCCGGATCAGCAGTCGATGTTCTGGCAGTGGGCTGGTTCGATGGGCATTTCCGGCGCTCGCTACAACTCGAAATTCGCCACCGATGATGTCCGGCCAGAATTCGACATCACCAATCCCGCCATTGCCGTCAATCTCGACGCCTGCATCACTTGCGGCGCCTGTGTCCGGGCCTGCCGCGAAGTCCAGGTCAACGATGTGATTGGCATGGCCGAGCGCGGCAACCACTCGCTTCCCGTCTTCGACATGCACGATCCGATGGGCCTGTCGACCTGCGTCACCTGCGGTGAATGCGTGCAGGCCTGCCCGACCGGCGCGCTCTACGAAAAATCGCTGATGGATAATGCAGGCAAGACCCGGGTCATCCAGGAATTCGACAAGGTCGTCGACACGCTGTGCCCGTTCTGTGGCGTCGGTTGCCAGACCAGCGTTGCGGTCAAGGACAACAGAATAGTCCAGGTCGATGGCCGCAACGGCTATGCCAACGAGAACCGGCTCTGCGTCAAGGGTCGTTTCGGCTTCGACTATGCGATGTCGCCTGAACGCCTGACCAAGCCGCTGATCCGCCGCGACGATGCGCCGAAGTCGGGCGATGCCGATATGCGCGGCGTCGATCCGCTGACCGTTTTTCGCGAGGCTAGCTGGGAAGAGGCGCTTGCGCGCGCCGCCGGCGGGCTGAAGACGATCCTCAGGGATCATGGCGGGCAGGCGCTGGCCGGTTTCGGCTCGGCGAAAGGCTCGAACGAAGAGGCCTATCTGTTCCAAAAACTGGTGCGCCAGGGTTTTGGCACCAACAATGTCGACCATTGCACGCGGCTTTGCCACGCATCTTCGGTGGCGGCGCTGATGGAAGGCGTCGGTTCGGGTGCGGTTTCGGCGCCCTTCAACGACGCGCTGAAGGCCGAATGCATCATCGTCATCGGCGCACGGCCGACCACCAACCATCCGGTCGCCGCGACCTATTTCAAGCAGGCGGCCAAGCGCGGCGCCAAGCTGATCGTCATGGACCCGCGCGGCCAGGACCTGATGCGCCATGCATCGCATTCGCTGCGATTCAAGGCTGGCAGCGACGTCGCCCTGCTGAACGCGCTGATCCACGTCATCATCGAGGAAAAGCTCTACGACGAGCAGTATATCCAGGCCAACGCTTCCGGATTCGAGGCCCTGAAGGCCAAGGTGAAGGATTTTTCGCCCGAGGCGATGGCCGAGGTCTGCGGCGTCGAGGCCAGCGTGCTGCGCGACGTCGCCCGCACCTATGCGACCGCCGAGCGGTCGATCATCTTTTGGGGCATGGGCATTTCCCAGCACACACACGGAACCGATAATGCGCGCTGCCTTATCGCTCTGGCACTGATCACCGGACATGTCGGCCGGCCGGGAACGGGCCTGCACCCACTGCGCGGCCAGAACAACGTGCAGGGCGCATCCGATGCCGGGCTCATCCCGATGTATTTTCCGGACTACAGATCAGTCGAGAATGTCGACATCCGCGGCCAGTACGAGAATTTCTGGGGCCAGACGCTCGACCCGAAACGGGGCCTGACGGTCGTCGAAATCATCGACGCCATCCATGACGGCGAAATCAAGGGCATGTACATATTGGGCGAGAACCCGGCCATGTCCGATCCCGACCAAACCCATGCCCGGCAAGCACTGGCCATGCTCGACCATCTGGTGGTGCAGGATATCTTCCTGACCGAGACCGCCTGGCACGCCGATGTGGTGCTGCCAGCCTCGGCCCATGCCGAAAAGCTCGGCACCTACACCAACACCAACCGGCAGGTGCAGATCGGCCGCCCGGCGCTCGACATGCCGGGCGAAGCCCGCCAGGATTGGGAACTGATAGTCGAACTGGCGAGGCGCATCGGTCTGGACTGGAATTACGGCCATGTCTCGGATGTTTATGCGGAAATGGCGGCCGTGATGCCGTCCTTGAAACATATCTCCTGGGACCGTATCGAACGCGAGGGATCGGTTATTTATCCGGCCGACGGTCCCGACAAGCCCGGCAATGAGATCATCTTCTCGTCTGGATTCCCGACCGCGGACGGACGCGGCCGCATCGTGCCGGCCGATTTGCTGCCGCCTGACGAAGTGCCCGATGAAGAGTTTCCACTGGTGCTCACCACCGGCCGCCTGCTCGAGCATTGGCACACCGGCTCGATGACCCGCCGGGCGGGCGTGCTGGACGCGATCGAGCCACAAGGCATCGCTGCGATGAACCCTTATGAGATCAAGCGGCACGGCCTGCGCCAAGGAGAGATGATTGCGGTCGAGACCCGGCGCGGGACGGTAGACGCCATCCTCCGCGCCGACCGGGAGGTCGCCGACGGCATGGTGTTCATGCCGTTCTGCTTCAACGAAAGTCCGGCCAACGTGCTCACCAACCCGATGCTGGACCCCTACGGCAAGATCCCGGAGTTCAAATACTGCGCCGCGCGAATAGCGCCGGCGGCGAGGGCCGAAGCTGCCGAATAAACCAGTACCGCGCCATCTGCGAACGGTTGCCCGCAGCCGCACGGGGTAATCTACGCGCTAGAGCGGGATGAAGAGAGGCTGAATCGAAGGGGGATTCCCAAATCAGCGGGGATTTGATTCAACATGCTGG
>NZ_JBVVQR010000069.1:0-9708 GCF_055811535.1 Mesorhizobium sp. WSM4816 | reverse complement strand
CTTGCGACATCGATGGCGTGAACCACCACGAAAGCGCAAATTTCAGTCCATGCCGAAGCTATCTTAGCGCATATGCCGTAAACGGGGCGAGGGGCGCTGTGATCGATAGTTTCGCCAATCACCAGCGTTGCAAGAAGGGCGCCGGCGATGCGGCCAGCGTCTTTCGCCCCGTTTACGGGGAGAAATGCCCGGCAGGGCAACGAGGGGAAGCGCCGGCTTCGGAGGAAACCAATAATCAGGCACGTCCGCATCTCCACCAATCTTCTGCTTGCGATCAAACAGGCTTCGGCCTAAGTCACCGGCGATCCCGGAGACATCTATGGCTGGCACATCCCAACACGGCAAAGCGTTCATTCGCCCGAAGAAGAAGGCCCACCTTCTTGTCATCGAGGCACGCTTCCACGACGACCTTGCCGACGCGCTGCTCGAAGGCGCGACAAGCGCGCTCGAGGAAGCGGGCGCGACATACGACGTCGTCACCGTTCCGGGCTCGCTCGAAATTCCCGCGGTGATTTCCTTCGCCCTCGACGGCGCCGCCGAAGGCGGGCCGAGCTATGACGGCTTTGTCGCCCTTGGCACCATCGTGCGCGGCGACACCTATCATTTCGACATCGTCGCCAATGAATCGAGCCGTGCCCTGATGGATCTGTCCGTGCAGGAAGCGGTCTGCATCGGCAACGGCATCCTGACCACCGAAAATGACGAGCAGGCCTGGACGCGGGCCAGGCGTTCGGAAGGCGACAAGGGCGGCTTTGCCGCGCGTGCGGCGCTGACCATGATCGCCCTCAAGCAACAGTTGGGAGAGCGGTCGTGAGCGAACCCGCATCACCCGGCCAGCCCGCGGTGCGCCACGCCAACAAGCGCGGTGCAGCCCGTCTGGCCGCCGTGCAGGCGCTCTACCAGATGGATGTGGCCGGCAGCGGCGTCTTCGAGATCACCGCCGAATACGAGGCGTTCAGGCTCGGCAAGGAAGTCGACGGCGCGCTCTATCGCGAGGCCGACGCGCAATGGTTTCGCGCCATCCTCGCCGGCGTCGTCGAGAACCAGAAGACGATCGATCCGATCATACGCCAGGCGCTGACCGAGGACTGGCCGTTGTCCAGGCTCGATTCGACGCTGCGCGCCATATTGCGCGCCGGCGTCTACGAACTGATGAAGCGCGAGGACGTGCCGGTGGCTGTCATCGTCTCGGAATATGTCGATATCGCCAAGGCGTTTTACGAAGAAGACGAGCCGAAGCTGGTCAACGCGGTGCTCGATCGCGTGTCGCGCCGGGTGCGCGGCGAAGGGCGTGGCAAGGACGCTTCATGACGGCCGTCGCTATCGCCGAGGCCGGCAGGGAAGCGCGCCGCACGGCGCTCATCCTTGCCGCTTCGCAGGCGATCATCGGCTCGGCCGCACCTATCGCCATTTCCGTGGGTGGATTGGCCGGATATTATCTGCTCGGCTCCGACAAGTCGCTGGCGACGGCGCCGATCACCGGCTTCAACGTCGGCGTGGCGCTCGGCGCCCTGCCGGCCGCAGCCATCATCCGCCGGCTCGGCCAGCGCGACGGCTTCATGACCGGCACGATCGTCACTGCGCTCGGCGGTCTGGTCGCCACGCTGGCGCTATTTTACGCCAGCTTCTGGCTGTTCGCCTTCGGCCTGCTGGTGATCGGCATCGGCGGTGCCTTCGTCCAGCAATTCCGCTTCGCCGCCGCAGACAACGCGCCGGCTGAATTCAAGGCGCGCGCCATCTCCTTCGTGCTGGCCGGCGGCATCGTCACCGCCATCCTTGGGCCGCAGATCGTCATCTTCACCCGCGAATTGTTTGCGCCGGTGATGTTTGCCGGCTCGTTTGCCGCCATCCTGGTGCTGGCGGTGGTCGGCGCTGCCATCCTGTCGTTGCTGCGCATCCCGGCCAAGGCGACGGGCAAAGCGGAAATCGCCGACAGCGACGCGCGGCCGCTCGCCGAGATCGTCACCAGGCCGCGTTTCGTTGCGGCGCTGTTTTGCGCTGTCGGCAGCTATGCGCTGATGAGCTTCGTCATGACCGGCGCGCCGCTCGCCATGGTCGGCTGCGGCCTGTCGACGGACGACGCCACACTCGGCATTTCTTGGCATGTCATGGCGATGTTCGCGCCGAGCTTCTTCACCGGCTCGCTTATCTATCGCTTCGGCGCCGAACGGATTGTCGCAACCGGCCTTGTGCTGCTGATCGGCTGCGCCGTGGTAGCGCTGTCGGGCCTGGCGCTGTGGCAGTTCTGGACGGCACTGATCCTGCTCGGCCTTGGCTGGAATTTCGGCTTCATCGGCGCCACCGCCATGGTCGCCGACAGCTACCGGCCATCGGAAAAGGCCAAGGTCCAGGGTTTTCACGACTTCGTCCTGTTCGGCTCCGTCGCCTTCGCCTCGCTGATGTCGGGCGCGGTCTACAACGCCTGGGGCTGGGAGATGCTGAACTGGATCATCTTCCCGGTGACGGTGCTGTGCTTCGTGGCGCTGGGCGTGCTGAAGATGACCGCGCGGCCGACCAGCTCATGACCCCGAACCAAAGGTTCGGAAAGGATCATGCGCAAATCAAAAGTGCTACAGCGTTCTTTGCGCGTCCAAACGGACGCGACGCGCTGTAGTGACATGACGCTGTCGGGATCAGACAGCAGCGGATTCACCCGCATCCGAACAAAATTATTGCCCCCATCCCCCTTCTTATGAAACCGTGTGCCCCGACGGGGCATTGAAGCCATGCTCATATGCGGCAGCCGCAGTCCGGTTCTCAGCAAGGGATTTGTGAAATGTTTTCAGTCAAGGTTCTGGCCGGCGCGGCACTGGCGCTCGGCATCACCGCAGCCTCGGCGAGCGCTCAGGTGGTCGTGTCGTCGAAGATAGACACCGAAGGCGGCGTGCTCGGCAACATCATCCAGCTGGTGCTGAACGCCAACAACATCCAGACCACCGACCGCATCCAGCTCGGCGGCACCCCTGTGGTGCGCAAGGCGATCACCGCCGGCGAGATCGACATCTATCCGGAATACACCGGCAATGCCGCCTTCTTCTTCGAAAAGGCCGACGATCCGGTGTGGAAGGATGCCGCCAAGGGTTATGAAACGGCCAAGAAGCTCGACTACGACGCCAACAAGATCGTCTGGCTGTCGCCGTCGCCGGCCAACAACACCTGGGCGATTGCGCTGCGCAAGGATGTCGCCGAGACCAACAAGCTGGCGACGCTGTCCGACTTCGGCAAATATGTCTCCGGCGGCGGCCAGGTGGTGCTGGCGGCCTCGGCCGAATTCGTCAATTCGGCTGCCGCGCTGCCGGCTTTCCAGACCACCTATGGCTTCACGCTTAAGCCGGACCAGCTGATCACGCTCTCCGGCGGCGATACGGCGGCGACCATCGCCGCCGCGGCGAACCAGACCAACGGCGCCAACGCCGCCATGGTCTACGGCACCGACGGCGGCATCGCGCCGTCCGGCCTGGTCGTGCTCGAAGACGACAAGGGCGTGCAGCCGGTCTACCAGCCGGCGCCGATCATCCGCGAGGCGGTGCTGAAGGAGCATCCCGAAATCGAGACGCTGCTGAAGCCGGTCTTCGCCAAGCTCGACCTCGTCACCCTGCAGGAACTGAACGGCCGCGTTCAGGTCGGCGGCGAGCCGGTCAAAGGCGTCGCCGAAGACTTTTTGAAGAAGAACGGGTTTTTGAAGTAGGCCATTCCCTGTCGTGACGCCGGTGCGAGGCGCGCCATGACCACCCGCTTCGACAAGCTCGGCGTGGTCATCGCCGCGATCGTTGCCTATGCCGCCTTCGCCGCGCCCTTTGCCACCTTGCGCGCCAATCGCATCGTGCCGGGCGAGGCGCGCTCGATTCTTGAAGCGCTGCCGCCGACGCTGGGGCCGCTGCTGCTTGCAGTCGTCGTCGTTGCGGCGGTCGTCGCCTTGCTGAAAACGCCGCTGGTACCGCGCCTGGCCGCCAGCGTGGTCGCGCTTGCCGCACTGGCGCTGCTGATCGGCGTCGCCGGCAGCTTCCTGACGCCTGAGGGCAACAGCTTTGCCCGCATCTCGCCGGCTTCGGGTTTCTGGCTGCTCATCTTCGCCTTTACGCTGTTGCTCGCCGATGGGCTGACGAGGCTGAACCTGTCGCCATCGGCGCGGATCGGCGTGCTCGTCGTCGCGGCAGCGGCAATCGGCCTGCTGCTGGTCTCCGGCAGCTGGAACAGTCTGTCGATTCTCAAGGAATACGCCAACCGTGCCGACAGTTTTTGGGCCGAAGGCTCCAAACATGTGACTCTGGCGTTGGGCTCGCTGGCAGCAGCGGTGCTAGTCGGCCTGCCGCTCGGCATCCTTTGCCACCGCGTCGAACAATTGCGGGCCGGCGTGCTCAATGTGCTGAACATCATCCAGACCATTCCCTCGATCGCGCTGTTCGGCCTGTTGATCGCGCCGCTCGGCTGGGTCGCCACGCATGTGCCCGGCGCGGCCTCCCTCGGCATTCGCGGCATCGGCACCGCGCCCGCCTTCGTCGCCCTGTTCCTCTATTCGCTGCTGCCGGTGGTGGCCAACACCGTGGTCGGCCTTGCCGGTGTGCCGCGCGCCGCCAACGACGCCGCACGCGGCATGGGCATGACCGAGCGCCAGCGCCTGTTCGGCGTCGAATTTCCACTGGCCTTCCCAGTGATCCTCACCGGCATCCGCATCGTGCTGGTGCAGAACATCGGCCTTGCCACCATTGCCGCGCTCATCGGCGGCGGCGGTTTCGGCGTGTTCGTGTTCCAGGGCGTTGGCCAGACGGCGATGGACCTGGTGCTGCTCGGCGCCGTGCCGACTGTGGCTCTGGCCTTTGCTGCCGCCATCATCCTCGACGCATTGATCGAAATGACCTCCACCAGGCAACGCGAGGCACAACCGGCATGATCGAGATCGAAGGCATTACCAAGCGCTATGACGCGACGACGGTCGTTGACGACGTGTCGATGGTGATCGAGCCGCGCACCATCGCCGTAATCGTCGGCACCTCCGGCTCCGGCAAGACGACGCTGCTGCGCATGATCAACCGGCTGGTCGAGCCGACCGCCGGCGTGATCAGGCTCGACGGCGCCGACAACCGCTCGCTGCCCGGCTACGAGCTGCGCCGCAGCATCGGCTACGCCATCCAGGGCCATGGACTGTTTCCGCATCGCACCGTGGCGCAGAACATCGCCACCGTGCCGGTGCTTCTCGGCTGGGACGCGGCCCGCACTAAGCGCCGTGTCGACGAGTTGATGACGCTCTACCAGCTCGATCCCCAGGCGTTCGGGCCACGCTATCCGCACGAGCTCTCCGGCGGCCAGCAGCAGCGCGTTGGCGTCGCCAGGGCACTTGCCGCGGAGCCGAACGTGCTGCTGATGGACGAGCCGTTCGGCGCGCTCGACCCGATCATCCGCAACAAGGCGCAGGAGGACCTTCTGGCGATTCAGAAGCGCTTCGGCACCACCATCATCCTCGTCACCCATGACATGGAGGAGGCGGTGCATATGGGCGACAAGATCGCAGTAATGGATGCCGGCAAGCTGGTGCAATATGCCAGGCCCGCCGAGATCCTGGCGAAACCGGCCAGTGCCTTCGTCGAGACCCTGGTCGGCGCCAGCGAAAAACCGTTCAGGCTGCTGTCGCTCGGCCGGGTGCGCGACGCCGTGGAGACGGGCACCGCCGAAGGCGAGGCGATCCCCGCCGACGCCAGCCAGCGCGATGCGTTGGCCGAACTGTTGTGGTCGGGACGCCCGGCGCTGCCGGTGACAGGCGCCGACGGCAAGCCGCTCGGCCGCGTGACCGTGGACGGGCTGGTGAAACGCGCGGCGAGGCCGGCATGAAAGAGGCCGGTGTAAAAGCTTGGCTTCCATCACTGCTCAGGCTTGCCCTGGTGGTGCTGCTCATTGCGTTCGTCACCAATCCGGGTTGGTTCGAGCCGCTGCTGAAGCCGCTGACCGAGGGCAACGCGCCGGCAATCTACAACCAGGGCAGCCTGTTGACCCTGACGCTGCTGCATCTGAGGACCGTGCTGATCGCGACGGTGGCGGCAACCATCGTTGCCGTGGCGCTCGCCATCCTGGTCACCCGGCCGGCCGGCGTCGAATTCCTGCCGCTGTCGCGCAGCCTGGTCAATATCGGCCAGACCTTTCCGCCGGTGGCGGTGCTGGCGCTGGCCGTGCCGGCCGTCGGCTTTGGCGAGAAGCCGACACTGATCGCGCTGTTTCTCTACGGCCTGCTGCCGATCTTCGAGAACGCGCTGACCGGGCTGACGACGCTGCCGGCCAATGTGGTCGAGGCGGCGCGCGGCGCCGGCATGACCGGCTGGCAAAGGCTGGTCAAGGTCGAGCTGCCGCTCAGCGCGCCGATCATTCTCGGCGGTATCCGGCTTTCGGTGGTCATCAGCCTCGCCACTGCGACGATCGGCTCGACCGTGGCGGCCAAGACGCTCGGCGAGGTGATCATCGCCGGTCTGTTGTCCAACAATCTCGCCTTCGTCCTGCAGGGCGGGCTGATCGTCGCCGCGCTTGCCGTGCTGATCTATGACGGGCTGTCGGCGATCGAGCGCTACACCGCACGCCGCATGGGGCAGGAGACGGCGTAATTAGCAAAATTCAGATATCGCCTTCGCTCATCTCGGCCAGCGCCAAGAGATGTCGCAAGAGTCCTGTTTTGAGCGGCCTGTTGCCGTGAATCGGGATCGAAAGGCGCACGATGCTGCCTTCCTTGCCGTAGATGTGATGACTGCCGGCAACACGCAAAAGCCTTCGTCCTTGCCGCTCGATGGCACGCGCAAGCTCCTTGCCGGAAATGGACATCAAACAGCGATTTCCATGACCCGGCCGGGTTCTGAAGTGAAAGATAGCGGCTCTACCGAGAGGCAGCCTTCGATTGCTTCACGCAAGTTCTCGACAAGTTCGTCCAAGGTTTCACCCTGGGTCCGCGCAGCCGGGAATTGCCGGCACTTCGGCCCAGCAGCCACCTTCTTCGGCTTCGTGAATGACCGTCTTGAACTTCGTCGGTCATCTCCAACTCCACCCTGAAGATAGGCTGCCCCGCCGTATTGCAGAGCTGCATGAGCGCTGTCTATCTGCAAGTTCTGCCTGCCTGATCAGGCTCTCGACGGGTGTGGCAGTCCAACGTCTGCAACGGCCAGCAGAAGGCTTTCATGTTCTACTTGACCATGCTGGCGGTGCTGATCTTCGCCGTCAGGCTGAACTGCGACCTGCGCAAAGGCTGACAACCGCCAGCCGATTTCAATCGATCTGATCGGGTGGCGGCACTTGCGAGCGTGTTGCCGCCATTGCTTTTGGGCGAAAGCCGAGGCTTTTGGGCGAAAGCCGGGCAAAAACCGAACAATATCTTGACGTTCGCAGCCCTGTTTCGCATAAGCCGATGCGAGGGGAGCGGATTCGGCGCGCGGAATCCGCTCCCCGTCTCAACGGCCCAGGGAGGGGTTCTTTTGGGTCATCAATCGAGGAAAATCCGGCAATGACCATAATTTTAGCTGTCATCGCCTGCGGTCTGCTTTCAGTCCTTTACGCCATCTGGGCGACAAAATCGGTCCTCGCGGCCGATCAGGGCAATGCACGCATGCAGGAAATTTCCGCGGCCATCCGCGAAGGCGCGCAGGCCTATCTGGCGCGCCAGTACACCACCATCGCCATCGTCGGCGTCGTGGTCCTGCTGCTCGCCTGGTGGCTGCTTTCAATCACCGCCGCCATCGGCTTCCTGATCGGCGCCGTTCTGTCGGGCGCCGCCGGCTTCATCGGCATGCACGTCTCGGTGCGCGCCAATGTGCGCACCGCGCAGGCGGCCTCCAACAGCCTCGCAGCCGGCCTCGAGATCGCCTTCAAGTCGGGCGCCATCACCGGCATGCTGGTCGCTGGCCTGGCCCTGCTCGGCGTCTCGATCTATTATCTGATCCTCACCCAATTCATCGGCCTCCAGCCCAACGACCGCGTCGTCATCGACTCGCTGGTTTCGCTCGGCTTCGGCGCCTCGCTGATCTCGATCTTCGCCCGTCTCGGCGGCGGCATCTTCACCAAGGGCGCCGACGTCGGCGGCGATCTCGTCGGCAAGGTCGAAGCCGGCATTCCCGAAGACGATCCGCGCAACCCGGCCACCATCGCCGACAATGTCGGCGACAATGTCGGCGACTGCGCCGGCATGGCCGCCGACCTGTTCGAGACCTATGCGGTGACCGTGGTCGCCACCATGGTCCTCGCCGCCATCTTCTTCGGCGGCACCGCCGTTCTCAGCGCCACGATGCTCTATCCGCTGGCCATCTGCGGCGCCTGCATCCTGACCTCCATCGTCGGCACCTTCTTCGTCAAGCTCGGCTCCAACGGCTCGATCATGGGCGCGCTCTACAAGGGCCTGATCGTCACCGGCCTGCTGTCGATCGTCGGCCTCGGCATCGCCACCTCCGCAACGCTGGGCTGGGGCGAGATCGGCACGGTCGCCGGTATGGCCATCACCGGCACCAACCTGTTCATCTGCGGCCTGATCGGCCTTCTGGTGACCGGCCTCATCGTGGTGATCACCGAATACTACACCGGCACCGACAAGCGCCCGGTGAACTCCATCGCCCAGGCCTCGGTCACCGGTCACGGCACCAACGTCATCCAGGGCCTTGCGGTCTCGCTGGAATCGACGGCACTTCCGGCGATCGTCATCGTCGGCGGCATCATATCGACCTACCAGCTCGCCGGCCTCTACGGCACGGCGATCGCAGTCACCACGATGCTCGGTCTTGCCGGCATGATCGTTGCGCTCGACGCCTTCGGCCCGGTCACCGACAATGCCGGCGGCATCGCCGAAATGGCCGGCTTGCCCAAGGAAGTGCGCCAGTCGACCGATGCGCTTGATGCCGTCGGCAACACCACCAAGGCGGTGACCAAGGGTTACGCCATCGGTTCGGCCGGTCTCGGCGCGCTGGTGCTGTTTGCGGCTTACTCCAACGACCTGAAGTTCTTTGCGTCCAATGGCGACAAATACCCTTACTTCCAGGGCATGGGCGACGTCTCTTTCGACCTCTCCAACCCTTACGTCGTTGCCGGTCTGATCTTCGGCGGCCTGATTCCGTATCTGTTCGGCGGCATCGCCATGACGGCTGTCGGCCGTGCGGCGGGCGCCATCGTCGAGGAGGTGCGCAAGCAGTTCCGCGAGGATCCGGGCATCATGGCCGGCACCTCGAAGCCGAACTATGCGCGTGCGGTCGATCTTCTGACCAAGGCGGCGATCCGGGAAATGATCATTCCGTCGCTGCTGCCGGTGCTGGCGCCGCTGGTCGTCTATTTCGGCGTGCTGCTGATCTCGGGCTCGAAGGCGTCCGCCTTTGCAGCACTTGGCGCCTCGCTGCTCGGCGTCATCGTCAACGGCCTGTTCGTCGCCATCTCGATGACCTCTGGCGGCGGCGCCTGGGATAATGCAAAAAAATCGTTCGAGGACGGCTTTACCGACAAGGACGGCGTCAAGCATCTCAAGGGCTCCGAGGCGCACAAGGCCTCGGTGACCGGCGATACGGTCGGCGATCCCTACAAGGACACCGCCGGTCCGGCAGTCAACCCGGCGATCAAGATCACCAACATCGTCGCCCTGCTGCTGCTGGCCGTGCTCGCGCACGGCTGAGGCCGCTCGGCCTTTCTAGAGCGGGATGAAGAGAGGCTGAATCGAAGGGGGATTCCCAAATCAGCGGGGATTTGATTCAACATGCTGGCTGG
>NZ_JBVVQR010000068.1:0-9858 GCF_055811535.1 Mesorhizobium sp. WSM4816 | reverse complement strand
GCGACATCGATGGCGTGAACCACCACGAAAGCGCAAATTTCAGTCCATGCCGAAGCTATCTTAGCGCATATGCCCACTTGGGGGAGATCGGCAGCTTCGCGGACAGCGTCCGCAAGGTTGGTGATTGGCGAAATCAGTGATGAAGCCAATCTCCCTCCTTGTGGGGGAGATGTCCGGCAGGACAGAGGGGGGCGCTGTCCCTCCGCGATCAAAGGTCCTGCACCGCAGCAGTGCTCCAAGGTAAGGGCATGGATCCTGGGGTCTGCGCGGCGTCGCTTCGCTCCTTGCTTCGCCCCAGGATGACGAAGGCATGGGACCCTGCGGCTAATCTCAAATCTTGGAGATTGGCGGCTGTGGCCCGGCGGCGATCGCGAACGGGGAGATTGCGAACGGCGAAATTGCGGGCGGTGGAGAAAGAAGATGAAGCACTGCAGTGGTCCGGCGCGCTTTTTCAGCGCGACTTGATGACGCTGTCGGTATTGGCCAACAGCTTGCGCACCGCGTTGCGTGCCGCATCCGGCCGCTGCAGGCGGATGTTCCTTTCGATCGCCTCGTGCAGCTTCTGCGCGTGCTGCAGATCGTCCAGTTCCCGCGTCGTATAGGCGAACAGATGATCGAACGCCGATTCGATCAGCACGCCGAGCGGCACCAGGAGGTCGTTGCCGGAGGCGCGCAGGATCGCCAGATGAAAACGGGTGTCGGCACGGGTCCGCTCCTGCAGCGTCGCCGCCGCGCCCATCTCCCCGCAGGCCCGGCTGATCTCGGCCATCTGCTCGTCTGTGCGCCGCATCGCGGCAAACGCGGTCGCTTCCGGCTCGATGATGTGGCGGAACTCCTGCACCGTCTTCAGGAACACCTCGCGGTCGGGCGAGGTCGCGTACCAGGCCAGCACGTCGCGGTCGAGCAGGTTCCAGCGCTCTTTCGGCTCGACCCAGCTGCCGATCTTGGGGCGTGAGGCCAAAAGGCTCTTGGCCATCAGCATCTTGATCGCTTCGCGCACCGCCGAGCGGCTGACGTCGAAGGTTTCGGACCATTTGGCTTCGTTGGGCAGGATGGTTCCCGGCGGATAGTCGCCGCGCACGATCCTGAGACCGATTTCGTTGGCTAGCGACGCATGCACGCTCGCCCCAGGCATACGCGCCGTATCGGCACGGCGAACGACAGCCGGGCGCTCGGCCGACGCCGCCCTGGCCGGTGTTTTTCCCTTATTCGGCTTGCCGTCCCGCATGCGTTCACAAAGTCCGGATTCCGAAAGCTGTCAAGCACCGCAACAGCCTCGGGCGGCAAAGCCTGCTTCTGTGCACAGATCAGCCGGGATGCGTCGGCCTCGTCACGCCGTCCTGACGTATTTCCGCCAGCTGTGTTCCGGGCGGAAGCCGAGCATATCCCGCGCCTTGCGGTTCGAAAGCAGCGTCTCGTATTCGCCGAGCTCACCCTTGACCGGCACGCCGGGATAAAACCGCTTCAACAGTTCGGCCGTCGGCAGGTCGGACGAGGTGTCGTCATTGGCGGCGTTGAACACCTGATAGCCGAGCCCGTCCGTCTCGATGGCGCGCAGCGTGATCTGGCCGAGGTCGCGCGCGTCAATATAGCTCCAGGCGATCCGCTTGCGGAAACCTGGATCGGCGAACCATTTCGGGAATAGCGAATATTCATGCGGCTCGATGACGTTGCCGATGCGCAAGGCGTAGATGTCGATGCCGCTGCGCAGCGCGAAGGCGCGCGCCGTCTTCTCGTTGACGATCTTCGACAGCGCATAGCTGTCCATTGGATCGACGTCGTAGTCCTCGTCGAGCGGGAAATGTGTCGGGTCGCGCGGCTCGTTGGCGAAGACCAGCCCATAGGTCGTCTCGCTGGAGGCGATCACCACCTTGCGGATGCCGAGTTTTGCCGCCGCCTCGATGACATTGTAGGTGCCGAGCGCGTTGATGCGGAACACCTCGTTGTCGGGCGTGATCATGATGCGCGGGATCGCCGCGAAATGCACTACGGCATCGACCGGCTGCGCGCGCAGCGACGGGTCGAATTCATGCAGGCCCATATAGCTCGACAGCGCATTGAACACCTGCCCGCTGTCGGTGATATCGGTGATCAAGGTGCGCACCTTGGGATTGTCGAGCGGCTTGGTGTCGATGTTGAGCACCTGGCAGCCCTGCTCGACCAGATACTGCACGACATGACGCCCGGCCTTGCCGCTGCCGCCGGTGAACATGATCCGCTTCGTCATTTTGCTCTCCACATTCTCCAGGTTTCATGTGTATTGTCAGACAATATCGAACTCTGCAATCGTCTGCCAACCGCTTGCGGCAAAAACCCGCTTCAACAATTCGCCTGCCGAAGTGCGGCGCCGTCATCGAGACCGCAACACAGGATTACACGCCATGAACACCACCGCCGCGCGCGAAAAGATCGGCTTCATCGGCCTTGGCCTGATGGGACACGGGATCGCCAAGAACATCGTCGACAAGGGCTATTCCCTGACGTTTCTCGGCCGCAAGAACCGCGCACCGGCGCAAGACATGCTCGACCGCGGTGCGAAGGAAGCCGCAACCTCGCGCGAGGTGGCAGCGGCATCCGATATCGTCTTCATCTGCGTCACCGGCTCGCGCGAGGTCGAGGCCGTCATCCGCGGGCCGGGCGGCCTCAAGGAGGGCTTGAACAAGGGTTCGGTGGTCGTTGATTGCTCGACCTCCGACCCGACCTCGACGGTGGCGCTTGCCGCCGAACTCAAGGGGCTCGGCGTCGACTATGTCGATGCCCCGCTCAGCCGCACGCCGAAGGAGGCCTGGGAAGGCACGCTCGACGCCATGGTCGGTGCATCCGACGCGGTCTTTGCCCGGCTGAAGCCCGTGCTCGACACCTGGGCCGGACGCATCGTCCATATCGGTGACACCGGCGACGGCCACCGCATGAAGCTGCTCAACAATTTCATCTCGCTGGGCTATGCGGCGATCTATTCCGAGGCGCTGGCGCTGGCCGAAAAGGTCGGCATCTCGCCGCCGCGCTTCGACAGCGTCATCCGCAACGGCCGCATGGATTGCGGCTTCTACCAGACTTTTATGCGCTGGACGCTTGAAGGCGACCGCGACGCGCACAAATTCACCATCGCCAACGCCTTCAAGGACCTCACCTATCTCGAATCGATGGCCGGTGCCGCCGGCATCGCCAACCCGCTCGGCAATGCCACCAAGAACGCCTTCGCCGGCGCATTCGCCGCTGGGCCCGCCGATCAATATGTGCCGATGCTGGCGACGCATATCGGCAAGGTCAACGGCGTCGATTTGACGCCGACGAAGGATGGGAAGAAACAGACGATTTGAGGCGATCGGCTCGCTGTATCTGGTCAAAGTTGGCGCTGCCCCTCATCCGGCTGCCGCCACCTTCTCCCCGTGGAAAACGGGGAGAAGGGACAAGCTCCAGCCGCTAATGGCGGCAACCTGCACCCATATCAGTCGTCGGCAATGACGATGCAGACTACCTCTTTTTGAGGGGTTTCCCGATCGCCGTCTCACTGTCATCGTTCGAGGAGAAGGTGCGGGAATAAACAAGAATTTTGAGGCGACCCATGACGCAAGAGCGTGAACCTACGCTTGACGATCTCCTGAGCGAGCCGATCATCCTGACGGTCATGGCAATCTACGGTCATACTGCAGATGACGTCCGACATCTAATACACCAAGTGGGCGCTCGGGAAACGCCATCAATGCTTCAGAAGCCCTCTTCGATGGCTCACGCGCCCCAGCGGATTTCCAGTCCCGCCTTGACGGCCACTTGATGGCGGATCGGTTGGTGACAGTGGCTTTTCCACGGGACGTCGTTGAGAACCGCGATCCATGTCAATCGGCGTTTAGGCGTGACATCCGCGACAGCAGATCGCCCAGGAAACGCAAACAGGTCAGGTTTCTCTATCCCAGACCCAGTCCGCCGGCAGCCAGCGAAAGCCATTGCCCTCCTTCACGACATGGCCGACGCCCGGGAACGGATAGTGGTAGCCGGTAACGAGAAGCCGATCGTGAGTCGCGCGGTCCAGCAGGGATTTGCGCGTCTTGACGCCGAGTTCGCGATCATGGTCCCAAATCATCTGCCAATCCGGGTGATCGAACGCGAAGTGGATATTGGCGAGGGCATCGCCTGTGACCAACATCGTAACGCCGCCCGACGCCACTAACATCGACATATGCCCGGGTGTGTGGCCCGGCGTGTCAAGCGCCATCACTCCTGAAACAATTTCGGTCCCACCCTTCACTGGGCGAAGCCGGTC
Source organism: Mesorhizobium sp. WSM4816 (assembly GCF_055811535.1). Lineage (NCBI taxonomy): Bacteria > Pseudomonadati > Pseudomonadota > Alphaproteobacteria > Hyphomicrobiales > Phyllobacteriaceae > Mesorhizobium > Mesorhizobium sp. WSM4816. Next base: position 5,597 of record NZ_JBVVQR010000068.1, on the reverse strand, counting down.
GCCGAGGGTCGCGAACGTCTTCTGTAACGCTGGCACGCCGGGGGCGGCCCAATCCGGAACCTTCGAGGCGGCATCGGGCGAATTCCAGAGATCGAGTTCTGTCTCTGAAAGTACCACCTCGGCCTTGGAGAAGCCTTCGCTAACGGCAGCCTCAAGTCCTCCGACGTGGTCCCCATGGCAATGGGTGAGAACGATCACATCAATGTCGGCCGGCGCGACGCCAGCATTCTGCAGAGATTTGGCCAAACGACCGGCGGTCGGCGCCCAATCCTGTGCAGGTCCGACGCCAGTGTCGATCAGAACGAGTTTCTCGGCGCTACCGACCAGTAGTGGATTGGCCTGGAGCTGGAAGATGTCGGCAGTCATATAATGTGCATCGAAATAGACCTTTCGCGCGGCCGGTTCTGCGTTCGTCGCGATACTGTTCATCGGCAAATGGAACACGCCGTCGCAAACCGGAGCGATCCGAAACTCACCGAGCTTGAAGCTGTAGAAGCCGGGGGCCTCGGCGGGCAAATCCGAGCCGGCCGCCGCAGCATGCTCCGGTCTCGCGAGGCCGGCGGTTGCCACCCCGAGAGCTGCTGATGTCAGAAATCTGCGCCTGTCAATGTCTGGCATTGGGGGTCTCCTTCGCCATATGGCCCCCCAGAACCCCGCTCGCGTGGAGCTTAATTGTACCACAGCATCGGGGACGGAGCGATCCGCAAATGACGACTTCCGACGCCATGAGTTGCCGTTCGTCCAAGGCGGCGCGAATGAATGGTCATGGCGCAACTGAGCCCATGACGAACAGCGGAACGACAACCGAAATTCGGTCGAAACTTTGCTGGGGTCGGATTGTGCGAGGTTCAGACTTCCCTAGTCTCAAAGAGCATTAGCTCCACTCCGCCATCTGCAAAATTGCCAAGATCAGCCGCCGTGGCTCGACCCTCGGGGGACGCTAAGGCCGCTTGAATATCCGCAACGGAATCGAAGTAGAGCGTAGCAACAAGATGATAGCCTGAGGCCCCACCCGGCGAATGGACGCCGCCATCGCTGATTTCGTATTTCCTCAAGCCGGGAATGGCTTTGGCCAGAGGAATGTGGGTCGAAACATAGTAACGGTCAAAGGCGGCCACGTCTTTCGGAGTCTTGTAGAGTGCGACAAGTCTGGCCATGCTCCCCCTTTCAACCGACACTCACCGCCAGCTTTGCGCAAAAGGATACTCCTCAGCAAGAGTGCTGGCAAATGGGGTCGTTCCTCGCTCTGAGGAGGTCAACGAAGCATATGGGGTTTCAGGCCAGACGTGAGTCTTCCAAGTCGCCGCTCCCTGGCCGTTCAGAGCGATTGCGTTTGACCTTACCGCCGCGACCGCCCGATAACCTCGTCGGTGTTGGCGAGCAGTCGGTGCACCGCGGTGCGGGCTGCCGCCGGCCGCCGGAGGCGGATGTTCTTCTCGATCGCCTCATGCAGCGCCTGCGCCCGAGGCTGGTCGCTGGTTTCGCGCGTGACGAAAACGAAGAGATGATCGAGCGCCGATTCGATCAGCACGCCGAGCGGCACCAGGAGGTCGTTACCGGAGGCGCGCAGGATGGCCAGGTGAAAACGCGTATCGGCGCGGGTGCGCTCCGGCAGCGTCGCCGCCTCGCCCATCTCCCGGCAGGCCTGGCTGATCTCGGCCATCTGCTCGTCGCTGCGCCGGATCGCCGCAAAGGCGCTGGCTTCCGGCTCGATGATGTGACGGAACTCCTGGACCGTGCGCAGGAACATTTCGCGATCTGGCGCCGTCGCATACCAGGCCAGCACGTCGCGATCGAGCAGGTTCCAGCGCTCTTTCGGCTCGACCCAGCTGCCGATCTTGGGACGTGAGGCCAGCAGGCTCTTGGCCATCAGCATCTTGATCGCTTCGCGCACCGCCGAGCGGCTGACGTCGAAGGTTTCGGACCATTTGGCTTCGTTGGGCAGGATGGTTCCCGGCGGATAGTCGCCGCGCACGATCCTGAGGCCGATCTCGTTGGCCAGCGACGCATGCACGCTCGATCCGGGGATCAGCGCCGCGTCGGTCCGGCGGGCGCCGGCCGGGCGGGCGACCGGCGGCTTGACCTTGGCCCGTGCCTTGACCTTGGCCCGTGCCTTGACCGTAGCCCGTCCCTTGACCGTGATAAGTCGCTTTTTCGATCTGGCGTCCGACATCCATGTTCCCCGGCACAGGCTGAACTCAAGGCGCGGCAAAGCAGGAGCGGTTCGCCCCAGCCACGTCACCTCGTAGATTTTCGTGAACCGGCGTGACGGGGCGCCCGTCGAGCGGACGCCCCGAAAATGCGAACCTACTTCTGGATGCAGGTATCGACCGTATCCTTGGTGCACTCGTCGAGACCGGTGAAGACCGGATCGGCGACAGGCTTGCCTTCGACCAGGTCGATCATCACCGAGGGCGCCTTGTAGCCCATCTCGAACGGCCGCTGGCCGACCAATGCGGTCACCAGGCCCTCCTTGGCAATGGCCACTTCGTCGCCGATCGTATCGGCAGCGCCGATGACGAACTCGTTCTTGGCGATCTTGTCGGCCATCGGCTTGAACAGGTCGCGATAGGGCTGCGGCGCGCCGAACAGCGGCCAGCCGCCCATGATGCCGAAGGCGTCGAGGTCGGGATTGGCGGCGAGGATATCGGTCATCGCCTGCACGCCCTTGGCGCCGTCGTCATTGGTGAACACCGGGCAGCCGGCGACCTCGGTCCAGCCGCCCTCGCCCTTGAGCGCCGGGAGATCCTTCTGGCCTGAAAGCGCGTCGCGCATGCCCTGGGCGCGGCGCAGGATGTTGTCAGCCGCCGGATTGCCTTCAATGGTGCAGATCTTGCCACCATCGGGCTTGCCCTTCTTGATGTACTCGCCGATCTTGTAGCCCATCAGGTAGTTGTCGGTGCCGAGATAGGTCTTGCGCAGCCCCGCATCTTCCTTGCTGAGGTCGGCGTCGAGCGTCATGATCGGGATCGACGGATTGGCGCTCTTGATCGTCTGCGCGATCAGCGGTGCGTTGGACGGCGAAATCGCCATCGCCACCGTGTCCGGCTTGCTCAGCATGTCCTGGACGATCTGGGCTTCGCCGGCTTCGTCCGAGGTCGATGCCGGACCGGTGTAGAAGCACTCATACTCCGAGTCGGCGTTTTCCTTGTTCCATTTCTGGCAACCCTGGTTGATGGCCTCGAAGAACGGATTGTCGAGCCCTTTCACCACGATGACGAGCTGTTTCTTGGCCAAAGCCGGCCCGGCGCCCAGCGCCAGCATGGCGACGGCAGCGAGCAATAGTGACTTCCTCATTTCAGTCCTCCCTTGAAACAGACGGACACGGCGTGCCCGCCACACAGACCAGCCCGGATGCGCGATGACAGAGGTTCGTTTCGCGAGCGCTCGTGTCGTCAAGCCGGGCCGATAAGAATTTCCAGATGCGGTTGCAGGCCAGCGCGATAGGGACGCTGCCAGATCCTCGACCGATAAACCTCCGCCTGCTCAGCCCCGGCGAACCGGGGCAGGAGATCGGCATAATCTCCTCCGACGCCTAGCTAATATCGGCTTGCGACGAACGTCAATTGCTATTTGTCCTACAAAACGGATTTTTCGAAAGAAGCCGCTGTTGACGGCAAGGGGGCATATGCGTAAATGGGCGAAAGCGCGGTTCCCGGGAGGAGCTGGGAAGAGCGAGGCCGCGGCAGGATCGCAGGCCGAAAGCACGGAGGAAGCAGACTGGTGCCGGTTCTCGAACTCGCCAACATCTCAAAACATTTCGGCGCCATCCAGGCCGTCAACGACGTTTCGCTGTCGATCGAGGCCGGACAGGTGGTCGGGCTGATGGGCGACAACGGCGCCGGCAAGTCGACGCTGGTCAAGATGATCGCCGGCAATTTCCGCCCGAGCCATGGCACGATGCAGATGGACGGCAAGGAGCTGATCCTGCACAAGCCGGTGGAGGCGCGCCAGCACGGCATCGAGATCGTCCATCAGGATCTGGCGTTGTGCAACAATCTGACGGCCGCCGCCAATGTCTATCTCGGCCGCGAGCTGCGCCGCGGCGTCGGACCGTTTCGCATCCTCGACTACGCCGCGATGTACAAGCGCGCCGGCCAGATCTTTGCCGTGCTGAAATCCGAAACCCGCCCGCGCGATCTGGTCAAGCAGATGTCGGGCGGCCAGCGCCAGGCGGTGGCGATCGCCCGCACCATGCTTTCGCAGGCCAAGATCGTGCTGATGGACGAGCCGACGGCGGCGATCTCGGTCCGGCAGGTCGCCGAGGTGCTGAACCTGATCCGCCATTTGCGCGACCAGGGCATTGCCGTCGTGCTGATCAGCCACCGCATGCCCGACGTCTTTGACGTTGCCGACCGCGTCATCGTCATGCGACGCGGCCGCAAGGTCGCCGACAAGACGATCGCGTCGAGTTCGCCCGAGGAAGTCACCGGGCTCATCACCGGCGCCATCGAACAGGTTTGATGCCAGCCGGTTTCACCACGCAAGCAGATAAAGGTCGACGATGGCAGTAACTCTTGACCAGACGATCGCGCAGAAACAGCACACTTTGCTGACCAGGGTGTTTGCCAGCCAGACCTTCTGGGTGGTGATCGCGGTCATCCTCGCCTGCCTGTTCCTGTCCGTCGCCACCGATTCCTTCGCCACGACGAAGAACCTCTACAACATCACCCGCAACATCACCTTCGTCGCCATCGTCGCGCTCGGCATGACCTTCGTCATCATCACCGGCGGCATCGACCTGTCGGTCGGCTCGGTGCTTTGCCTGAGTTCGATGGTGCTCGCCGTGACCATGCATGCCGGCTACGGCATCGAGGTCGGCATTGCCGCTGCGATCGCGACGGCGCTGATCATCGGCGCCTTCAACGGCATCCTGATCGCCTATCTCGGGTTTCCGCCCTTCGTGGTGACGCTCGGCATGCTGTCGATCGCGCGCAGCCTCGCCATGGTCGCCTCCAACAACACCGTCGTCTTCCAGTTCGGGCCCGACCACGACAAGCTTCTGGCGCTGGGCGGCGGCGCCTTTGTGTTCGGCATCGCCAATCCGGTGCTCTACATGATCGTGCTGGCGCTGATCACCGGCTTCGTCCTGCGCTGGACGAAATTCGGCCGGCACATCTTCGCCATCGGCGGCAACGAGCATGCGGCGACGCTGACCGGCGTTCCGGTGCGCCAGATCAAGGTCGCGGTCTACATGATCTCGGCGCTGGCAGCGGGCCTTGCCGGCATCATCCAGACCGGCTGGCTGGGCGCCGTCACCACCAATCTCGGCAACGGTATGGAGCTTCAGGTCATCGCCGCCACCGTCATCGGCGGCGCCAACCTGGCCGGCGGCATGGGCACGGCCTTTGGCGCCGTCGTCGGCGCAGCGCTGATCGAAGTGATCCGCAACAGCCTCGGCCTGCTCGGCATCAACGCCTTCTGGCAGGGGGTGTTCATCGGCGGTGCCATTCTGATGGCGGTCCTGTTCGACCGGCTCCGCAATTTCCGGCGCAACGAGTGACGTTCAAGCCCAAACGTCCCCTTCTCCCCTTGTGAGGCCTTTGCACAGAATCGGATTGATGATTCCGGGGGTAAGGAAGAGAGGGAGATGATTC
>NZ_JBVVQR010000067.1:0-10985 GCF_055811535.1 Mesorhizobium sp. WSM4816 | reverse complement strand
TCAAGGTGGATGTTGAATCACCGGAGAAGCTCGTCGTCACATCACAATCGATTCATCGATCACGGGACGTGCTCTAGTGGTCAGCCTGCGGCCGGCCTCGGCGTCGGCTGATCGGGACCTGCAGGACAGACGTCGAGTGGCTGCAGAATAGACCCGGTGGCAACCACAATTTCGGTTCATAAGAATCGGGTTTTTGGCAATTCGGAGGGTCTGACGTGACAAAAGGATTCCGCTCCGTCTGGATGGGTAGTAGCGGGAGCAGCACGTCATCGAAATGCCACCCCGTACCGATACTCGACTAAGAAGTGCCAGGTCTTCGGTAAAAGCCGGATATTCGAATAGCCCCGGCCCGAACCAAAACGGTTGGAGCTTGACGCCGGCACGTATCCGACGCGCTATCCTCGTTAACGACGACCTGCAACGCGCGACTAGCTCGTCGGCGACGAAACACCAACTTGAGCACTTGGGCTGCGAGACCGACGTGGACTGGAAGAATACGGCTGCATCGCGCCTGACCGAGCCGGCGGAACAGAAAGTCTTAGCATCCTTAGCATCCAGTCGACGCTGTATACAAATGAGCGCGACCGAAGGGCCCTAGCACAGCGGATCAAAAGAGCTTTTCAGAGAATTGAGGACCCTTCGGACCCCAAAAGGGCTATGGCCTGATTTTGGGTGCGCACGCCTAGCTTCTTCTTGGCATTGTCCAAATGAAAAGCGATGGTGCGCGGCTTGATGCCCAAGATGCGGCCGGTCACCCAGGCTGAATTACCGCGCGCTGCCCACCGCAGGCACTCATACTCGCGGGATGTGAGCAGTATCCCATCCACTGTTCGATCGCCCGGCAGTTTGCGGCGAACACAACGATGAAAGCAGGTCGCCATCAGTTGAAGAGCTTGTTCATATCGCTCAGCGACCCGAAGAAATACCGGACGAGGCTCATCGGCGGCAAAAGTAACGGCGGCGATGAGGTTGCGTAGATCGACAATTGGGATCGTCAAACCGCAGCGGATGCTGAATTGAGCCGCCTCATCCAATAGCTGCTGTTGAGCTGGCGACATCTTATCGCCGCCCAAATTCGATCCCCATTGAAACGGGCAGCCGCCATTTCGAGCACGCAAGACCACAGGATCGAGTTTCTCATAACAATTTTCCAGGTAGTGTCTGGTCCAGCGAGGTGGATAGTTCGAAATTAGCCTCGGTTTGCCCGATGGTAGTGATGGCAACGACAGGTAGGCAAAGGCGAGTAAGTCAAGTCTTGCCGCCGCCTCAGCCATGGCATCCCGGAAATCTGCCTCATCTACACTCTGTGACAATCTTTCAAGGAATGTCTCGAAAATGAGTGGCATATCCCTCATCATAGTCCAACTCAACCGTTTTTAGACCCAATCGCTGACAGCGGACTCGATAAGAACCTCGTGAAAGGGCTTGCCGCTGTGCAACCGCATTGTGACCAGTTGGTTAAGTTCTCCGTCGTTTCCTGGTTGACGCCTTCGGCGATCACAAAATTGGCGACGAACCGCCTGCAGACTACCCATCCCACGGGCAGCTCCAGCTACGACCGCGGCTTTTCTTTCAGGATTCATGGTCGTTCAGCCAAGGAGTTGCAGCCCACCATCCCGGCAGGTTACACAAAACATTAGGGGGAACGCGCCCGGATGCGACGCCGATCTATTTAAGCTGTCGTTCTTATGCGGTCGGCTGCTGCTATCCCATACCGTAGGTCATCGTCGTGGTATTGAGGTGTCAACCTACATCCAATGGGCATCGAGAGTGAAACGCCCCTCCTGAAAGAGAACTCGGTGACGGGCGGAAAGATGTTCCGTGGCTTCGGCGGCGGTTAGGTCTGGAGCGGAGCAGAGCCGGCTGAGCACATCGGCAACGCTGGCGGTCGATGCCGCGCGGCGTGCGCAATTCGACATCCTCCACCCATGCGCTTTGTCGCAGCGCGGCGAATTTGAGCCGCCTCGTGAGCCGTTTGGTGTCGCGCTCGGCGGCTTCGCGATCGACAAGCAGCCCGATGCGTTCTTCGAATGACAGGGCATCGAGATCCGGTGATCGTCGTTGCTCCTCGAAGGCTTTGGCCATTCCGGTCAGGCCAAGTGCGATCAGCCGTTCATGGTGGGATGGGTGAGCATTGGGTCCTCCCTGGTTCAGTGGAAATAGCCCTGACCGCGAATGTTGCCGTGGCGCAGGGGTTGGTGATCGGGCGTCTCGTCGAAGAAAGCGCGATCAAGGCCGTTCTTGAGGATTGAACGGATTGAGGCGACGGAGCGAGCCTTGATGAGGATGCCGCGTTGGCAGGCTGCATCGACACGCGCATCACCGTAACTCTTGGTCAGTGCCAGAATGCCGAGACAGGTGCGAAAGCCCTGCTCGGGGTGCGGCCGGTCAGCGATGACGGCCTCGAAGAAGGCGGCCGTGGAAGGACCGATCTTCTCGCCGGCAGCGATCAGACCTCCCGGCGTCCACTTGCCGTAGCGGCGATGCGCTCGGCATGTGATCGGCAACGGTCGTATGGCCGCGCCGGTTGGATGCACGGGCGTGGCTGGCGATCCGCTGACCCTTGTGGAAGACCCCGACGGTGTTGTCGGCGACGCGCACATCGACGAGCTCGCGGATGAGGCGGTAGGGCGTGGAATACCAGTGTCCATCGACCTCGACATGATAATCGGGCGCGACGCGGCAACGCTTCCAGCGCGCAAAGACGTATGGATGGTCCGGCAGTTCTCCCAGCTTCGGCCTGTCCAGCTCGGCGAAGAGTTCGGCGCGGCTGGAGCCGAAGCCGCGCATCTAGCGGGCGTTGAGTTCGGCGACGAGCACGCGGATGGCAGCGTTCAGCTCCGCCAGGGAAAAGAAGCGCTGATTGCGCAGCCGCGCCAGGACCCAGCGCTGGGCAATTTGCACGGCGACCTCGACCTTTGCCTTATCCTTTGGGCGTCTCGGCCTGGCTGCGAGAACTGCGGTGCCGTAATGGCTCGCCATCTCGGCATAGCTCCGGTTGAGACCGGGGTCGTAGCGATCGGGGTTGGTGACGGCGGCCTTAAGAGCTCACGACCGTCTGAAATTGGTGCTCATCACCCCGTGAAATCCGTGCTCACGATGCGGTGAAATCCGTGCCCACGATCGCCTGAAATACGCAGACATAGAGGCGGAAGGCCTCGCCGTCGATAGGCCCATTGAGCACCCCGCAGCGCGGCTTCCAGCACCGCTGACGCGTCACGCCGACGGCATCCAGAGCCGATTTTCCCGGTCTGTAACCGTAGGAGTCCGGAAGAAAGAGGGAGTCCAGATCCGGCTCAATCATCTGCTTGATCACCATCTGTGCGATCCGATCGCTGACGGTGGGCACACCCAAAACCCTTTCGCCCCCACTCTTCTTCGGAATGGAGACAGCGCGAACCGGCGGTGGGAAGTACGTACCTGAGGACATCCGATTCCAGACCTTGTAGAGGTTTCCTGCAAGGTCCTTCTCGAACATCTCCAGGGTCTGCCCGTCCGCCCGGCTGCGCCCTGGTTGGCTTTGACCGCTTTGTAAGCTTCGTACACTTGACGTTTCTCAATTCGAAACGGCTTGTCTGTCGTACCTATCGAAGTCATCCTGTTTCCAGTTGTTCCAAACAATACGACCACCTGATCCGACCCCTTTGCTCCGACCCCATTACAGGGCCTTCAACGCTCATACGGGTCGGTCCGCCCCAGTCTCCTGCATCGGTACTCTCGCCTTGCGGTTTGCTCCGCTTGAGCTTCTCCCTTGCATCAGGAGCCTGGTTCCTGCAGTTCCGCGTGAAAGCCTATGTCCGACTCACGCCCCCTCTACGCCGGTCGCCGCCCGCCCAGTCATCAGGCGTCTGGTGGACTTGTCCCAGGATGACGAAACGGTTCTGGTTTCGACGACACTTGGATTCATAACGACGCGTCTTCGGAGGGTTCACTTTCGTTTGTCTTTCGGACACCCACCTGCTCGGATCTTGTCCGAACTTTCCATCCGACGCTCACCACCACGGCTCTTTACCGCAGCAGCTCGGACTGGTTTGAGACCCGCTCCTGAAAGCCGATCCCGGAGGGCCGTCCCCCATCATTCACGCAGCTTTACGCAATGGTGTTAGTTCATTGCGAACTCCTTTCCGCTGCTCTGCAGCACACTCTCGTCGATGAAGACCAGGCGTGTTGGATCAATGCGGGTCTGATAGCGGGTCCATTGCGCGCGCCGGCGCGCCAGCTTCGGCCTGAGCTGCTCGGCCGGCAGAACGGTTTTTTTGAAGCTCCTGCCCTCGCGATGCAGTAAGCGGCCGACGCTCGCAGGATGGACATTGAGGCCGCGCTCGGCCAGTGCTCTGCGCGCCGCCGATCAGATACGGCCTGTGGCCACCCATCTTGCCGGGCGCCGCGCTGCCCAGGCGGCGCTTGCCGCCCAATTGATCACACTCGAAACCGCCACCTTAACCGCCGCAGCCACCTGGTAGCTCGTCTCGCCCGCCTCAAGCCGGGCCATCGCCCGCTCTCGCAGATCTATGGAATAAGGTTTCGTCATCTCCCAACCTCCACACGGTCAGGACATCGAATCAGGAGGGTCCTGTGTGGTCGCGGGCGCGATTGTGCGGGCACGCACGGGTCGCGACTACATTGAAGCCTGATTGAACTGAACCGCGGGATGGCGGGTGGGGCTATGGGGATTTAGGGCTCGACAGTGTGTCCGAGGCGCCGGAGCGGGCTCGCCGATCGCTCTGGGGCAGTCGCCCGTCGTCGCGGTGCAGGACCATCTGCGACGCGAGAGACGGCGCCATTGGGTCGTTGACGCTGAGGTGCAGCGTTGCTGGCGACAGCCAGGCTGCGACTTTGACTAGCGGCGCGCAAAGGCCCGGCGGCGACTGTAGCAGAGGCCGGGATGGACGGTGCGAGCGTGTCGGTAGGCAGCGTGTCATGAGGTGTCTGGCCAGGTCGGGGCCTTGCGCGGGATCGGGCCGAGCGAGGCCATGGCGGCGCCGCAGCCCGGACAGATGTCCAGGGAGCGCCCTGTGAGACAGCGGTAACGCTGGCGATAGTCGGCGGTCGGGTCCGGCGTCAGCGGCGTGGGCGCCGCCAGAAGAAGACGGCACTGGGCGAGCTTGGCGACGCGGTGGCCGTTGGCGAGGAGGCCGTAATGGCGGATGCGATGGAATCCGTCTGGAAGGGCGTGCAGCAGGAAGCGCCGGATGAACTCGTCGGCGCTTAAGGTCATGAGCTTGTGCTTGGACTTGTCGTGGTGGCGATAGTCTTTCCAGCGGAAGCTGACCTTTCCCTGGTCCAGGCTCACGAGGCGGCTGTTGGCGATGGCGACGCGATGGGTGTAGCGGCCCAGATAGGCGAGGACCTGTTCGGGACCGCCGAACGGGGGCTTGGCGAAGACGACCCATTCGATCCGCTTCAATCCAGCCAGTTGGGTGCAGAAAGTGGCAGGGTCGGCCAGCCAGGCTGGCGAGATCGCTGAAGAAGCGAAGCTGACCGGCGTCGAAGGCGTCCTGCAGGCGCTCCAGGAATAGCCGCCTGAACAGGCGCGACAGAACCCGCACGGGCAGGAAAAATCCCGGCCGGCAGGCGATCCATCGCCGGTCCCCGGCCTTCCCGGGGCAGGCTTGAGCGACAGGCCACCGCCCGGCACGACGCAGTGGACATGCGGATGATGGTGGAGATTTTGACCCAGGTATGAAGCACGGCGACCATGCCGATCTCGGCGCCCAGATGCCTGGTATCGGCCGCCGCCACCCTCAAGGCTTCGGATGCGGCCTTGAACAGGATCGCATAGACCGCCGCCTTGTTCTGGAAGGCGATCTCAGCGATCTGGGCCGGGACGGTGAAGACCACGTGGAAGTATGGGACAGGCAGCAGCTCAGCCTGCCGCTCGGCCAGCCACTGGGCGCGGGCTAGGCCTTGGCATTTAGGGCAGTGGCGGTTGCGGCAGGAGTTATAGGCTTGCCGCACGAGGCCGCAGTCGGTGCATCGTTCGGCGTGACCGCCCAAGGCCGCGGTCCGGCACGCCTCCACCGCGGCCATGACCCGCCGCTCGACACGCCCGAGATGGCCGGCATGGCCGCGGCGATAATCAGCCCCGTGACGGTGGAATACATCCGCCACTTCCAGATCCGGGCGCATGGCTCGCGGCTCAGCCGGGCGGCGTGATCTCCATGTGGAGTTGGTCAAAAGGACTGGCGGTTCGGCCGATCACAGCCGTTGAGACCTGGGCGTATAGTGTCGTCGTCGCCAGGCTGCGATGGCCCAGCAGGACCTGGATGATCCTTATGTCCGTGCCGGCTTCCAAAAGGTGGGTGGCGAAGCTGTGGCGAAGGGTGTGCACCGTCACCCGCTTCTCAACGCCCAGGAACTCGCAGGCTGCTCGACAGGCGATCCCCAAGGTCTGTGGATGGATCGGGCCGCGGCCATCGCGCCGGGGAAACAGCCGTCGTCCCGGCTTGGTCAACCGCCAATAGACGCGCAAAATCTCCAGCAGCTGCGGCGACAGCATCACATAGCGGTCCTTGCCGCGCTTGCCTTGCTCGATGCGAATGATCATCCGGCTGCTATCGATGTCCGTCACCTGCAGACGCGCCGCCTCCGCGGCGCGTAAGCCCACCGCATAGGTGGTCATCAGAGCGACCCGGTTCCTCGTCCCCTTCACGGCCTGCAGAAAGCCGACCACCTCATCGGCGCTCAGCACGACCGGCAACTTGCAAGGCGTCCGGGCGTAAGCGATCCGCTCAGGCAGATCAGATCGACCCAGCGTCACGCCGTAGAAGAAACGCAAGGCGCAAACGGTCTGGTTCAACGCGCCCCACGAGACCCTTCGGCCCACTAAGTGGGCCTGATAGGCGCGCACCTCTTCGTATCCCAGTTGATCGGGTGATCGTCCAAAAAATCGACTGAACTTCGCCACGTGATGCACGTAGGATCGCTGGGTCTCCGGTGACAAATTGCGGATCGTCAGATCTTCAATCAACCGCTGACGCAGAGGGCTTATCTGGGCCATCTGGGGTTCTCCTGTCTGGAAGGTTGGCTCGACACCAAATCTTCTCAGACAGGGGCCTCCTCAGGCCAGACCCCGCATCAGCTACCGCGGCAGCGGTTTAGTTCAATCTGATTTGCTCCAACTTGGGAATCCAAAAGGCGAAGCGCTCTAGCACGGCGAGGCTTGGTAGCGGTCGAGCGGCACGCCGCCGGTCGTGAGAAGGGCCAAGATCAATAAATGTCGTAACCTAATTCGTTGTAATCCCGGCGCTCACTTCAGATACGGGAGGCAAGCTGGTCATTCTCGCAAAAACGAGGAAGTTGCGTCGGATACAGTACATCTGTGTTACCTTTATGCACTGCTACCGCAAACCGAAAGTTCGACCGGCAGGAGGTATCCTGCTGTTTCGAACGCAATGGTCCATTTGGCACGGTACCTGCTTGTCTCTTTGCAAAGGGCCAACGTGAATCGGGGATCAAAAAAGATGAATCTAGGGCTTGACGGCAAGGTTGCAATGGTCGCGGCCGCCTCCAGCGGGTTAGGTTTGGCAACAGCTGAGGAGTTAGCGAACGAAGGCTGCCGCCTAGCCATCTGTGGTCGGGATCCTGGGCGGCTACAAAGAGCAGTGGATCGGTTGCGCAGCAAAGGCGCCGAAGTGCTGGCGCGCGCGACCGATGTAACTGACTGCGCGGATGCAGCAGCTTGGGTTGCCGAAACAGCAGAGCATTTTCGGCGTATCGACATCTTGGTCACGAATTGCGGCGGCGTTTCTGCCGGGCCACCCTCAGCTATGACGCCTAAGGATTTCGACGATGCGTTTGACCGAGTGCTTTTGCCTTCTATAACGCTAGTTGCGGCTGCCTTGCCATATCTGCGGCGCTCGCCGGCGGGACGAATATTGATGCTCGCTTCCGAGGCTATTGTACGGACCCCAGCACATTTTGCGCTTTCGGGGGTCGCGCGAGCAGGATTGGTGCCCTACTGCCACACGCTCGTACAAGAATTGTCGGGGGAGAGCGTCACCGTAAATGTACTCGCTCCTGGAGCACACAGAACCGCGATTCACGAAGCCAATCGGCTCGGCGACCACGCCGAAGCCATCCGCGCGCTTGAGGATAGGACCCCGGCGCGGCGCCTCGGCGATCCCTCGGAATTCGCAGCAGTTGCTACATTCTTGGCCAGCGCCCGCGCGGCCTATGTCAGTGGCGCCCTGATCGTCGTCGATGGTGGGCTGAGTGCAACCGTCTGAACAATTCGCCCACTAGAAGAATGATGATAAGCAATTGGGCTTTAACAATGGAACTGATGCTGGGGACATTTTCTGTTATAGAGGACTACTGCTACTATGACCGTTTGCAAAAAGGTGGTTGTCGTTACTGGCGCGACGTCCGGGATAGGGGTCTCCGTCGTACAAGCTTTCGGCGCGACAGGTTCTTCGCTCTTATTGGTCGGTCGCGATCACGTGCGTGGCCAACGAGCTTTGGAAGCGGTTCAGAAACTTGGTTGTCCAGCCCAATTAATGCTCGGTGATGTGGCTGATTCCGGCTTTGCCGAACAAGTAATTGCTTCCACCGTAGAGCGGTTCGGAAAGGTCGACGTCTTAGTGAACAGCGCCGGGATCATTCGCCGCAGAAGCGCCGTCGACACCTCGGATGACGACTGGCGCGAGATGATCGACACCAATGTCAGTGGTGTGTTCTACTTTAGCCGCGCCGCGGTGAAGGCCATGAGGAAGACCGGTGGCGGAAGCATCGTCAATATAGCCTCTACTGTGGGTCTGGTCGGCTGTTCCAATCTGGCTGCTTATTGTGCGTCGAAGGGCGCGGTGGTGCTGTTGACGCGTGCGATGGCCCTGGATCACGCCAAAGAGCAGATCAGCATCAATGCCGTGTGCCCTGGCGCCGTTGATACACCCATGCTTGTGTCAGGCCACGCTCAGCCGGTTACCGCAGACGAGATACTGCAAAGGAATATTGATTCAATACCCCAGGGTCGCCTGGCGACGCCGAGGGAAATTGCAAGCCTGACGGTGTTCCTCGCGAGCGATGAAGCCAGGCACATCACGGGCGTTGCTGTTCCGATGGATGGCGGCTTCACGGCAGGATAGGAGGGATCGATGGGCAATCGGCTATCAGGCAAAGTCGCTATCATCACCGGCGGCAATCGAGGCATAGGGCGTGCAATTGCTGAGAGGCTCGCTGATGAAAACGCTATTGTTGTCGTCGGCGATTTGCGTGACGATCGCTCCGCCGAGTCCGGCATCGCGGAGAGACTCACGTTTATGTCTCTTGACGTCACAAAGGAGGTCTCAGTTCGTGCATTTGTCGACGACGTCCTAGAGAAATTTGGCAGGATCGATATCCTGGTCAACAATGCTGGCAAGGTCATTCACAAGTCCCTCGACGAACAGACTGCCGAGGATTGGGATCGACTTATGGCGATCAATCTCCGCGGTCCGTTCTTAATGGCCAAGTATGTGGTTCCGGAAATGAGACGGAGCGGCTTGGGCACGATCGTCAACATTGGATCTGTCGAAGGCTTTATGGTCAACCCTTGGCATACTGCCTATGCCGCCACCAAGGCAGGCGTGCACGGTCTTACGTTGGGGCTGGCCGTCGACCTTGGTCCGGATGGTATACGTTGCAATACCGTTTGCCCCGGTTGGATCGATACCGAGCTGAATCGCGCATATGTCGAACTCCATCCGGACCGAAGCTTGGTCGAGCGGGAACTGTCGCAACTGCACCCGGTAGGACGAATCGGCTCTCCAAACGAGATAGCCAATGCGGTCCTTTGGCTGGTAAGCGACGAATCCAGCTTCGTTAGCGGAGAGATGATCTCCGTCGACGGCGCCCGAACCAAGAAGATCTCCCTGCCCGCCATCTTGGACGAGGAGTACAGGGCCAAGCTGACGAACGCTCAGGTGCCGGCAAGATCCTCGACGATTTAGACTAGCGCAGCCCACGATCGAGACGGACTTACCGTTGTCGTTGCCCGTCTGCGCTGGCATGGCCCGCCCGGCAAGACCGATCGCCAGCGAGCGGCTCAGTCGCGCCGTCGCTGCCAAGAGCGATCCCGGCGATGCCCACATTCTCGCCGACATCCTGCGCACCGATGGCCAAGGGGTGAGGCCGCTCAAGCCACAGTCCGACGCCATCAAGGCGTCCTGGCACTGGTTCGCGGTCGCGACGATCTCGTCTTTACTTTAAAAGACTCGGGCTGTTCATTCAACCAACCAACTGCGCCCGCTTCTGGCCAGGAGCTAGACTAGTTTCCGTCCACAAACGCTTTTGCGAGCATTTGCAATGGCTTGTTGGCGGTTGATGGGCGTTTGAGCGGTATGGGCAGGACGTGGGGACGGTGGTATCGTCGGAAAGGTGTTTGTGGGCGCGAACCCGCGCACGCCCACGAGCCGGCTTTTGCCGGTGCGACGCGCTTCCGATGGGTCAGCATCAGGTCGGCTTGAGGCGCGTGAAGACGACGAGATTGTAAGCCACGACCGAGGACCAGACGTAGGTCTTAAAGTGGTCAAGGCCGCGCAACGTGCAGCGCGCCAAGCCGTAAGCGCGTTTGAGGCATAAGATGTCGGCTCGATGCCGGCTCGGAAGTTGCGCAGCTTGCGATAAACCCAATTGCTTCTAACCATGTCCTCGATCCTGAGGTCGTCTTTCTTGTTGAATGCCATGTCGCGAACGCCAAGGTCTTCGCTGTGGTCAGGTGTCGCGACTGGCAAAGCCGCCGTCGGCCGCCACCTGCCGCGGCGCGTGACCATAGAAGGCAATGTGTCGTTCAAGCATCGGCAGCAATCGATCGCTGTCACGTGGATTACCCGCCTCGATCACCAGGTCGAGGATCATGCCGACCCTGCCGGTGGTATGTTGGCGTTGGCGAGTAGCGGAGACGCGTGCGCGCCTCCGCTCTCTCAGAACGGGACTGTCAGGAATTCTGTGCGCGAGGCCGATTTCGTCATTGGCTGACGAACCTCTCGCCGAAGACGACGGCGAAC
>NZ_JBVVQR010000066.1:0-11220 GCF_055811535.1 Mesorhizobium sp. WSM4816 | reverse complement strand
GCAGCTAGCTTGGCTAGGGCCGAGCTCGATAGGGCCTGCACAGCCGCACCTGTAATCCACACTGACGTGAACGTTTGCCGCGAGATTGCGTTCTGGCCGCAGACTTAGGGGCGTGCTCATACCAATTGGAAGTAGCTGCATCCGCGGCGGCTGCGCCTCTGTGGCGGGCGCGATAAGGAAGCAACATGCTGACAAAGGATGGTTATCTGCACTGGAGGCGAAAACTCGGCGCCCTCATGAAGTGCCTTCCAACAAGTCTGCGCATATAGGCGGCGCTCCAGCTCAACCGCGTTGCTGCTGAAGCCTAATTCCTGGAAAGAACTTGCTGAACCGTGTCTTGTGAGCACACTGCAAACGGTGGTTTGCAGTTTGAACACCCCGGAAACAGCACCATGACGAGCGCGGTCGCCTACTATCGGGTCTCCACACAGCGGCAAGGACGATCAGGTCTCGGCATTGAGGCCCAGCGTGCCGCGGTCGCCCGCTTTGCTGAAGCCGAGGGAATTGCCATCATCCAGGAGTTCACCGAGGTCGAAACCGGCAAGGGCTCGGACGCCTGGATCGCCGTCCGCAACTTGCCGCCGCCCTCGCCCTGGCCCGCCAGACAAAATGCCCGGTCGTCGTGGCCAAGCTCGACCGCCTGTCGCGAGATGTCGCCTTCGTTGCCGGACTGATGGTCCAGCGGGTCCCGTTTATCGTCGCCGAACTTGGCGCCGATGCCGATCCGTTTATGCTTCACCTTTACGCCGCTTTGGCCGAGAAGGAGCGTCGATTGATCTCGGAGCGAACCAAAGCCGCCCTCGCCTCTCGCAAGACGACCGGCATGAAGCTCGGCAATCCGACCAACACAGCGGAAGCTGCAGCGAGAGGTCGGAAGATCTCGATCCGGGAGGCTGATCGATTTGCCCAGACCGTGCTGCCGATCATCGCCTCTATCCAACGGTCCGGCATCACCAGCCTGCGTGGCCTGGCCATCGCCCTGAACAGCCGCGGCGTTCGAACAGCGCGCAATGACCGATGGCAGGTGTCGAACGTGCGCAACATTTTGGGGCGGCAAGCTTCTGCGAACCAACTTTTATAGGCGGGAGTAACTAGCAGTTGCCGTACTTTCGACAATCTCTATTGGGGATTAGCCAAGGGGTGACCATCCACACGACGACTCAGAACATCCGATTCCCCTCGTCAAAGGAATATGTGCGACTACAGCTGGCAGCGACTCCGCAGGCAGGGCTGGTCAGCGGAATGGATGCCGGACACCGCCTCTGGTGTTTGGTACCTTCCGTCAGGCTTCTGCCACTAGGTCTTTGGCCGGGAAGCGTTGTTGCGGTCAAGAATGGCCCACCGAACAGAACGACAAAACCGGCGATTCCCACCCAGTCGATGATCTGGCGCGTCCGTTCAGACCTTTGTCTTCCGTACGTGCCCTCAATCTGGCTGGCCATCTCGTTGCCGGCCTCGCTATTGTTCCCGGCATAGCGGTTGGAATGGCGATGGCCGGGTAGGTCCGTCGCCGCCTGTACATCCGAGGTCAGCGACGGCGCATGAGGCTATCGAAACTCTCTGATAGCCGCACGAACACCTACCGAACACTGCCGGTGTATCTCTCTTGTAGACTGAGGCGAAGGTGGCGCACCCTCCGAACGAATGGCCATATTCACGTTGATGACGCTCGGCAGCGACACGCAGTATTTACCTCAATGTGGGAGAAGTAGAGTGGGAGAAGTAGAAGAGGCCGCTTCACGCTTTCAACAGGCCGGAAGAGCATCCCGCCGGGCCCGATATGACAGTGCGGGTGCCCTCGCAGGGTTTTAAGAGGCAAAATAGGGAAGTGTCGGCTTCTGCGCTTTCGGACGAACGCACTCGATATCGAGGCAAGGACCACGACCGGCCGATCAAGCCCGAGGCGCAGCATTTCGAGCATTGTCCAGTGTGTCGGCAGGACTTCGACATGCGCGATCTCGGCCAGGTGCTTCATCATGCCGAGTCAGCAGAACATCAACCTCGATCGTTTGTGAACTGAAAGCCCGCGCCCCATGAGGAAAGGACGCGGGCGGATCGGTGCATCGCCGATCTGCAGCCCATCGTTGGGAGGAACAAGATTGCTGCACTTCCCGAACTTTCATCTCAAGCATGTGTTCCAGAGAAAGCGGAAAATGCCTGGAAAGTTTCGAGCCATTGATCGCAACAAAACCCTCCCGCCTGGCGTTCCGGTTCAATCTAAGGGCTGAAAAGGCTCACCATGGCGAGGAAGAAAAGTCCGACCGCGACCGAATGATGGATTTCCAGGCGCAGTTCCTCGCCAAGGAAGCCGGAATAACTGAAGCTCAAGCGCGCGAGCTGATCGAGTTGATTGGCACCGATCGGGCATCACTACTTCGGGAAGCTCGGCTACTGAAAAACCGGCTGAAGTCGCCGGACGCTTAGGAGCATCCACTGTGCTATCCATATGGGACAATTTTGAAATGGAAGCCGCTCGATTGAATGAGAGTCGCGCGCGCAGATATCGATGATCTTCGCCAGACGATAAACGATACCCGCCGCCTGATACTGGAATCCCGTAAGCTGTTGGATCGCATTGCTGCAGACGCCTACTCTGAGCAATTAATCAACCGCTCAAAATCCCGCACCATAATCCACGCTCGACCTTTCGGCCGTCGAAATTGAACCCGGCGCGGCCTGCGGAGAGAACCGCGCCTGATTGGAGGGGTGCTCGGAGCTACGACTTCTTGGTCTTCCAATCCCTCTTCGGTTTCGGTGCCGATGCAGTAGGAAGAGCAGTTTCGGCCTTCAGTCGTTGCTCCCGCAGCCGAGCTGTCTTTGCTTCTCGTGCCACGCGCTCAATGTCTGTTAATGCCCGTGCAGCATCCGACGTGCGCTCCTGTCTGTCGTGCTTTTCTTTATCAGTTAAACCTTGCCTTTCCTGCATCGGTTATCCTCGACCCGACGGGACAGCGCTTTTGTTGCCGACCCGAACCATTGTCGCCAGTCTCCAGACACAACAAAAAAGCCGCCGCACCTTTCGGCACGGCGGGTTGTCCTCTCAGTCGCTTAGGTCATTCGATGATTTTGATGATCTTGCGCGTGCCCGGATCAACGACCACGGTCCGGTTGTCGACGACAACGGTGCGGTATTTGGTGTCGGGGACTTCATGGAGCTCGACCGTCTCGGGTAGGGTTGAGCCGATATTGAGCTCCACTCCAGGGAGGTTCACCGATGCGAGCGGCTGCTTTTTCACGTATTCCCTGATGACCGTCTCCTGTTCAGGCTCGATGATGACGTCCTGAGCGGCAGCGACGCCGATACTTGCCAGCAGCAGAAGTCCCGCGGCTGCAGTGGAAAGACGCATTCTCATAAGTGGTGCCTCCTTTATGTGAGCTTTGGTCCGCTGAACGCGTCTTCGCGCGCCAGGCTCCCCAAACCTCATGCTGTTGCAAATGTTCCTTTTGCTGGGCTTTGGTCTGAGGCGCGGCAGGACCTAAGTCTGACCTGTTTCGCGGTATCAGCCGGGCAAGGCGCGCCACCCGGAACCGCCTTTGCGTACAGTCGTTGCTCGCTGCGAGTTCACTGGGAGAACGTCGATGGAGAATAGTGTCCACCAAGCCCGCTGGTTACTCGCTCCGGTCTTCGCCGTTTCCATCACGTTCCTGGCGATTGTAATAGTCGTTAGCTAGGGGACATTGGCTGTTGAGGCCGAAAAAACGAAATTGAGATCTGCGCAGCTACGTCCCTTCCTGCGCCGATAAAAGACCACCCGCCATTCCTCGATTTGGCGGGTGGTCAGCGATTTAGGGTCGCGAGGCAGCATCACCTCACATCAGGTCTTCGGCAATCCCGTCGAATTGCCTGAGGCCTGCGCTTGGAGGCCTTCGCTTAAGAAGCCCCTGTTCACTTGCGGCCGCCTTGAAGGCATCGAACGCGGCTTGTTGGGTGCAGTGTCCGGCCAGGCATTCCTCGATCATTCGAATTGCTTCAAGTCGGGACGGCTTGTCCATGAATGGCCATGGTTGCTGAAGCGCTTTCGCAGCTTCGGGTATCGACGCGACCACTATCGGCTTGTGATTCAGGTAAATTGTAATCGGAATGAACGTGGGCATCTTTGTCGCTCGCCAGGATTGAAGGCGGCTAAACGCGAAGACACGGGAGTGGTTGCATCGTTGTGAATTCAGAGCGCCGCTGTCAGATACGATCGAGGCTGAAATGGCACGTCCGAAGAGGCCTTGATCGTTCGGTTCCCCTGAACGGAGAACCCCGCGCCTCACGGAGGGGATGGCGCGGGCTGATCGGAGCATCGCCCGACCGGCAGCAATCTTAAGAGGGAACCAAGACCATACTGCACGTCCCGAACTTCCGGCCATATGTTCCCCTTGCAGGCTCACCAGTTCGATAATTCCGGATTTCACTTCGCTGAGAGGCGCGGCTTGAGCCGCAAGAGCTGCGGTCGCTGAATCAATAGCAACGGCTGCCTCAGCTGAATATTGCTGAAGTAGCTTGTACGCCCCGTAGCCGGCAGCCAGAACTGCCACGAGCGGGGCAAAGCGCACGGCCGTGGCAGCTGCCATCCGGCCTGTCTCCGCAAGCGCCTTACCCAGACAGCTTGGCCCATAGATTGTCGCGATCTGAGAACCCTGTTGAATGGCAACCATCAGAGGGCTCATGCCAGATGCGAGCCTTGGCGATCGCCTGCTGAAATGCGATGTCTTTCGAAGCTCCAAGCGTGGCAAACGTCTCGTGCAGTCCAATCGTGTCGACGCGAAGCTTCAAAAGGCTGTCGGAATATCGGCCAATGATCCGCGCCACCAGGTTGGTAGGGATTGGTTTACCATCTCGGGTCGCAGCTGTGATCGTGCGGTCGAAACGTTTGTCGCGTCGCTTCCGATTCAGATAGGCCCGCAACTGGTCGGGCTCGCCCGAAAGCAGTTTATCGCGGGCTCGGGCAACATAGTCGCTCTGAACTGTGGTGAGCCCGATCACCCCACCTTCTCGGCGGCCAGTCACCCTGTTGACGCGGCCTACTACCTCCAATGCGGCCCTCGTTGGATTGGCGCCACGGGCAAGGCCCTTAGAAAAGGCGGCAGGGATTGTTGATCAGCAACAATGTTGGTGACCAGTTGCGGCCACGCGGGCGAAACCGGCATCGGCCCAAGCGGAAGCCGGCAACGCAAAGCTCTTGCGAGGCCGGTGGAACAAGACATTCCTCGACGAGGTCTGCTCGTTTCCGAATGGACAGTTTGACGACCAGGTCGATGCCTTCGCCATGCTCTGAACGAACTGGCGCTGGGGTCGACCTTCACGCTCGACAATGTCTGACGGTTAGGCTGCTGACGTCAGTCAATGTGCTCGGGCAGCTGCTTCAACTGGTCGGTGGTCATTTGCGTGAGGGCATGCACGGTGCCGTCTTCGTCCCGCATGAAATCGAGCTGGCTCGCATATAGCGCGACGCGCTTTGAGCCAATGCCGAGGAACCCGCCAACATCGAAGACGACCTGGGCCTGGTCTCCGGTTCCATGCACGTGGTCGACGGAACTGATTTCCTCATCATCGCGACCGTAGATGGTCGCTCCTTCTAGCAAGTCAGCGCGCAGTTCAGCCTTCGTAAGCCGTACGTGATTGGTGTGGTCCATCTGTGGGGTCTCCTCTCATTTGGTCTGAGGTAACCCCCGGCACGGCCAACCGTTCCGAACGATTATTCAAAGGATAGGCCGTGGCGAACGTCATTACGCTGTTTCGCGACAGCCTGACCAATCTCGTCCCTGCATGGGGACGGAGCGAGACAAGGCGTCGAGCAGCTACTATGGCGTGCCGCTCCTAGATGACGCGTCGAGTTGGTCATGAAGGATCTGCGGCCGATCCCGCCGGCCGGGACGCCGGTCGCGTATATCGCTTTCATGGCGGGTTAGCCGCCGAGCGATATCCCAGAAAAGAGAGACGCCAGCGACGACCGCATGTGAGACTTGGCAACAGCGATGTCCCCATCGAAATCGGAAAAATCGATCTCCATATGATCGAACGTGGACAGTGCCCGCTCTTCCATTTCAGCCAATGCCCGATCTGGGTCATCCGATTGCTCAGCAATGATTGACGCAATTGCCATGAGCGCGATGCGAAGCCCCACAAGCTCCGTCGAATAATGGGCCAAGACAATCCATACCAGTCTCCTTTTAAGGTCCGGAACGAATGCTCATTCGCCTATCCCCCCGTGAGCGTTTCGAACAGCTTGTCTCGACCTATGAGCCGATTATCCCGGGAGTTGTTCATGACGATCTGACGCGCAGGCACAGCCGGGGTCCACGGTCATCGTCGCTGGTAGCCCGTCATCTCAAGATAGCCCTTGCCAGGGTGTGTGCCGGCCACCCGCACCGGACCTTCCCAATAGGGGATGCTGAGACCCATCCATGCCTGAGAGTTGAGCGCGCCGACGGTGACGTCGAGCGCACGGTCGGGCAAGACGAGACGCCAGCGCGTAGGAATTTCGCGCCCCTCTACCCAGCTCGTCTCCAGCGGGGTCGCAACGAGCTTGCCGTCGCCGTAGGGCGTCACGGCACCGTCCGCCGCGATCCAGGTGGCGGAGGTGAAGCCGCTGTCAGCGGCATCGCGCAGGCGGAAACCCATCAGCTTCTCGCCTGTGTCAAAGGAAAGCGAGAACCAATCCCAACCGTTTTGGTCGTCCGCCAGCGGCTGCGACGACCATTCGCGATCGAGCCACGCGGTGCCGCGCACCCGGATCTCACCTTCCGGCAGACTAATCTTTCCCTCAACTGAGAAAAAGGGCTGGGAATAGTAGTAGCTCGCCTGTCCTTTCGCCGACTTGACCGAGTAGCCGCCGGCGCCGTGGAAGACGAGCGGGCCTTCGGCATGCATCGCGATGTCGTAGGCGAAGTCATTGCCGGTCGCGCTGAGCTGAAGTCGGTCCAGGCTGTCGCCCTCCATCTGCCAGGCGTCGATCCAGGCCGCGAAGGGCTTGGCAATCACACCCGCCTGGCCGATGCCGCCGCGCGCGAAACGCTCCGTGGAGAGGTGGGTCGCGGCGCTGGTCACAGCGGCATGGCCGAACCACACCTGCGGGCTCTCCCATCCCTCGGCCTCGCCCGGCGCGAGCGCCGAGCGGAACAGCGTCCATTGCAGGCCGTAGTCCGCGCCGTCGGGCCCGGTGAGGTTCGCGGTCAGATACCACCACTCGATCCGGTAGTCCGGATGGGCTCCATGATCCTGCGGGAACTCGAATCGTTTGCCCGGTTCCGGAACGGCGAAGCCTTCGGCGTCTGTGCCGAGCCCGGCAAAGCCTTGGGCGAAGGCATTGCCGACACCCAGCAGCAGGAAAATAAGCGCCCTAGCGTTCATTGGCGAATATCCTCAGCAGCCCGGTCGGCTCCATGCGCGACAGCCGCCACGCTGGCCAGAGCGCGGCGAGCAGCGCGGCGGCGAGCGCGAAGAGCATCAGGCGGATGTATTCGACTGGAAACAGGTACATCGGCAGGCGCCAGCCGAACGCCTCGACATTGACAATGGCAAGCAAGACCCAGGCGAGCGCCAGGCCCAGCGGCAAGGCCAACACGGCCGTGATCGAGGCAAGCAGGATGGTACGCAGGATTTCTAGCCCGGCAAGCCGGCGCTGGGTGGTCCCCATCGCCCATACGGGCGCCATCTGCGGCAGTCGCATCGCCGCCAGCGTGAGCAGGCTCATCAGGATTGCAAACGCGGCAACCGCCAGCGTCAGCACGTTCAGCGCATCAGTCACGGAGAAGGTGCGCTCGAACACCGACAGCGAGAACGCCTTGATCGCCGCCTGGTCGATGATGCGCGCGGGTGGAACGTCGAACGCCTCCGTGAGCGCCCGGCGCAGGCCCTGAGGATTGCCGGTGCGAACGCCATAGCGGCTCGGCTCGATGGCCGGGAACGTCTGGCGAAACAGCGCCTCGCCGACGATGGCCTGGCCGATGGGATTTCCGTAATCGCCGACGACGCCCGCGACCGGCAGCGACAGCCCGGGGCCGAGCGCCAGCGTGTGACCGACGTGCAGCGCGGCGCGGCGCGAGAGCTGCTCGTTGATTACGACCGCCCTGCCCGCTTCGATCTCGTCCCAGACGGCGGGGATTGCGTCGAGGAAGCGCCAGTTTTCGCGGTAGGTGTAGCCGACACGCACCCCGAAAATCTCGGCCGGCAAGCCGGCGAGCGTCGCTTCGACCGACATGATCGGCAGCACGGCGTCAGCGTGCGCCTCGAGAAAACGTTCCAGAGCCGCCCGGTCCGCGACCGCGTCCGCATCGACGTACAGTTCGGCTGACAGGCGCTGGTCGAGGAAGCCGACAAAGGTCAGGCGGAAGCTCGAGACCATGGTGGAAACACCGACATTCGCAGCCATGGCTAGCAGCAGGGCCATCAGTGCAAGCCCGAGGCCGGGCAGTTGCTGACGCGTATCGGCCCAGAACCATTGCGCCATGGCGCGAACGGCTTGTGCTTCGCCAAGACGAAGGATTGCCGCCAGGCAAGGCGGCAGTGCAAGTGCTGCGCCGAGCAGTAGACAGGCAAGCAGCGCGAAGCCGGCGGCCAGCCCGCCCCCAGTGACGGCCAGCACGCCCGCCGCCGCGAGCAGCACGACCGCGGCTGCGGCCTGGAGCGTTCGCGTCCGTCCCGAGCCCAGCGCCCAGGCGCGGCCGCCGGCGCTCGCAACGACTGGCATCCGCGCCAGCCGCCACAACGCGCTCGCGGCGGCGAGCAATGCGCCGGCGAGCGCCATGGCGATTCCCGAAAGCCACCATGCCGGGCGGATCTGCAGCGTGCCTGCAACGTCGGCGCCATAGAGGCCCCGTATCGTCGCGGCCACGTCCGGCAGCAGGAGCGCTGCGATGAGATAGCCGAGCGCGATGCCGAGCGCGCCGGCAAGCGTCGCCAGCACGACAAGCTCGGCGATCATCAGGACGACCAGACGGCGGAGCGGCACGCCGAGGGCGCGCAGGGTGCGGATCACGCCACGCCGCTGCTCGAAAGCAAGGCCGATCGCACCGTGGACGATGAAGATGCCTACCGCGAAGCTGAGGAAGCCAAACGCCGTGAGGTTGAGATGGAAGCTGTCGGTGAGCCGGCCGACATCGGTCGCACCGTCCGCACGCTGGAGTACGAGGTCCGGTGCGATATCCGCCAGCGGCTGTTGCCGCAAGGGCTGCTCCGGCAGGACGATCAGGCGGCTGATGCGCCCGGCGCGGCCAAGCAGCTTCTGGACGACGCCGATATCGGCGAGCACGCTGCCCGGCGCGACCGCCTGATCGACCAGAACCGGGTTGGGCATGTTCGCCTCAAGGAGCGCGGCCATTTCAGGGCCGGCGACCAGCGTTTCCGCGCGCAAGAAGCGGTTGAGGTCGGTGCGGGCCAGTGCTTCGCTTGCAGCGGAACTCGGCGGCGCGGTCAGCGGATCGACGCCGACCAGCCTCACGGCGGTGCCGCCGACGCGCAGCCTTCCCTCCACCACCGGACTGACCAGCCAGCCGGCACGGCGCAACGCGACGAAAAGCGCCTGGGGCATCGAATCCCCCTCGCGCGGCATCAGCTGGTGGAACCGGCCTTCGGCCAGCGTAGCGGCGGCTGCATCATAGCTCGCGCGTGCCTCGGCGTTGATCGCCTGCACGCCTGACCATAGGGCCGTCGCCAGCGCGAGGCCGAGCACCAGCGTCAGCAATTGAAGCCGGTTGCGTCGCCAGTGCGAAGCCAGTGCCTCGAGGACAGCGCCGGTCATGCAAGGCGGCCCTGGCTGAGATGCGCCCGGCGCCCGAGACGTGCTGCAAGACGCGGGGAGTGGGTGACCATCAGGAGCGCTGCGCCGGTCTCCGCCACGAGCGCGAGGAATTGCTCCATCACCCCGTCCGCCGTCGCCTCGTCGAGGTTGCCGGTCGGCTCATCCGCGAGGATCAGCTTCGGCCGCGCGGCGAGCGCGCGGGCGATCGCCACGCGCTGCTGCTGGCCGCCGGACAACTGCTCGGGGTATTTCCGCAGTTGCGGCTCCAGGCCCAGTGCGTGGGCCAGTCGTGAAAGCTCCTGCGGTTCCGGCGTGCCGATCAGACGTGCCTGAAAGGCGATGTTGGCGGCGACGTCCAGGGAGGGGATGAGGTTGAACTGCTGGAAGATGATGCCCACCGTGCTTCGCCTGAGCCGGGCGCGACCACTGTCGTCGAGCGCGGTGACCTCCTGCCCATCAAGCCCGATGCGCCCGCCGTCGGCAGCGTCCAGTCCTGCCACGAGGTGGAGCAGCGTGCTCTTGCCCGAACCGGATTCCCCGGTCAGCGCCAGCGTCTCGCCGGCGTCGAGCGAGAGTGTCACGCCCCGCAGGACCGGCACCGGGCCTTCCGGGCCGGGATAGGATTTCAGCAGGTCTTCGATCGAAAGCAGCATGCACCACAGCTACAGTCTGTGGCGAAAAGGAAAAGCGCTGCAGTTGATAATTCCCCAGAGGAAGCGCTGCTGCCCTGCAAGACCGCAGCTGGTTTCAAGCGGGAAGCCGACAATTGTCGCGTAGAACCAACCACCAGACTTTGTCTTCTCGCCCACTTCGAAGAAGGCGGCGATCACGTCGGCGCATTCATCGCGCAGCACCGGGTCGTCGCCAACCTTGAAAGTGATCCAGGTGCCCAGCCCGACCGCCGAAATCGCCTTGCCGGTGGAAGGGATGGTGCGCGTCAGCGGGGCGGGCGTCGCGGCGAGCGTCTTTCCCGGCCAGGCGAGGGCCATCGGGGAGCCTGCGGCCACCTTAACGAATGTCCCTGCGGGTGATGTTCTTTCAACCGCCATCGCTGAACTCCGGCCTCCCCGCATAGTCTGGAAAAGTCTTCGCGGGTTCTACCCAATAGACAGGGCAGGACAGGGAGAGCACGAAGGCGTTTTCGCAGGCCGGTGACAGATCGTTCGTGCGTCTGGGGAAGGATGAGATTCGACCCACGGCTTAACCACCGGATCGACGATGCTATGCACTCCACAATGCAACCTAACGCGACTTTGGGCGAACAAACATCGAACACGCCATAATGCCTTCGCGCACATGCTGGGATCCGCTGTTCGTCATGGGCTCAGTTGTGCCAAGAGCGACCCTTCCGAGCCGAGAACCAAATGTGTCGCATTAGGGGCCGGAGAACGAACCCGCTGCGCGGGAGGGCGCCTGCGGTTGAGGTAGAGATCAGGAACCGGTCGTCGCGCCTGCATTGAGCGTTGTTCGGCGGCGGCAGAGCATGACGGGC
>NZ_JBVVQR010000065.1:6369-12785 GCF_055811535.1 Mesorhizobium sp. WSM4816 | reverse complement strand
ATCAATCCGATTCTGTGCAAAGGCCTCCTTGTGGGAGAAGGTGGATTGGCGCGCAGCGCCAAGACGGAAGAGGGGTGTTGGACGGAGTGCCGTCGGTGCCAGGCTGGAACACCCCTCATCGTCGCCTTCTGCGACACCTTCTCCCACAACAAGGGGAGAAGGAAAGGGCCGCCGCGCTAGCCGCTCAATCCGACGCCTTGTCCAATCTGGCGGGAAACCAAGCGCAATCATGCGCCAAATTGCGCGCAGAGCCGGAAGATCGACAAGAAATTTCGCTGACATATCTTCATCCTGACGCATGCTGCCGGCGGCGCGGCGGTTGGCCGGAAGCCTTGCCCGACGAATTGGCACTGGTCTGCCGGTGTGCAAGTATCTTGGCCGGGCAACATGGGAGGACGAAGGTCATGGCCGATGCGGGAATGTTGCGCTTCCATGTGCCGGAGCCGGAGGTGCGACCGGGCGGGACGCCGGATTTTTCTGATGTGACCATCCCCAAGGCCGGCTCGGTGCCGCGTCCCGAGATCGATGTCGATCCGCGTGATATCCGCGACCTGGCGTTTTCGATCATCCGCGTGCTCAACCGCGCCGGCGAGGCCGTCGGGCCGTGGGCCGGCCTGCTTTCCGACGACGAACTGCTGGAAGGCCTGCGCCACATGATGACGCTGCGCAGCTTCGACGCGCGCATGCAGATGGCGCAGCGCCAGGGCAAGACCTCGTTCTACATGCAGCACCTCGGCGAAGAGGCGGTGAGTTGCGCCTTTCGCAAGGCGCTGGCGCCGGGCGACATGAACTTTCCGACCTATCGGCAGGCCGGCCTGCTCATCGCCGACGGCTATCCGATGGTCACGATGATGAACCAGATCTATTCGAACGAGGCCGATCCGCTGAAGGGCCGGCAACTGCCGATTATGTATTCGTCGAAGGAGCACGGCTTCTTCTCGATCTCCGGTAATCTGGCGACGCAATATATCCAGGCGGTCGGCTGGGCGATGGCTTCGGCGATCAGCAATGATTCTAAGATCGCCGCCGCCTGGATCGGCGACGGTTCGACGGCCGAGTCCGACTTTCATTCGGCGCTGGTTTTCGCCTCGACCTACAAGGCGCCGGTCGTGCTTAACGTCGTCAACAACCAGTGGGCGATCTCGACCTTCCAGGGCATCGCCCGCGGCGGCTCCGGTACCTTCGCCGCGCGCGGTCTCGGCTTCGGCATTCCGTCGCTGCGGGTCGACGGCAACGACTATCTCGCCGCGCACGCGGTGGCCAAATGGGCGGCGGAGCGGGCGCGGAAAAATCTTGGGCCGACGCTGGTCGAATATGTCACCTATCGGGTCGGCGCGCATTCAAGCTCCGACGATCCGTCGGCCTATCGGCCGAAGGCCGAATCCGACGCCTGGCCGCTCGGCGACCCGATCGTCAGGCTGAAGAACCATCTCATCCAGCGCGGCGTCTGGTCGGACGAGCGCCACACCCAGGCCGAGGCGGAAATCCTCGAAACGGTGATCGCGGCGCAAAGGGAGGCCGAGCGCCACGGCACGCTGCACGCCGGCGGCAAGCCTTCGACGCGCGACATGTTCGAAGGCGTCTATGGTGAGATGCCGCCGCATCTCAGACGCCAGCGCCAGCAGGCGGGGGTCTGACCATGCCAAGACGGACCATGATCGAGGCGATACGCGACGCCATGGACGTGTCGATGGGGCGCGACGACCGTGTCATCGTGTTCGGCGAGGATGTCGGCTTTTTCGGCGGCGTGTTTCGCTGCACGCAAGGCCTCCAGGCGAAATACGGCAAGAGCCGCTGCTTCGACACGCCGATCAGCGAAGCCGGCATCGTCGGCTCGGCCATCGGCATGGCCGCCTACGGCCTGAAACCTTGCGTCGAGGTGCAGTTTGCCGACTATGTTTATCCGGCCTATGACCAGATCGTCTCGGAGGCGGCGCGGCTGCGTTATCGCTCGAACGGCGATTTCACCTGCCCGATCGTGGTGCGGATGCCGACCGGCGGCGGCATTTTTGGTGGCCAGACCCACAGCCAGAGCCCTGAGGCGCTGTTCACCCATGTCTCCGGCCTGAAGGTCGTCGTGCCGTCCAATCCGCATGACGCCAAGGGTCTTCTGATCGCGGCGATAGAGGATCCCGATCCGGTGATCTTCCTGGAGCCGAAGCGGCTCTACAACGGTCCGTTCGATGGCCATCACGAGCGCCCGGTGACGCCATGGTCGAAGCACGAACTCGGCGAGGTCGCCGACGGGCATTACACGGTCCCGCTCGGCAGGGCGGTGATCCGTCGGCCGGGCGCCGCGGTCACCGTGCTGGCCTACGGCACGATGGTCTATGTCGCGCAGGCGGCGGCCGAGGAGACCGGCATCGACGCCGAGATCATCGATCTGAGGACGCTGCTGCCACTCGATCTCGAGACGATCGTCGACTCGGTCAACAGGACAGGCCGCTGCGTGATCGTGCACGAGGCGACGCTGACATCAGGCTTCGGCGCCGAGCTGTCGGCGCTGGTGCAGGAAAACTGCTTCTACCATCTCGAAGCGCCGGTAGTGCGGGTCGCCGGCTGGGACACGCCCTATCCGCATGCGCAGGAGTGGGACTATTTTCCCGGTCCGGCCAGGCTCGGCCGCGCACTCGTCGAAACGATGGAGGCCTGACGATGGCAGGCAGAGCCTCAGACCAATTGCCAATGGTGGCGCCGCCCCTCATCCGCCTGCCGGCACCTTCTCCCCGTGCAGAACGGGGAGAAGGGACTGGCCGCCACGCCGGCGATCCCGCTCTCTCCGTTGTTCACGGGGGTCCGAAGGACGGGCGAGACAAGCGGCTCGCCCTGGAATGGGCAAGGGTGAGGGGCAGCGCAAACGCCTCGGTAAGGGGGACCTGACGATGGGCGAGTATGTGATCAAGCTGCCCGATGTCGGCGAAGGCGTCGCCGAGGCCGAGCTGGTCGAATGGCAGGTCAAGGTCGGCGATCTCGTGCGCGAGGACGCGGTGCTTGCCGCCGTCATGACCGACAAGGCGACGGTCGAGATTCCTTCGCCAGTCGACGGCGAGATCGTCTGGCTGGGTGCGGAGATCGGCGACACGGTGGCGATCGGCTCGCCCATTGTACGCTTGAAGGTGGCCGGCGAGGGCAATGTGAAGGCAGCTGCGGAGCCGGGCGGCGAGGCGGCCGCCAAGATTACCGACCGCAGTACCCCCACCCCTGGCCCCTCCCCACAAGGGGGAGGGGGATGCGCTTCGGCGGCCGAAGCCAGTGCCAAAGCGGCACCGCACCCGTCCCCGCCCGGAAAAATCACTGAGCGTGAGGTTGCATCGGCGACGGAATCCCCCTCCCCCTTGTGGGGAGGGGTTAGGGGTGGGGGTCCTGCGCCCGTCGCCGCGCCGCGTCCCGAAGGTGAAAGGCCGCTGGCGTCGCCGGCCGTCCGCCTCAGGGCAAAGGAGGCCGGCGTCGATCTCCGACAGGTCAGGGGAAGCGGCCCGGCCGGCCGCATTCTCCACGAGGACATCGACGCCTTCCTGGCGCGCGGACCGCAGCTTGCGAAGGTCTCCGGCCTCGCCCGGAACGAGGCGGTCGAGGACATCAAGATCATTGGGCTCAGGCGCAAGATCGCCGAGAAGATGGCGCTGGCCAAGTCGCGCATCCCGCACATCACCTATGTCGAGGAGATCGACGTCACGGCATTGGAGGATTTGCGCGCGGCGCTCAACAAGGAGAAGCGCGGCGGCGTCGAGCGGCCGAAGCTGACGCTGCTGCCGTTCCTGATGCGGGCGATGGTCAAGGCGATCGCCGACCAGCCCAAAATCAACGCGCTGTTCGACGACGAGGCCGGCATCGTCCACCAGCATGGCGGCGTCCATATCGGCATTGCCGCGCAGACGCCTTCGGGGCTGGTGGTGCCGGTGGTCAAGCACGCCGAGGCACGCGACATCTGGGACTGCGCCGCCGAGGTTTTCAGGCTGGCCGAGGCGGCCAGGTCAGGCACGGCGGCGCGCGACGAACTGTCGGGATCGACGATCACCATCACCTCGCTCGGCGCCATGGGCGGCGTGGCGACGACGCCGGTGATCAATCATCCGGAAGTGGCGATCCTCGGCGTCAACAAGATGATGGTGCGGCCGGTGTGGGACGGCACCCAGTTCATGCCGCGCAAGATGATGAACCTGTCCTCCAGCTTCGATCACCGCGTCATCGACGGCTGGGACGCCGCGGTGTTTATCCAGCGGATCAAGACGCTGCTGGAGACCCCGGCGCTGATTTTCGTGGATTGAGATGATGAGAACGGTCGCAAAGGCCCCCTCACCCGGCCTCCGCTTCGCTACGGCCACCCTCTCCCCGAGGGGAGAGGAGGTCTCCAAGGCTGGTGCAAGCCTCTTCTCCCCGCCGGGGAGAAGGTGGCCGCGCAGCGGCCGGATGAGGGGGCCCTTCTTCGTCAAAAAGAGCGTGTCGACATGAAGGAAATATCCTGCAAGCTGCTCGTCATCGGCGCCGGTCCGGGCGGCTATGTCTGCGCCATCCGTGCCGGCCAGCTCGGCATCGACACGGTTATCGTCGAGTTCGGCAAGCCGGGCGGCACCTGCCTCAATGTCGGCTGCATTCCGTCCAAGGCGCTGATCCATGCGGCCGAGGAGTTCGAGAAAATCTCGCACATGGCGAGCGGCAAGAGCCCACTCGGCATTTCAATCGCCACACCGTCGATTGATCTCGAAGCGACCATCGCCTGGAAGGACAGTATAGTTAGCCGGCTTAACAGTGGCGTTGCCGGCCTGCTCAAGAAGGCCGGGGTCAAGACCGTGCATGGCTGGGCGAAATTCCGTGACGGCAAGACCGTCGAGGTCCAGACCGAGACCGGCATGCAGGTGGTCCGCGCCGAGATGGTGGTGATCGCGACCGGCTCGGCGGCGGTCGAGCTGCCCTTCCTGCCGTTCGGCGGCGCGGTGATCTCGTCGACCGAAGCGCTGGCGCTGAGCGAAGTGCCGGAAAGACTTGCCGTCGTCGGCGGCGGCTATATCGGGCTCGAGCTCGGCATCGCCTTCGCCAAACTGGGCGCCAAGGTGAGCGTGGTCGAGGCCTTGCCGCGCGTGCTGGCGCAATATGATGCCGAGCTGACCCGGCCGGTGGTGAAGCGGCTCGCCGAGCTCGGCATCGAGGTGCTCGTGAACGCCAAGGCCAAGGGCCTGTCGAGCAAGGGCGATGCCTTGCTGGTCGAAACGGCGACCGGCAAGAATGCCAAGATCGCTGCCGACAGGATCCTGGTCACCGTCGGGCGCAAGCCGGTGGTCGAAGACTGGGGGCTGGAGCAGATAGACCTCGATATGGTGGGTAAATTCATCCGCATCGACGACCAGTGCCGCACCTCGATGCGCGGCATCTTTGCCATTGGCGACGTCACCGGCGAGCCGATGCTGGCGCACCGGGCGATGGCGCAAGGCGAAATGGTCGCCGAGATCGTCGCCGGCCACAAGCGCAGCTGGGACAAGCGCTCAATTCCCGCCATCTGCTTCACCGATCCGGAGCTGATCACCGCCGGCCTGTCGCCGGAGGAGGCCAAGAGGCTCGGCGGCGAGATCAAGGTCGGGCTGTTTCCGTTCGCCGCCAGTGGCCGCGCGATGACCAAGCTGAGTGAGGATGGCTTCGTCCGGGTTGTCGCCCGCGCCGACAACCATCTGGTGCTCGGCATCCAGGCGGTCGGCCAGGGCGTGTCGGAACTGTCGACGGCGTTCGGCCTGGCGCTGGAAATGGGCGCGCGGCTGGAGGATATCGCCGGCACCATCCATGCCCATCCGACGCAGGGTGAGGGTTTTCAGGAGGCGGCGCTGAAGGCGATGGGGCATGCCTTGCATGTTTAGATCGCGACGGCGCAAAAACTGGCGATGTCGGCGGGACAGCACCCCCCTCTGTCCTGCCGGACATCTCCCCCTCAAGGGGGGAGATCGGATGTCACGCCGGCCTTCGCTAACGATATGCTAAAAACTAAGTGAGACGACGAAGCTGCCAATCTCCCCCCTTGAGGGGGAGATGCCCGGTAGGGTCGAGGGGGGTGCTGCCCCGCCAGCGTTCACAAGCGCATTCACCCGGCAAGCCGGCTAACCATCTCGTGCTGCGCGTAGGCGCTGCCAAAGCGGTTGGCGAGGAACGCGTCGAGCGCGATGTCTTCCTGCTTGATAAAACCCTGCGCCGGCAAGCTGCCGTCGGCCAGCATGTCGAGCACAGCGCAGATGGCGGAGGCGGTGGTGATCTGGATGGCGCTGCGCACCTTGTCGCCGACGCGCCTGGCGTAGATCTTGTTGGCGTAGGTTTCCTGCAGCAGGCGGCCCCGCTTTCGGCCGCGGGCGGTGGCGAAGACCAATAACACCTCCAGCAGCGGCGCCCGCAGGCGCGCTCAAAAAATTATTTTAGCACCTAGCGGCGGTGGGGCA
>NZ_JBVVQR010000065.1:0-6359 GCF_055811535.1 Mesorhizobium sp. WSM4816 | reverse complement strand
TCGCCCCCGCCGTGGGGGGGGGGGGGGGGGGTGTTTTTGGGGGGGGGCGCCCCCCTTGGGGGGCGCGGGGGGTTTTTTTTTTGGGGGCCGCCCCCCCCCCCCCCCGCGGGGGCCCCCCCCCCCCCCCCCCCTGACGGTGACGAAGACGATGACCACGTCCTGCAGCGTCGCCGGCAGGGCGCTCTCAAAAATGTCTTTCAGCACGTCGCGGCGGTGGCGCAGGCCGAGATCGTTGAGCAGCGCCTTCATGATCGCGGCGTGGCCGGGGTAGCGGATGGTACGATAGTTCAGCGTGCGCACCTTGCCCTTCAGCGTTTCGGCCAGCGTGCCGAGCCCGCCCGAGGTGTTGAACGCCTCGTAGGTGACGCCGTCGAGCGAGAATTCCTCGCGCTCCTCCAGCGGCGGTACCTCGATCAGTTCGCCTTCGACGATCGCCTCGCAAGGCTCGCAATATTCGTTGATGACGCCGTCCGTGCTCCAGGTCAGATTGTAGTTCAGCGCATTCGACGGGTATTGCGGCAGTGCGCCGACCCGCATGCGCACGCTCTCCAGCGTGTCGAAGCGGCTGGCGAGATCATTGGCGACGATCGAGATGAAGCCCGGCGCCAGCCCGCATTGCGGGATGAAGGCGCTGTCGGCGGTACGCGCCAATTGCCTGACGCGCCGGGTCGCGACGACGTCCTCGGTCAGGTCGAGATAATGCACTCCGGCGCTGGCCGCCGCTTCGGCGATGCGCGTGGTCAGGTGGAAGGGGGCGGCGCTGAGCACCGCGAACTTGCCGGCCAGGGCCGCTTCGAGCGTGCCGGCGGCTTCGATGTCGAGTTCCAGCGTCTCGACCGTTTCAGGCAGTTCGGCCGCGCCGAGCTGTGCGGCCGAACGGTCGACGAGCGTTATGTGATAGTCGCCGGTGGAAACCAGCATCTCGGCGATGGTCGAGCCGATCTTGCCGGCGCCGACAATTATGATGTTCTTCATGACAGTGCCCTCGCCTCGTCTTTCAAAGAGCGGACAGAATCGCAGCTTGCCTGTCGAAAGGAAGTGTTGAACTGTTCAAAACGAAGTGCCAAATTGGACAGTATGCCGATGAGGTTCGTCGAAAGTGCTTAGCAACGCCGAACAGGCCCTGCTCTCCCTGCTGCGCGCGAATGCGCGCGCCTCGACGGCCGAGCTGGCGCGGCGGCTCGGCGTGTCGCGGACGACGGTGCAGAGCCGGATCGAGCGGCTGGAACAGCGCGGCATCATCACCGGCTATGGCGTCCGCCTTTCACCCGACTACGAACAGGGACTGGTGCGGGCGCATGTCCTGCTCACCGTCACGCCCAAGCTTGCCGACAAGGTGGTGCGCAGCCTGCAGGCGCTGCCGCCGGTGCGGACGCTGCATTCGGTGAGCGGCAATTTCGACATGATCGTTGTCGTCGACGCGCCGTCGATCAAGGACCTCGACACGCTTCTCGATGAGATCGGCGCGATGGACGGGGTCGAGCGGACATCGTCGTCGATCATCCTGTCGACGCGGATCGACCGGTGAGTGCTGCCCGCGTTGGCGCGGCCCAGAAACGCTGGCGGGACAGCACCCCCCTCTGCCCTGCCGGGCATCTCTCCCTCAAGGGGGGAGATCGGCAATTTTGGCGCTCCTCTTACGCTTGCGACGCTCCTGTAACAAAGCAACATCATTCGCAAAAAAATGTTGCTTTCCAACACAACCTATATGAGAATTGCGCGGACAGGCCGGTTTGAACGAGAACACACAGGACGCCGATGCAATTTGATCTCCTGCTGAAGGGCGGCCGCCTCATCGATCCGGCGTCCGGCCTCGACGCGCGACGCGATCTGGCCATCGTCAACGGCCGCATCGCCGCGATCGATCCCGACATTCCCTTCGAGCGCGCCGCGCGCGTCATCGATGCGACGGGGTCCATCGTCGCGCCCGGCCTCATCGACCTGCATAGCCACGTCTATTGGGGCGGCACATCGCTCGGCGTCGACGCCGACCGCCTCGCCGCAAAAAGCGGCACCACAACCTTCATCGACGCCGGAAGCGCTGGCGCCGGCAACTTCCTCGGCTTTCGCCGCCACGTCATCGAGCGCTCGAAGGTCCGCATCCTGGCCTATGTCAACATTTCCTTTGCCGGCATTTTCGGCTTCTCGCAGACCGTTTCGGTCGGCGAGTGCAGCGATCTGCGGCTCTGCGAACCGCGCGAGACGGTGGCAGTGGCGCGCGAGCACGCAGACGTGGTCGTCGGCGTAAAAGTACGCTCGGGCCGCCATGCCGGCGGCAGCAGCGGCATCGCGCCGGTCGATCTGGCGCTCGAGGCTGCCGACCATGCCGGCCTGCCGCTGATGGCGCATATCGACGAGCCGCCGCCGGGCCGCTCGGAAGTGCTGCCGCGGCTGCGCAAGGGCGATATTCTCACCCACTGCTTCCGGCCGTTTCCCAATGCGCCGGTCTTCGCCTCCGGCGCGGTGCGGCCCGACATGCGGCTGGCGCGCGAGCGCGGCGTCATCTTCGACATCGGCCACGGCATGGGCTCGTTCGATTTCTCGGTTGCCAGGGCGATGCTCAGCGAAGGGCTGGCGCCTGACGTGATCAGCAGCGACGTGCATCTCTACTGCGTCGACGGTCCGGCCTTCGACATTCTGGTGTGCATGTCGAAATTGCTGGCGCTCGGCATGCCGCTGGTCGAGGTGCTGCGCGCGGCGACACAACGGCCGGCCGAGGCGATCGCAAGGCCCGAGCTTGGCACGCTTAAGGTCGGTGCCGTCGGCGACATCGCGGTGCTGCGGCTGCGTCCGGGCCGTTTTACCTTTGGCGATGCGGTCGGCGCGTCGCTGGTCGCCGAGCAGCGGCTGGTCTCGGACGGCATCGTGATCGGCGGCACCTGGTGGCCGAACGAAGCGGCTAACGATTTTGGCGATACCGACCGCTACGAAGCGCATGCGCATGAGACGCATGTCGATGTGGTGAGCCGGCATTTCGGGCGTGGGTGAAGGCTGGGCGGCTCTTCCTTCTCCCCTTGTGGGAGAAGGTGGCCGAGCGAAGCGAGGTCGGATGAGGGGTGCTCCAGAGAACACCAACGCCTCATTCCGTCCAACACCCCTCATCCGTCTTGGCGCTGCGCGCCAATCCACCTTCTCCCACAAGGGGAGAAGGAGAGGAACGCTGCTACCCATAGACCGGCGTCGCCATCCCTTCCATCCGCGCCTTGATCTGCAGCGCCACATATTTCGAGTAAAAGCGCGACAGCGCCAGATTGCCGCCGTGGAACCATAGCGCTTCCTGCGCCGTCGGCTTCCACATGTTGCGCAATTCGCCTTGCCATGGTCCCGGGTCGCCTTTCACGCCCGAGCCAATACCCCAGCACGGCCCGACCTTGTCGGCGACGTCGCGCGAGACGATCGCCGCCACGGTTTCGTTCATCGACTGATAGCCGGTGCAGGAGATGATCGCATCGGCCGCCAATTCGCTGCCGTCGTCGAACAGGATTCCGGTCGGCGTCAGCGACTTGATCTCGACAGCGTTGCGGATGCCGATCGCGCCGTCGATGATCAGATCGGACGCGCCGACGTCGATATAGTAGCCCGAGCCGGTGCGGTAGGCCTTCATCAGCAGCCCGGTCTCGTCGTCGCCGAAATCGATGGCGAAGCCGGCACCGCGCAAGCGGTCGTAGAAGGCCGCGTCACGCGCCTTGATGATGTCGTACAGCGCCCGCTGGCTTTGCGGCAGCAGCGCGAACGGCGTCGAGGCGACGATCATGTCGGCCTTTTCGGTGGTGATGCCGCGGGCCAGCGCCTTTTCCGAAAAGATCTCGAAGCCGACTTCCATCAGCGTGTCTGACTTCACCACCGTCGTCGGCGAGCGCTGGATCATGGTCACCGCAGCGCCGCTCTCCCAGAGGTCGACGGCGACATCGTGCCCCGAGCTTGCCGCGCCGATGACCGCGACGCGCCTGCCGCGGAATGTCTCGCCGCTAAAATACTGGCTGGAATGCAGGATTTCGCCCTGGAACGCAGCGGCGCCCGGCAGGTCGATTTGCCGCGGCGGGCCATAGGCGCCGGTTGCGAAGACGATGTGCTTTGGCATCAGCGTGATGCGCTCGCCGGCGCGGTCGACCTCGACCGTCCAGATTTTTTTGGCTTCGTCGTAGGACGCGCTGATGCATTCTGTGGAGGTCCAGTAATTGAGCTCCATGACGCGCGTGTACATTTCCAGCCAGTCGCCCATCTTGTCCTTGGGCGTGAACACCGGCCAGTTTTCCGGAAACGGGATGTAGGGCAGATGGTCGTACCAGACGGGATCGTGCAGCACGAGCGAGCGATAGCGGTTGCGCCAGGAATCGCCGGCCTGCGCATTCTTCTCGATGACGATGGCCGGCACGCCGAGCTGCCGCAGCCGTGCGCCCAGCATGATGCCGCCCTGGCCGCCGCCGATGACCAGGCAATAGGGCTGCTCAATGGCACCGAGATCACGCGCCTCGCGCGCCCTCGCCTCGGCCCAGGTCTCGCGGTCCGGATCGGCCTGGTGGCGGACACCCAGCGGCCGCGCCGGTCCCTTGCGCTCCTCAAAACCCTTGAGGTCGCTCATCGCCGTGAACAGCGTCCGGCATCTGCCGTCTGCCAAGCGCATGATGCCCTGGCCCCACGACGATGACGTCTCGAAGCTGAACCAGGCTTCTATCGTGCCTTCGTGCGAGCTTGCTTCGCCAGTGAGCTGCCAGGCAGTCGGCCTGGTCGCCGCCAGAGTGGCGTCCAGCATGTCGCGGATCGCCGCGCGGCCTTCCATCGTCTTGATGTTCCAGGTGAAGGTCAGCAGATCGCGCCAGTAGCAGTCCTCGACGAACAGATTGGCCGCGGCCGCGGCGTCGCCCGCCTCGAGGGCGCGGGAGAGAGAGGAAAGCCAGCTGGCCGCCTGTTTTGAGGGTGCCATGTCGAGCATTTTTTTCTCCTTCGAGTCGGCGAATCCGGATTGGGTCGTCAATTGTCGAACTCGGCGCTGCCCCTCATCCGCCTGCCGGCACCTTCTCCCCGTGAACAACGGGGAGAAGGGACAAGCTCCAGCGCTGGCGACCCCCTCTCCCCGTTCTTCACGGGGAGAGGGCAAGGGTGAGGGGCAGCGCAAACGCCCGTCAACCAGGCCTCAATCCCCCAGCGGCTCCATCTCTTTGCCCGTCCTGTGGATCTGGGCGTTGTATTTGATGCGGCGGACGGTTTCGCGGGCCGAGCCGTCGAGCTTGTAGGCTGCCGCCACCGCCATCAGGTCGATCGCGGCCAAAAAGGAGAAGCGCGAGGCGGTCGGCTTCAGCGTGTCGGGATATTCGGGCACCGCCACCGTCAGCCTGACGTCGCAGGCGCGGGCAAGCTCGGTATCGGGCGCGGTCACGCCGATCGCATTGGCGCGGTAATGCTTGGCCAGCTCGACGGCCTCGATCACTTCGCGGGTGCGTCCGGTCGCCGAAATGGCGATCACCAGGTCGCCGGGCTTCAGGGTCGAGGCGGTCATCCGCATCAGATAGGGGTCGCATTGGGCGACGACGGTGATGCCATAGCGGAACAGCCGGTACTGGGTCTCCTGCGCCAGCGCCGAAGAGCTGCCGCCGAGGCCGAACACCGTGACCTGGCGCGCCTTGGCGATGAGCTCGGCGGCTTTCAGCAGCTGCGCCGGATCAAGCTGCCGTTCGGCCTCCTGCAGCGCCCGGCGGGCCTCGCCGAACACGGCATTCCAGAACGGCATGCCATTGTCGCCGTTCAGCGGCGGCGGCTTGCTCAGATAGAGCGCGCCGACGACCAGGCTCTGCGCCAGCTTCAGCTTGAAATCGCGAACCCCTTCGCAGCCGATGGCGCGGCAGAACCGGGTTACTGTGGGTTCGCTGACTTGGGCGCGCTGGGCGAGGACGGCGTTGGAGGCGTCGACCGCGAATTTGACATCGTCGAGCACGACATCGGCGACGCGCCGCTCCGCCGGGCGCAATTCACCGTAAGAATCCTTGACCAGCGAAATGATGTCGGGGATGCGCCTGATATGATCGCGTCCATCCGGGCCGCCGTCCGAGGTCAATCGTTGATGGCCTTCAGCTTCGGTCATGACTCATCCCCGCCGTTTGTGGAGCTCGACCTCTATCATGTTTGCGTGGCCGGTTTGCGAAGTATGTAGGAAAGCAACAAGCTTTTCAAGAAATAGAAAAGCTAATTCAAACAACACTGTAGTCGCGGTGCAAACGATCTCGATGATTAGAGCCGTGGTCGCCGTTCGACCGCAAGTTGGAGAGTTACGGGACGCGCGCCTCCCCTTCTCCCACAAGGAGGGCTTTGCACGGGGGCCGAAGTTTGGCGCAGATGGCGCATGGGGCGTTTTTTGAAACGCA
>NZ_JBVVQR010000064.1:0-14292 GCF_055811535.1 Mesorhizobium sp. WSM4816 | reverse complement strand
CCTGAAATTCAAATCTTCCCCGAAAACAGAGAAGACCCCCCAGCCCCCCACGCCCCCCGCCGAACCCGATGATGACGACTTGGACGCGCTGCATGTGGCGTCTAAGGCCAAGTCGCTCGAAAAGTGGCTGACGTATTTTCCGATCCTGAAAGGCGCTCACGAAAAGCACGTTTGGCACCCATACGCGAAGCACGGGAACAAGTGGTTGGGATGGTCCGTGGCGCTGAAAAAGAAGAAGCACGCCGAATACGAAAAGATGGTCGAGAACTGGTATCAAGGCAAAAAGGGCAAGGCCTACAAGCCGTTCAGCTACGACGATGCCGATTTCGAACTCGACTTGGACAGCATCCCCGACATCGAAGAAGCCTTGGCCAAGAAATAGGCCGGACCCAATCCTATGCCACGCCCGTCCGCGCTTGTAGACCCCGACCTGAAAATGCTCATAGTGGGTATCCGTCACGACAAGGGCGGATATGTTCCATTTCTTCAAGCGCGGACGGATCGAAGCGGAACCTGTGAAATCAATCTCACAGGCGGACGAAGTTCGTTCGCTTGCTGATCCTGCTGAATGGCTGCTTGACCTGTTTGGCGCGACCCCGGCCTTGTCAGGGGTTGCCGTCTCTCCCGCCACCGCCATGCGTTGCACTGCCGTCCGCGCCGCCGTGGAGGCGATTGCAGAAGGCATCGGCGGGCTTCCCCTCCACGTCTATGAACGGGACGGTGATGCCCGTGAGCGCGCCCCGGATCATCCGGCCTATGCCATCCTCCACGATCAGGCGAACGACTGGACGCCCGCCAGCCTGTTCCGGGAACAGGTCACGCGGGACGCGCTGCTTTGGGGGAATGGGTACGCCTTCATCAACCGCATCGAAGGCCAGCCGCGTGAGCTGATCCGACTTCGCCCGGAAGCTGTCACGGTCGAACTGGACACGCTGACTTCGGAACCCCGTTACCGGATCAGCGACGGAACCCAGCAGCGGTTCCTTGATCGCCGGGACGTACTGCATATCGCTGCCCCGTCGATTGACGGCGTGAGCGGAGCCAGCCCTGTCACGCAATGCAGGGAAGCCATCGCCCTCGCCATCGTCATGGAGCGCCATGCCGCCCGCCTGTTCGGACGCGGGGGCCGTCCGTCCGGTCTGTTGAAGTTTCCGACCCGTTTGGGAGCCGAAACCGCCAAGCGGATCAAATCGAGCTGGCAGGCCGCCCATGCTGGCGAGAACAGCGGTGGCACGGCAGTGTTGGAAGAGGGAGGTGAATTTCAGGCGCTCACCCTCAATTCCGTGGACGCGCAATTCCAGCAACTTTGGCAGCATTCCATCCTCGAAGTCTGCCGCGTCTTCCGTGTCCCGCCGCATCTGGTTTTCGAGCTTGGCAGGGCTACGTGGGGCAACGCCTCCGAAATGGGGACGTCGTTCCTTCGCTTCACGTTGATGCGCTGGATAAAGGCATGGGAAGGCGAAATCCGGCTGAAACTGATCGCCCCGGAAGACCGCGCCCGGTTCTATGCCGAGTTCCTTGTTGACGACCTGTTGCGGGCCGACCTTGCCGCCCGCGCCGACGCATACGGCAAGCTGATCGCCGCCCGCGTACTGAACCCGAACGAAGTCCGGGCGATGGAGAACCGCGCCCCCTATGACGGCGGCAACGCCTTCCTGAACCCGAACACGACCGCAGGGGGCAAGGCCAATGGCTGAAGCCCCAACGCATCGCCAGTACTTCGGGGACGCCGAACGCAATTTCCGGCTCACCCCCGAACTGATCGTGGAGCTTGAACGCAAGACCGGCGCGGGCATCGGCGGATTGTCACGCAGGTTCTTCAGCGGCGACTTTCGCCATCAAGAGCTTTTGGAAGTCGTTCGCCTTGGATTGATCGGCGGCGGGGAACGCCCGGAAGTCGCCGCCAGCCTGATCGCAGCCTATGCCGCCCTGGCTCCGGTGATGGAGCTTTACGGCGTGGCCCTGCCGATCATCGAAACCGTCATGTTCGGGAAGGTACAAGCGCCTGCCGACGAATACCGGGAGGCGGCAGAGTGAAATCAATTTCACCCGACACCCGCGAAGCGCGTCCGACTGACACCGTGGACGTGGAAGTCCGGTTCAGCACCGTGAGCGATAGCGGGGAAATCGAAGGGACCGCCGTCCGCTTCGATACCGTTGACAGCTACCGCACCGAGTTCGCCGCCAGCGCCTTCGCCAATGTCCGGGGGTCCATCCCCATGTTGTGGAGCCATGACCCCGCGAACGTCATCGGATCGTGGTCCAGCGTCGAAGTCCGGGCCGATGGCCTGACCGTCAAGGGCAAGCTCAATCTGGCGGTGGCGAGGGCGCAAGAGGTTCGCAGCCTTCTACAGGCCAAGGACGTGTCCGGCCTGTCCATCGGGTTCAGTACCGTCAAGGACGAACGCCGCGCAAACGGGGTCCGCCGGATCACGGAAGCCCGTCTTCGCGAAATCAGCATCGTGGCCTTCCCCGCCGTGCCGGGGAGCGGGGTCACGTCGATCAGAACAGGCCGTGAGAGCGCAGCGGCCTTTGTTGCAGCCTGCCGCAAGGCCACGCGCTCATTGGAGAAGATGAAATGACCCGCCATGCTAAAATCGAGACCCGCAGCGCGGAGCCGATTGAAACCCGCGACGATGATCCTCTTGCCGCCGCCACGGCAGCGGTGGAGGAATTGCGTACTACGTCCGAACAGTTCCGCAGTCAGCTTGATACGCGACTGACGACCGAACTCCGGGGCGTCACCGACCGCATCGCGGGCATCGAAACCCGATTAAATCGCCCTCCTGGCACGGGCGGCACGGAACGGCGCGATGATCGGGACACGGAACGCCGCGCCTTCGATCACTACTTGCGCCACCACGGGACGGAACGGTTCCGGGCGGACGAAATCCGTGCATTGAACACGTCCGACGATGGCGCTTTGGTCCCGGAACATTTCATCCGGGAAATCATCAAGGACATCACCGAGTTCAGCCCGATGCGCCAGCTTGCGCGCATCACCAACGCCACCGGTTCCAGCGCCAAGCTACCGCGCCGTCTCACCAAGCCGACCGCTGGCGTCGTGGCGGAAGGGGCTGCGACCACGGGCAGCGAAAGCACATATGGCGAATGGGATATCCCGATCTTCGAAATTCGGGAGTTCACCGATATCTCCAATCAGATGATCGAGGATACCGGCTTCGACATGGAGGCTGAAATCCGCGCCGACCTTGCCGAAGCCTTCGGCGAGAAGGAGGGAAACCTGTTCTTCACCGGCTCCGGCACGGGCGAAACGCTGGGACTTCTGAACGACCCCGATTTCCTCACCGTGGACGCCGCCGCCATCGACATCGACGGCGATGAACTGATTGACCTGTTCTACGGCGTAAAGACCACCTACAGCCGCCGTGGCGCGTGGGGCATGAACCGGGGCGTTATCAAGGAAGTCCGCAAGCTGAAGAACACGAACGGCGATTACCTGTGGTCCGACAGCATCGCCGCCGATCAGCCGCCGACATTCCTTGGCAAGCCTGTGGTGGAAGTTCCAGCGTTGGGCGACGTGGCGGCAAACGCCATCGTGGCCGTGTTCGGCGATTGGGATCGCGGCTTCCGCATCCTCGACCGCATCAACATGTCCATCCTTCGCGACAACTACACCCGT
Organism: Mesorhizobium sp. WSM4816; assembly: GCF_055811535.1. Lineage (NCBI taxonomy): Bacteria > Pseudomonadati > Pseudomonadota > Alphaproteobacteria > Hyphomicrobiales > Phyllobacteriaceae > Mesorhizobium > Mesorhizobium sp. WSM4816. The sequence goes on along the minus strand of NZ_JBVVQR010000064.1, from coordinate 10,649 downwards.
GCCGCGAATGGACAGGTGCGGTTCCACGGACGCCGCCGCGTTGGCGGCAAGCTGGTTCAGCCACAAGCCCTGATCGGGTTGAAGATGCCCGCTGCCTAACCGCCAATCGGCGACGGGCAGTGTCCGCCGCCTTCGCCTCACAATCATCGAAAAGGCAATAGCCATGACCATCCAAACGACAGCAAAGGCGAAGGTGTTCATCGGGAACGCTAACGCCACCATCGCCCTCTTGGCCGACTTCGAGGCCGAAGAATGGACCGAAATCAAGGAAGTCGAAGATCTTGGCGAGTGGGGAGCGGAAGGGACGGAAGTCACCTTCATCAGCCTTGCCGACAGCCACACCCGCCGCCGCAAAGGCTCGATTGACAGCGGCACCGTCGCCCTGATCGTCGGGCGTGACCCGCTTGACCCCGGTCAGACCAAAGCCCGCGCCGCCGTGGAGGACTATCTGCCCTTCAGCTTCAAGGTGGAGTTGAACGACAAGCCGTCGCCGACCGGGGAAAACACGGTCTTCTATTTTCGCGCCCCCGTCATGTCCGCCCGCAATCAGTTCGGCACGGCGGACGACATCACCAAGACGACGTTCAGTCTCGGCATCGATGGGGCCATTCTGGAAATTCCGCCCGCCGTGGTGGTGGCATTCTCGCCAGCGGCGGGAGCGCTGCCCGGCGCGACACAGAACACCGCCTACAACCAGACCATCGCGGCGTCGGGCGGACTTGGCACGGTCTCCTATGCGGTGACGGCGGGATCGCTCCCGGCTGGGCTTACGCTGAACGCCGCGACCGGAGCCATCACCGGGACGCCAACGGCGGTGGAGAACGCCAGCTTCACTGTCACCGCGACCTATACGGGCAGCGGCGAGGCCGAAGCCGCATACACGCTCGCCGTGAGCGCGTAAGGCCATGCGGCTTGCGGATGACATCAGCGTCACCATCGCGGGGGAAGCTGTCGTGCTTCTCCCCGCGTTGCGTCATGCCATCCGCCTTGAACGCCGCCCCGGTTCCTTCTCCGGCCTTGCCCGTGACATCATGGACGGGAGCTTGTCCGCCGCGCTCGACATCATCGGCGATCACACGGACATGCCGTTCTTGGAAGCCCGCGTCCTCGATGAACTGGACAGTATCCGGGAACCGTTGCTGCAATATGTGATGGCGCTTGCCGGGATAGACCCCGAAGACAGGCCGCACGCCGACGCTCGGCGGCAGGGGAGGAAGCTTAGGGACGTTCCCTTCAAGGACCATCTGGCGAGCCTCTACCGCATCGGCACGGGATGGCTGGGCTGGGAACCCGATACCACGCTAGACGCCACGCCCGCCGAAATCATGGAAGCCTATCGTGGCCGTCTCGACATGCTGAAGGCGATCTTTGGCAGTTCGGAAGAACCGGAAGGCAAGCCGTCCCCGATCAGCCTGGACGACAAGTTCAAGGTCGCGTTTGGTTCCTTCGGGACGACCAAGGTTCACCGGAAGAAGGCTGCATGAAATGCCGATGCGCGCCCCTTCCATCCGCTCTTGCGGTTGCGTCCTGTCCACCGGGCAACGATGCCAGCACATGGTTGCCGCCGACCGTGAGCGCAAGGCGCGCTTCGATCAGCACCGACCATCGGCACGGGAACGCGGCTATGACAGCAAGTGGGATCGGGCGCGGGCAGAATACCTGAAAGCCAATCCCCGTTGCGTCCTTTGTGGCGCACCTTCCCGCGTCGTGGATCACAAGACCCCGCACCGTGGCGACAAGCGCCTGTTCTGGTCACGGTCCAATTGGCAACCGCTGTGCACGCCCTGTCATTCGGGACGCAAGCAACGGGAGGAGCGGCGGTGACGCATCAGCGCTTCCACCTGTTTCGGGGCGAATGGCTGACCTTGCGCCAGATCGCGGAACAGACCGGGATAAAGCCGGGTACACTCATGCATCGCGTCCACACGCTGGCCATGGACCCGGAAAGGGCAGTCAGCGAACCTGTGGAGCCGCCAACGAAGCCTAGAGCAAGCAATGGAGCCAAGCCCGCCACCTATACCTTCAACGGCAAGACGCAAACGCTGCCGCAATGGGCAAAGGAACTGGGGATCAACCAAGGCACGTTGCGGGACCGCATCAAAGTCGGATGGCCGATTGAGCGGGCGCTTACCGAACCGCCGATAAAGGGCGCTGTCCTGATCGCGCGGAAAAGAAACCACCGCCTTATCAGGCGACTGATCGCTGCCTACCGGGGGTCATCCACCGTCAAGGAGCGGCGATGATGCTGGGTTCATCAGAAATCGCTCATTTTCATCCGCCTGACTGGCGTGTTCTTGAACCTGAAGAAGTGACTTTTGTCTTTCTGGCAGCGTTTGTAATCACCTTCACCCGAAATAAAGCTAACCTGCTTGTCACTGTTCAGGCAAACTGGGCAGATGAAATGCATCGGTTGCCCGTTTGCCGTGTCTTCCTTGAGCTTGAATACGATATCGTGTTCGCCCGTTTGGAAAAGCTCGTATCTGGCTCGTTGGGTCTCGAATTCATCCTGTTGCTTCAATTCACGGACGAGCGTCTTGAGCGCTTCACTAAGCTGCACATTCATCATGTTCGCAGCCGTCAGTTCAGTTGCGAGCGTATTGAGAAGGTTCGCTGCTTCACCGTTGTCGGGCTTCTTCTCGGATTTGAGCAGCTTCTTGACGGCTTCGACAGTCGAAACAGCCTTGCCAGTAGCTCCCAACGCTGTGGTCGCGAGACCAAGCACGCTTTCAATCTGACCAAAGTCCATTCGATCCCCCCGAAGACGGTCACAGAAGCGAGACAGTATCGCCGTCCGGAGCCTGTCAGCAAGCGAAGCCGGGGGTGTGTTGGAACTTTCCCCCATCTTCTAGGGACCGGCGAGGGGAGCGTTCTGCGTGATTTGCACTCCAAGGGGGCGGATGCGCCATGACCATCGTCACCGTTGCGGACATCAAAGCCCATGCCAACATCACGATCAGCGATGATGACGCGCTGATTGCCGACAAGATCGCCGCTGCCGAAGCATGGATTGCCAAGTTCATCGGCCATGTGCTGGACGACGCAACCGCATTCCCGGACGGCACTCCCGAACCGCTGAAGGAAGCTGTCCGCCAGCTTGTCGCGCACCTCTATGAGAACCGGGAGGCCACGCTTGTCGGCATCACCATGTCGGACGTGTCGCCCGGCCTGTTCGACTTGATGGCACCCTACCGGGAATGGTGCTTCTGACATGAGCGCGCAAACCCAAAGGCTAAGCCGCCGCCTGAACGCCATCCCGGTTGCCGTGCGCAAGGCCGTGCATCCAGCCTTGGTTCAGTCGGGCAATGAGCTTGTCCAGCGCATGCGGGCGCTCGCACCGGAAGACACCGGGGCGCTGAAGGCCAGCATCATCGCCACGCCGCCCGGACAGGCGACGCCGCCCTATTCGCAGCCGGGCGGCTCCCGCATGGCGGCGGAAAACGAAGTGCTTGTGACAGCGGGCAACACGGCTGTCCGCTATCCGCATCTTGTCGAGTACGGCACCGCCCATGCATCCGCGCAACCGTTCTTCTGGCCCGCCTTCCGGCTGTCCCGGAAGAAGATAGCCAATCGCATCAAGCGGGCGATCAAGAAGGCCGTGAAGGAGGGATGATGGAACCTTCCCTTGATCTTCAGAAAGCTTTGCGCAACCGTCTGGTGGCTACGTCCGCCGTGACGGCGCTGGTTCCGGCAACGTCGATACTGGACCGCAACGCCCGCCCCGAACTGGACAACGCCATCATCATCGGCGAGGGCATGACCGTTCCCGACGATGGACTTGCCCGCCATCGGCATCAAGCGTTCGCCGACCTGCATATCTGGCGGAAGGAAGCCGGGCTTGTCGGGAGCAAGCAGATAGCGGGCGCGATCAGGGACGCGCTGAACGACGGGCCGTTGACGCTGGACAATTTCCACGTCGCGGACCTTCGCATCGCCAGCACCCGCTTCCTTCGCGACCCGGACGGCATTCACGCCCATGCCGTCATCGCGCTTGAAGCGCGCCTTGTGGAGCTGGCGTGATGCGGGCGGGCAAGCTGGACAGGATCATCGCGATTGAGCGCGCCACGACGACCGTGGACGACTACGGCACGCCAATTGAGGGCTGGACGATCCTTGCCACCGTGCGGGCGCAAATCATTCAGGAGACGGCGGAAGAGTTCATGCGGTCCTTTGGCGCTTCGTCTGAAGCCGCCGTCATCTTCCGCATCCGCTATCTGGACGGCATCACCCTTGCTGATCGCGTGAACGACGGGACACGGACCTTCGACTTGAAGGAAGTCAAGGAATTCGGCAGGCGCGACGGCTTGGAACTCCGCTGCATCGCGACGGGGTAGGCAATGGCGCTGAAGATCATCCGCAGGCCGAAGCCCGCCAACCCCTTCCCCGACATTCCCGACCCGTGCGGCCACGGGCAACGCGCGGTCACATTCTTGCGCAGCCTGAAGCACCCGAAATCCCGGCTGGCGGACAGGGCGTTCCAGCTCGACCCGTGGCAGGAAGAAATCGTCCGCCGCATCTATGGGCCGTGCGACGATCAGGGGCGGCGCATCGTCCGCAACGTCGTGATGCTCTTGCCGCGCGGCAACCGGAAGACCAGCCTCGGCGCGGCGCTGTCCCTGCTTCACACCATCGGGCCGGAACGCGTCCCCGGTGGCGAAATCATCATGGCCGCCGCCGATCAGAAACAAGCCAAGATCGGCTTCCGCGAATGCGAGGGCATCATAGAGGCCGGTGGCCACATGTGGCGGAAGGGGCAGGCTTCACGCCGCTTCGACGCCGCCAATCATATCAAGCTTCAGGAGTACAAGAACCGGATCAGCTTCCCCGAAGGATGCATCCTGGAAGCCTTGTCGAATGACGCGGGAACCCAGCACGGACGGACGCCAGTCTTCGCCTTGGTGGACGAACTCCACGCATGGAAGAAGCGTGATCTTTGGGACGTGATCCGCACCGGCCTAGTGAAGGTTCCCGGCTCCCTGCTTGTCGTCATCACCACGGCGGGACGCGGGCAGGAAAACATCGCCTTCGATATCATCGACTATGCCCGCAAGGTGGCGCGTGGCGAGATAGACGACCCGTCAACGCTGCCAATCCTGTTCGAAACGCCCCGTGAAGCGGACTGGCAAGACGAACAGATATGGCATCTGGCGAACCCCGGACTGAAGCACGGCTATCCCGATCTTGCCGGGCTTCGCCAGCTTGCCCGTGAAGCATCCCAGCGCCCCGCCGACCGCGAAGCCTTCCGGCAACTTCACCTAGACGTTTGGCTGGACCATTCGTCCGACCCGTTCCTTGATATGGCGATTTACGACGAAGGGGCCGAACCCTTCGACCTTGCCGACATGGAGCACGAACCGTGCTGGCTGGCGGTGGACCTGTCCAGCAATTCGGACCTCACCGTCATCGTGGCGGCATGGCGCGACGGGGAAGACGGTTATATCGTCCATCCGTGGTTCTTCTGTCCCGCCGACAACCTTCAGCGCCGTGCGGAGCGTGACGGCGTGGCATATCCGCTATGGGCGGCACAGGGCTTCATCGAACCGACGCCCGGCAACGTGGTGGACTTCCGCGCCGTGGAAGACACGATCCGCGACCTATGCGACCGCTTCGACGTGCGGGAAATCGCCTTCGATCCACACCTAGCCCGCAACATGATGAACACCCTTCGCGAGGACGGCTATCCCGCCGTGGAAATGCGGCAAGGCTGGGTTACGATGGCACCGGCCATCAAAGAACTGGAACGCGCCATCGTTGGCGGACGCTTCCGGCATGGCGGGCATCCGGTGCTTCGCTGGAACTTCGACAACATAGCAGTGGAAACGGACAAAGCGGGGAACAAGGCATTCCATAAGAGCAAGAGCCGTGACCGCATAGACGGGGCAGTTGCCGCCGCCATGGCCGTTGCCCGCGCTTCCACGGGCGAAGACACAAGATCGGTATATGAAAGCGATGAGCGGGCCGAAGGGCTGCTTGTGTGGTGAGGTGAGCCGTGGCCCGTGAGACAGAACAGCTTGTCGTTTCCCTTGAAGCCCGCATCCGGGATTTCGAGCGCAATTTCCAGAAGGCGGGCAAGACTGCGAACGACAACTTCGACCGAATTGAGAAGAGGGCGAAACAGTCAGGCGACGTGCTGGAAAGATCGCTTGGCGGGGCCGCGTCCCGCGTCGGCAACACCCTGAAGACGTTCGGCACGGGCTTCGCCGGGGGCATCCTTGGCGGGCTGACAGTTGGAGGATTGCAGCAGATCGCGGGCAGCATCCGCGACGTGGCGAACAGCGTGGCGCTGATCGGCAGTCAAGCCAAGATGGCGGGGCTGACGACGAAAGCGTTCCAAGAGTTGAGTTATGTCGCGGAGCAATCCCGCATTGGCGTGGACACGCTGGCGGACGGCATGAAGGAGCTTCAGCTCCGTGCGGACGAGTTCATCACCACGGGAGGTGGCCCGGCAGCAGAAAGTTTCCAGCGGCTGGGCTTCACGGCGGAAGAACTGAAGACCAAGCTGAAAGACCCGTCCGCCCTGCTTGTCGAGATCATCGGCCGGATGGAGCAACTGGACCGGGCGGCACAAATCCGAGTTTCGGACGAGCTGTTCGGCGGCTCCGCTGGCGAACGCTTCGTGGAACTTTTGGATAAGGGCGCGGCTGGCATCCGCAACATGATCCGGGAGGCGAACGAGTTCGGCCTTGTCCTGTCCGATGACGTGATTGCCCGCGCCGACGAAATCGACCGCAAGTTCAACCTGATTTCCCGCACGATCAGCACCCGCCTGAAAGGCTCCATTGTGGAAGCGACGGGGGCGCTGCTGGAATGGTTCGACGGCTTCAACGCCATAGAGGAACAGCAGTCCCGGACACTCGGCAATGAGCTTGCCGACATTGGCAAGCGCCGCCTCGATATCGAGAACCAAATCCTGAAGCTGAAGGGCGACAAGGACAGCACCATCGGCGGGACGCTGTTCGGCGGCGCATATGACAAACAGATAGAGCACCTTGAACGCGAAAGCGCCGAACTCCACGAAACCGAACAGCGCATCTTGAAGGTGCTCGGGGAGCGTTCGGCGAACGCCGGGAACGAAGCGAAGGAAGCTGCCCCGGAAGTCGGCAAGCTAAATTCCGCCATTCAGGACACCAGCACCGCCACGGGGAGCGCTGCAAGCGGCCTGAACAGCTATGCCGACGCCATCCGCGCCCTGAAGGGGGAAATCCCCGAACTGGCGGAACAACTCGCCACGCTGGACGCCAGGACGAAGATTGACAGCACCTATCGCGCCGCCCTCCAGAATGCGCGGACGATGGGCGAAGTGCAGCAGGCTAACGCCCTTCGGGATAAGGCGCTGGGGGCGCTTGCCAGCAAGGATGCACGTTCAGCCGCCGACAAGGGCATGCTCGACCTGATCGGCTTCGCCGAAGGGACGGACAAGGGGCGCGGCTATAACGAGACGCTGGGATACGGCGCGTTCACCGGCGGGACGAAGAACCTTGTCGGCATGACGCTGAACGAAATCGACGCCCTGCAATCGTCCATGCTTCGGCACCCGGACAACAATTTCAATTCGTCGGCGCTGGGGCGCTACCAGATCGTCCAGAAGACCCTTCGCGGGCTTCGCAATGAAATGGGGCTGTCCGGCTCCGAAACCTTTTCCCCCGAATTGCAGGACCGGCTTGCGCAGCAGCTCTTGCGCCGTCGCGGCAATGACGTTGGCGGGCTTCGGAACGAATGGGAAGGGCTTCGCCGCATAGACGACGCCACAATCAGCCGCGCCTATGACGGCAATTCCGTTCAGGCTCCCGCCGTCGATCCGGGCATTCAGGCGGGCACGGACGCTCGGCAGCAGCAGGCGGACGCCGCCCGGCAGCAAGCCGAAGAACAGGCCGCAGCCTATTCCCGGATCATCATGGGGGCGAAGGAGTACGCGACAGCGCAGCAACAGGAACGGCAGGCGCTGTCCATGACCGGACAGGCCGCAGCCGCCTTCCGGGCCGAACAGGACATGCTCAATCGGGCCATGCAGGCAGGCATCCAATTGACCCCGCAGCAGCGGCAGGAAATCCAGTCGCTTGCGCAAGGCATGTCGTCCGCCGAAGCGGCCACCATGCGCTTTGCCGAGACGCAGCAGCGGGCGGCGGAACTTTCGCAGATGTTCGGGCAGACTGCCGTTGACGCCCTGCACGGCATCCTCACCGGCTCCATGACGGCGGAAGAAGCCCTTGCCAATCTCGGCAGTCAGCTTCTGAAGATGGCGCTGCAAGCCCTGCTGCTGGGGCAGGGGCCGCTCGCCAGCATCGGCGGCGGTGGAGGCGGCGGCGGGTTGTTCGGAGCGCTGCTAGGCGGGCTGCTGGGGCTGGCGGAAGGCGGGCGCATCCGTGGAGCGGGAACCGGCACGTCCGACAGTAATTTGGCGTTGCTGTCCGATGGCGAGTATGTCGTGAACGCCAAGGCGACACGGAAATACCTGCCCGCCCTTGAAGCCATCAACAGCGGCAAGGCACCGGCCTTCGCGACGGGCGGCATCGTCGGGCGAAACAGCTTCGCCAACACCTATGCGCCGAACCTCGCCATCAACGTCGCGGGATCAGGAAACGCCCGACAGGATGCGCACCTTGCCAGCCAAATCGCGGAGCATGTGGACCGTACCCTGAAGGCCAATCAGCCGAAGGACACCTTCCGGCGCTCGCAAAGTCAGGTGCTCGGCAATGCGGCTTTGCAGCTACAGCGGGAAGGCAGGCGGCAGGGGTAGCGCCTTCATAAAATATGTAACATATCTCCTTGCGTTCATTAAGACGATATGTAACATATTCTCTGTCGCCGCTGGGGCGGCACAGGAGAACAATGATGATGCCCGTTGTAAGGATCAGCGACGCCACGCTTAGCAGCCTGAAACTGATTTCCGCGTGGTACGAGACTAAGACGCCAGCGGAGACGCTTGATCGAGTGGTTTCCGAAATGATGGAAACGCTGGGATTGGAGCGCGACGTTGATGAAGCCGCCGTGCAACAAGGGGATGGACCGATTGACTTCGACCGCGCTCCCGGTCTCTCGTTCACTAGGGTCCTGTACGCTTCTGTAGGCGGGAAGGTACTGGAAAGTTCGAATTGGGCTGGCCTGCTTCTTCAAACCATTCAGGCTGCGAAGCCAAAGGTGGGTTCGGCGGCGAACCTAGTGAAGGAGTTGCAGGTTCCTTCACGTGCTAGTCAGTACGAAGATGACGGTTTCAAATACCACGCTCATTTGGGCATTTCCGTACAAGGCCAATCAGCCACCGACGCTTGGAAGGAAGTTGATCGGCTGGCGCGAAAGTGGCGCATTCCAGTGGAAGTCCGTTTCCAGTGGCGCGAGAACCCGAAAGCTCAACATCCCGGCCAAATCGGTGTGATGCGAACCGGAGCCTAGATCAAGCTGAAGCTCCTTGAACGGTTTTGTTGCCATACCCATATAAAGCCGCCCCTCATTAAGGGGTGATTTTTAACCACTTTTTAAAGGAGTTTATATGGGTCGAATGAAGGCAATGATGATGGAGCGTCAAGAAAATCTGGTAATGGCGGCTTCATACTTGGCAGATCATGGCACTTTGGAGCGGTGCGAGGATCATGGCGTGATCTTCGGTGGCGGGTTCTGGAAACTGGAAGACGACTTTTGGAAAAGCGTTATGATCGACCGGAAAAAGGGAGATAAAGGCCCTATTCCGTGGGCGGCGGAAATGCCGACTAGAGAGTTCACTGACCTCCTCAAAGCGGCATATGATGACCATCCCGGTGATCATTGCGCCGCATGTGCGAAGCGCGACCGCGAATAGGCGACACTTGCCCCACCAGTACACACCATTTGTTTGTGCTGGTGGGCGTTGTCTCTAAGGGGGCGGCAGATACGTCAGCGTTTGACGGATCATACTGTCTACATACCCGATGGCAGCGTTCATGCTGGGCCGGTAGAGCGTGGGATGGGCGCACTGGTTCCGAAGGGACAGTTGCCCGTCCAGTATCCGCAGCATGGACTTCTGAATGAACTTTACGTCCTTCGCCACCGTCAGGAACTGCGCTTCCGCCACAAGCTCCTTTAGTTCGGCTAGGTCTTTGAATGTCCATTTAGGGCGGGCCGTTCGGATGTCGGCTTCATGGGTGGCGAAGCAGACCTCGGTGAGGACGTGGAAGTGGCCAGCCCATGCAAGAACGATCCCCGACCGATAGAGTTCGCCCTCTAGGCACGCGATGGCCTCTGCAAAATAGTCTTGGACATCCACGGGTGTCCCGGACAGCCGCTTCGAAAGGTCTTCTAGCAAGACGATGCGGGACGCGGCACTCTCATGTTGCGCCAACGCGACATGTGCAGCCCGCCGCGCACGACTAACGCGCCCGGTCCAGTCTTCGATACCCACTTGCTACTCCTTCGGACTAAGCAGGTGTTCCCGAAGGGCTTTGAACAGCTTCTCGTAGACCTCGGCGTTCTCTGTCTCGGGGAGATGAAGCTGAATGTTGATCGCGATTTGCGGTGTTAAGCTTGCCGTAGCCGGTATCGGCGGCAAACTGGTGGCTGCTGCGTTGCCACCATTGCTGTTGCCATTCGGGGCTTCTCTCCTAGGGAGGCCTTTGCACAGAATCGGATTGATGATTCCGGGGGTAAGGAAGAGAGGGAGATGATTCGGATGGTCGATCGTG
>NZ_JBVVQR010000063.1:0-16177 GCF_055811535.1 Mesorhizobium sp. WSM4816 | reverse complement strand
GTCGTGCTGGTCGGCGGCGCCCCGCTCAACGAGGAATTCGGCAAGGCCGTCGGCGCCGACGCCTATTGCCGCGACGCAGCCGTGGCAGTCGAGACCGCCAAGGATTTTATGAAGCGCAAGCACAATGTGCGCGTGTCATAGCCGCAAGGCACCTTTCCGTCCTTCGTGGAAGGCGTAGGGCGCCTGGCGCGGAGCGACGGCGTCGCCGACCTCCATGAAAGGCTGGGACGTGCTTTCCAACTCTTTCGCCAGCCAATTCGCCGCCACATTGGTGGTTGCAAGTACAAGGCAATCGCCCGGCACGAAGCTTTCTTCACGCGTGTTGTGGTCAACGATGGTCACGCCGTCCCCGTGCCATTCCAGCACGCTGACATCCAACACCCATGTGACGCCAAGCTGGCGCAATGTCCGTCGCAGCGGGAAATCGGCAGCCGTCCGCTGCAGTTCCTTGCCGACCAACGGATCGGGCGTGAGAATGGTCACTTGATGGCCATCCTCGGCAAGTTTCCAGGCCGTGCCACAACCGCGCCAGCCTCCGCCCTCGTCGAGCAAAAGCACGTGCTTACCCGGCCGCACAACGCGGGCCATGACGGATTCGATCGAGAAGACATTGCCCCTTTCGATGCCGGGCAGGCTCGGCACTGCCGGCAAAGCCTTCTGAAAGCCGGTTTCGGGAGACACCGACCCCGTGGCCAGGATAACGGTGTCAGCTTGGAAAGAGGCGATTTCCGGGGCCTCGACGTAGGTGTTCAGTCGTACGTCGACATTCAGTTTGCTGAGCTGGCGTTCATACCACCCGAGAAGGTCGAGGATTTGCCCGCGGCGCGGCTGCAGTCCTGCGAGCAGAAAGTTCCCGCCCAGCCTACTGGAGGCTTCGGCCAGCACCACGTCGTGCCCTCGCTCGGCGGCAACCCGAGCCGTCTCGAGGCCGGCGGGACCGCCGCCGACGACAAGCACCCGTTTCTTGATGGCAGCGGACGTGAACCGGTCACCACCCCATTCAAACTCGCGCCCCGCAGAGGGATTGACAAGGCAGCTGATCCAGTAGTCGCGCGAACGACGGCCCCAGCACATCTGGTTGCAGGATATGCATCCGCGCACATCCTCGGGCCGGTCTGCCGCGGCTTTGCGTGCCAGATGCGGATCGGCGATCTGGCCCCGGACGATCGAGACCAGATCTGCAGCCTTCTCGCCGAGCACGGTTTCGGCGTTTTCAGGCGTCCTGATGTGGCTTTCGGCGACCACGAGGGCCTTCTTGACCGCGGCCTTGAGGGTCGTCGCGAGATCGGTGCCAAGCTTCTCCGGATAGAGAAACGTCGGCATTATCTTGTAGAAATCGAGGTAGCTGCCAGTGCCGCAGGTCACGTAATCGATCAGCCCCTGCTCATCGTGCAGCCGAATGATCTCCGCCAGTTCCTGGCGACTGAGCGCTACTGTGTAGTCGGGTTCGTCGCTGACCGAGAGTCCAATGATGAAATCGAGACCGCATGTTTCGCGGATGCGGGTTAGGATTTCGCGCGAGATCCGCGTGCGGTTGTCGAGCGACCCTCCCCATTGGTCCTCGCGTCGGTTTGTCCAGGGCGTCCAGAACTGATCGACCAGTCCGAGATAGGCAGCCCAGACTTCGACGCCGTCGAAACCGGCCTCCTGGCAGCGGCGCGCCGCCTGAACGAAGCTGTCGATGGTTTCCCAAATCTCACCCTCGGACATGGCGTGGGAACCGTCGCTGTCATGATAGCTCGGCAGGCCCGAGGGCGACCAATGCGCATGAAATGAATTGTCCGAATCCCCGTGCGCTCCGATGTGATAGAGCTGCTGGATGGCGATCGCCCCGTGGTCCTTGATTGCGCGTGTGACCTGCTGGAAATGAGGAATGACGCTATCGTCGCCAGGTCGAAAATTGCCGCGTGTCAGGACGGCGGCCTGATGGACGGGCATGGGTTCGACAACAATCATGCCGGCCCCACCGAGCGCTCGCTCGGCATAGTAGGCAACGTGTCGTTCGGTCGGCACGCCATTTTCGGCCATGTTGGCGGTGTGAGCCCCGAACACGATCCGATTTCGCAGGGTGCGACTGCCCAGCTTTGCGGGCGAGAACAGATGCGGAAAGAGTTTTGACATAGTTCTCACCAGCGGTCGGAGGGAGGCCCGGCTCGTTCGGCAGTCAGGTGGTTTGTCCCATCGTCACGGATTTCTGGAGCGCCGCGGCAAGGCCGTCTGCCACGGCAGATTCAAACCCGGCTGCGCGCATGGCCTCGATCGCTGCCGCGGTGGTGCCGCGGTAGTCGAGGAAGGTCTGGACGATATCTTGGGGATTGTCTGGACGAGCCTCGAGGAGTTTTCCGGTTCCAACAAGCACCGCGCTGACGCTCCGCCGGGCAATATCTGGATCCATTCCTCGGCTGACGGCATCGTCCATCATCGCTGCCGCCAAGAGCGCCGGAAACGCCGGGCCGGATCCAGTCAGGCCCGTCAGATAATCGATATCTGCTTCGCTTTTGACTTCATCGGCCGCGCCACAGGCCTCCAGAATCCGGCGAACGACATTGCGGTCATCCGCGGTGACGCTCTGAGAGCTTATCCAGGGAGTATAGGAATTCCGCACCTCTGCCGCTGCATTCGGAAGCGTGCGGATGACGCGGTCGGTTTTAAGACGTCCCGCCAGTTGGTCGAGAGTGATCCCGGCCATAACCGACACGGCGAGCTTGCCGGACGCAGTAATGTCGATGGCAGGCCAATCGTGGGGCCGGACCGAGACGATGATGACATCAGATCGATCCACCAGTTCCTGGTTGTCCCTGGTCCATGTAGCGTTTGGCAGAAAGTCGGGTTGCCCAGTTCTATGAGAGAGCGTGAGGTGCTCTGCGGCGACTATTTGCGCATCAATAACGGCCTCGGCGATAGCGCGTCCAAGCCAGCCACCTCCGCCGATTATTCCGATGCTCAGGGGTTCACCCATTGTCGAAACGCTTCCTCAGCCCGCCGAATGGCCGTGTCTGGCGAAGAACCGGTCGAGTTCGCGCTTCCGCGGGGCCTTACCTGTAAAAATCTCCACGTACCCGGGAATGCGCTTCATGCGGTCCGCGAGATCTTCGCTGGTCTGCATTGAGATGTAGCCGATCTGCACAAGGTAGATGGTGCGCGCTCGAACATCGGCTGAGCCTTCGTCGTAACCAAAGCGGACAAACATCTGGCTCAACGCATCGAGACGCGTCTGGTCGGCTTTCTGCACCTCCGCCAGGATGTCAGGGGATTGAAGCGCCCAGCTTCTGACTGCGAACTCGAACTGGGAATCGAACAAGGATTTGTCGAGCCAGCAGTCGAAAACGTTCAGCATCGCTTCGGCGACCGTCTCGGCATATGCCTCGGCCTGCTTGACGAGGTTGCCGGTGTTCTTGTCCCGCCAACGGGTCACGAGGGCAGCCAACAGTTCTTCTCTATCCTTGAAGAACCAATAGAAGCTGGTGCGCGACAGGCCCAATTTCTTGGCAAGTGGCGATATTCTCACCGTGTCGACGCCGGATTCAAGAAGCAGGTCGTAGGCGGCTTCAAGCCACCCCTCCGGCGATCCGCGCCATCCGCTATCGTTCGAAATTTGCTCCATGAGTGATCAGCCTAACAAAATATCAAAATGAAAACCAGCAAAATGTACACACATGTCGACTCTATCGACTTCCCAGAAGCGAAACTTGACATGCATGTACATTTTCGATAGCGTTCGCACTTGCCATCTCAGCCCGGAGTCCGTCAGATGTCGAGCGATCCCCTCCTGCAGCCGTACAAACTCAAGCATTTGACCCTGCGCAATCGCATCATCGTGACCTCCCACGAGCCGGCTTATCCGGAGGACGGGATGCCGAAGGAGCGCTATCTCGCCTATACGGTTGAAAGGGCGAAGGGCGGTGTGGCGATGACGATGACAGCCGGGTCCGCTGCGGTCTCGAAGGACAGCCCCCCGGTTTTCAACAACCTGCTCGCCTACAAGGACGAGATCGTGCCGTGGATCAGGCAGATGACAGATGCGGTGCACGAAGAGGGCGCCGCCATCATGATCCAGCTAACCCATCTTGGACGGCGTACACGCTGGGACAAAGGCGACTGGCTTCCCGTTCTGGCGCCGTCCCATCATCGTGAAGCCTCCCACCGCGCGTTTCCCAAGAAAATTGAAGACTGGGATATCGAGCGCATCATCAAGGACTTTGCGGACGCCGCTGAGCGGATGAAGGCGGGCGGGATGGATGGCGTCGAGTTGGAAGCTTACGGCCACCTGCTCGACCAGTTCGTGTCTCCTCTCACGAACGAACTTGACGGCCCTTATGGCGGTTCGCTTGATAACCGCATGCGCTTCTGCATGGATGTCTTGATGGCGATCCGGTCACGGGTCGGCGAGGACTTCATTCTGGGCGTGCGATATACTGCGGATGAACGTCTCCCCGGTGGCACTGGCAAGTCCGAGGGCATGGAAATCTCCAAGCGTCTCAAGGAAAGCGGACTGATCGATTACCTCAACGTGATCCGCGGGCACATCGATACCGATGCGGGCCTGACGGACGTCATTCCAATTCAGGGAATGGCGAATGCGCCGCATCTTGATTTTGCCGGCGAGATTCGTGCCGCAACCAACTTCCCAACTTTCCATGCAGCGAAAATACCGGATGTGGCGACTGCCCGGCACGCGATTGCGTCGGGTAAGGTGGATATGATCGGCATGACGCGCGCGCACATGACCGACCCTCACATCGTGCGCAAGATCATCGAAAAGCGCGAAGACGAAATCAGGCCATGCGTGGGCGCAAACTATTGCCTTGACCGTATCTATCAGGGCGGGGCGGCATACTGCATTCACAACGCCGCGACTGGCCGTGAGCTGACCATGCCGCATATTGTCGCCAAGGCCGACAGCCGCAAGAAAGTTGTCGTGGTCGGTGCAGGTCCGGCTGGCCTCGAGGCCGCCCGCGTGGCGGGTGAGCGGGGACACGAGGTCGTGGTTTTCGAGGCCGCCAGCGGACCGGGAGGGCAGATCCGGCTGACAGCGCAGAGCCCGCGCCGCAAGGAGATGATGAGCATCATCGATTGGCGGATGGCCCAGTGCGAAAAACACGGAGTGACCATCAGGTTCAATGCCTGGGCGGAAGCCGAAACCATCGAGGCGGAAAATCCGGACGTTGTCATCGTCGCAACGGGCGGGGTGGCGCACACCGACGTCCTTTCCAAGGGCAACGAGTTCGTGGTGTCGTCTTGGGACATCATCTCCGGAGACGCAAAGCCGGGAACCAATGTCCTCATCTTCGACGACGCCGGTGACCACGCGGCACTCCAGGCCGCGGAATTCCTCGCCGGCGCCGGAGCGAAGGTTGAAATCATGACACCGGACCGGTCATTCTCACCCGAGGTCATGGCTATGAACCTCGTGCCCTACATGAGGTCTCTTCAAAAACTCGATGTGACCTTCACCGTTACCTATCGGCTCGAGTCAGTTGAAAAGAATGGCAATCAGCTCATTGCAAATGTCGGCAGTGACTACGGTGGCATATCCAAACAGCGCGTCGTGGATCAGGTTGTCGTCAATCACGGCACCATTCCGCTGGACGACATCTATTTCGAACTGAAACCGAAATCGACCAATCACGGCGAGATTTCGCAAGATGAGCTCATCGCCGGGCAACCACAGTCGGTGGTGCGGAATGCGCAGGGCCAATTCCAACTCTTTCGTATCGGCGACGCCGTTTCAGCTCGCAACACCCACGCCGCGATCTACGACGCGCTGCGACTGGCGAAAGATATCTAACGTCCGGCAACGGACCATAGCGTCCGCTCACAACAAGGGCTCCGAGATGAACAGAAGTGAGGCCCTGCAATATTTTGTAGACACAGCGTTCGTGGCCTTCGACCAGTTCTCACACGACCTGCGATCGCGCAGATCGATCATCCAGCTCTTCGCCCAATCGGAGGTTCCCGGGCCTGAAAAGACCAGGGCCGGGAGCCGTTTGCCGGTCTGTTCCTATCTCGGCCCGGCGTTGGCGGAAGAGGCGATCCCGTCTACGCTCCGCAACTTGATTGAGCGCTTCAAGGCGATCGAGCCGCTGCTCGAATGGCGGCTGAAATCAAATCCCGCCCCGTCTGCCAGCAGCAATTTCCGCGACGGTCACGCCAACGCGATGATTCTTGGCCCGGGCGGCCTCGAGGACAGAACCGATCTGTGGCTCGGCGTCACTTTGATGGCTCCTCACGTCCGGTATCCCGACCACGATCATCCGCCGGAAGAAACCTACCTCGTGCTTTCGCATGGCGAGTTCAAGCAGGCTGACATGGATTGGTTTTCGCCCGGCATCGGTGGATCACTCTACAATCCGCCAGGCATCAAACACGCAATGAGATCGCTGGATCGGCCGCTGTTCGCATTCTGGGCGCTGTTGGTGGACCAGACGCATCACTGAGCTTGCCCGAAACCCGGCTACCGGCCGAGGAAGTGCCAAGACCGCCTTGCGGGTGAAGCGCGTGACTCATCAATAGCTTCATCATCGACTTCGGTTGACCGCGGACCGTCAAGGCGCTGCCGATTTCGAAGAAGCGCCTTGATCAAAGATCGCGAAACGGTTGCTATATCTCGACTTTCACACGGCCAACCGGATTGGAACAGCAAGCAAGGATGTAGCCGTCGGCAATCTCTTCGTCGGTGATGCCGCCATTGTGGACCATATGCACATCGCCATCGATTTTGCGAACCTTGCATGTCCCGCATATCCCCATACTGCAACCCGATCGGATCACCAGACCGGCAGCCCGTGCCGCAGCCAGGATCGTATCCGTCTCGACGCATCTCGCCGAGACGCCGGATAGGACAAATTCGATCTCGGCCTCGTTGTTCTCGGCGGGAACGAAGTCATCCGGGACCTTCTCGGCCTCAGGAAGCGGCGCACGGAAGCTTTCCTGATGGTAATTTGCCATGTCGAAACCGAGACTGGCCAGCGCCTCGCGCACGGCTTGCATGAAGGGCTCGGGCCCGCAGCAGAACACCTCGCGATCAAGGTAATCCTGCGCCATCAGTCCGAGCATCAACTGGTTGAGCATGCCTCTGTAGCCGGTCCATGGCCTGTATGGATCGGTCTGTTCAACCACCCATTTCAGGTCGATGCCGGTTACGCGCGACGCCATATGCTCCAGCCGTTCACGGAAGATGATCTCAGAAGGGCGGCGCGCGCAGTGGACGAAGACGATGTCCGGATCAACCCCGGAATCATACAGATGGGTGGTCATGGACATCATCGGTGTGATGCCCGAGCCGGCCGATATGAAAAGAAACTTTTCGGCTGGCTGATGTGCCATCGAGAAGGTGCCCCCCGGACCAATTGCCCGCAGGCGCATGCCCGGACGGAGGCTGTCAAACATCCACTGCGTTCCGACAGAGTCGGCCTGCGCCTTTACGGTAATGGTCAGCGAGGTCGGCCGCGACGGAGATGAGGATATCGTGTACGTCCGGTAGACCGGACCGCCGGGAGTGGGCAGTTCCAAAGTGAGGAACTGTCCCGGATCAAAATTGAACAGCGCTCCGGACGGCGACCGGAAACAAAACGTCAGGACGTTCGGCGCCTCCGGAAGAAAGGAGGCACATTCGAGTTCTTCCGCGTCGGTCCAGAAAACCAGCCTGGGTTTTGCGACCACGTTCATTGGTTCACTCCGCGGCCAATTGCATCAAGGCCTGAGAACGCTCAAGCCAGTTCGCATACCAATCGACGAATTGGGTCACACCGCTTTCCTGAACCGGCGAATATGGTCCGGGAACGTAGGCAGGAGAGAAGATCCCTTGCTGGTTGGTTTCGACGATCTCACGGTCTTCATCATTGGTAGAAATCCAGACCTCGGTCAGGCGCTTGAGGTCGTAGTCGAGCCCTTCGACGGCATCTTTGTTCACCAGCCAGGTGGTGGTGACCGCGGTTTCCGTGGCGCTGATTGGCGTGACCCGGAAGGTCAAGGAGTGATCCGGCAGGAAGTGGCTCCAGGTCGTTGGATAATGGAACATCAACAGCGAGCCTGCTTCGGGCAGCGCCACCTGGCCAAGATTCTTGCGAACGGCAGTCTTGCCGTCGAGCGTGTAGCTCACCGCCTTTTGCTGCAGCGGCATCCGCGCCAGGCGAAATTGGCCGCTGCCGCCAAGGCGGAACTGCGCCGGCGCGCCTGAGGCTTCGCAACGGTCAAAATGCGCCTGGAGGGTCGCCGAGACCGACCCGTCGGTAGACACCCCGGCCACTTCCGGGTCGACCGAGAAGGAGCGGCAGAGCGACGGGTGGTTGCTGCTGCAGTGGTAGCATTCGCGGTTGTTTTCCCACACAAGCTTCCAGTTGGCCTTCTCAATGATAGTCGACGTATGCGCGACCTTCGCATTGTTGAGGTCATGGACCTCTAGGTAGGGAAGGGCCAGGTCGGCAAACGGGTCGAAGTCTGGGGGCGTAGCGGACAGACAGACGTAGATCAGGCCGGCAAAATTGCGCAGATGGACCGGCTTCAGCCCGTGTTTGGACATGTCGAAGTCGGGCCCCATGTCATTTGCCCAGATGAGCTTGCCGTCAAGCTCATAGGTCCACTGGTGATAGGCGCAGACGAGTTTGGCCACTTGGCCTTCGCGCGCCTTGCAAATCATCGAGCCGCGATGGCGGCAGGAATTGTGGAAGGCGCGGATTTCACCATCGCGGGCGCGCACGATGACCACCTCATAGGCACCCACGCGCATCGTCACGTAGCTACCAGCTTTCGCAAGCTGGCATGCCGGGGCCGCGTAGAGCCATTCCTGGTAGAAGATGTGCTCGAGATCGAGCTGGTAAATCGTCGGCGAAGTGTAAAAGGGCTGCTCAAGGGCATAGCCCGAGACGCGGCGCGCTAGCAACTCTTGGATCGAGGGCGAGGGGGCGTTCATGCGGAATTCCATAGATGGCGTGCACATTTGAGATGAAATTTTGTTGCCTGAAGTCCTTTTGCGCAACAGCACTAATTTTCAGAACGATTTAGTTCAGCTAATCTGTTGCCCTCAGCGAGCCATCCAAAAAGCGGGTCCGAAGAAGCGTTGATGCCAAGACCGTACGATCTCTCCTCGGTGACGGCTCTCATCTGCTTCGAGGCAGCCGCCCGAAATGCGAGTTTCAAAAACGCCGCCCAGGAATTGAATGTGACGCCCGCGGCGATCAGCCACCAGATCAAGGCGCTTGAGGGTGACTTGGGATGCAACCTGTTCCTGCGCTTGAGCCGCGGCGTCGAATTGACTGAGAAAGGGGCGTTCCTGTTCGTTGCCGTGCAGCGCGGGCTTGAGACGATTTCCGACGCCGTCACTCACATGCGCGATCGCCCGGAAACCGCCGACGTGACCATCCGGACAACGACGGCCGTCAGCTCGCTATGGCTTACACCGAAGATTTCAGCCTTCTGGAAGAGCCATCCCACCATCACTGTCTCGCAGATCGTCAGCGACGTGCCCGCAACAGCGATCCGCTGTGATCTAAGTATTCATTACGGAGATGCGCAGGAAAGTCCCGAGGAGTGTCACAAACTCTTTCAAGATCGCATTGTCGCGCTTGGAACTCCAAAATTCGCCGCCGAGCACGGCATTGGCCGAGTTGAGGATCTGCTCAAGGCGCCTTTGATTCATATGAACAACGAGGAAACCGACTGGACGAACTGGCCGGAGTGGTTTCAAGCGCTTGGATACACCATCCCAAAAGGCCGCAGGTTTTCCGTGAACAACTACATGATTGCCCTCCAGGCCGCTCAGGATGATATCGGGGCGGTCTTGGGGTGGGATGGATTGGTCAAAAGCCTGATGGAACAGGGCCGGCTGGTCACACTTGTACCCGACAACATTCCCTCACCCAGGGTATTTTATCTGAAAATCCATCCCAGGGCAGGTTTGAAAGCGCGGCTTTTTGCGAGCTGGCTCGCCAAAAGCTCTTGAGCAGCTGCTCTCTTGCTCGCAGACTTCGTCGGGCGGCCTCACGTCACCGCGCTCGCTATGGATTCGTGGTATTGAACGGGTACCCACCACGAAAGCCTGGAGATTATCGGATGAGACTGATTGTGCTTGCCGCCGCTCTCTCGATCGCGGCGCCTGCGGCCGCCCTGGCCGGGCCGGCCTCCAATGCGGTGAAGTTCTTCTACATGCCCGAGGTCAAGTTCGAGGCCGACGCGAAATACCGCGACCGTTTCACCGAGCCGGTGACAAAGCTGTTCGACCTCAACGACCAGGCGCAGAAGAACAAGCCGGACGAGGTGCCTTGCATCGACTTCGCCCCCGGTCTCGACGCGCAGGACTTTGACGAGAAGACAGTCGCCAAGACGTTGAAGCTGTCCGAAGCAGTGGATGGCGACAGCGCCAACGTGACAGTGACGTTCAACCTTTTCCCGGAAGGCGATGAATCCAAACGCGAAATGGTCTGGTCGCTGAAGAAGGTCGACGGCCAGTGGAAGGTTGCCGACATCACCTCGAAGACCAGCGGCTGGACGCTGAGTGCGCTCGAATGCCTGGCTGGCCAGACTCCGGAGTGACGCCATGGCCCGCGCCCTGGCCCTGGCGACTGCGTGCCTGCTGGCCGCGGGCTTGTGCAGCACTGCCGGCCAGGGCCTGTTCGGCGCGCCGCTCTCAGCAGAAGATGCACGGGCAGCTCCGCTGCGGCCGGGTTCGCCGACGGCGGTGGTGAAACCGTTTTACGAGCATGTCGGGCTCGAGCTCGATCCGGCTCAGCGCAGCGATTTCGTCGATCCCGCGAAGTCGGTGCTCGACAAAAGCGATGCGCTGCGGAAATCGGGGCATGGCGAATGCCTCGATCCCAACATGGCGCTCGACAATGCGGCGTACGACAGGGCCGAGATCGACAACAGCCTGAAGACAGTTGAAGCGGTCAAAGGCGATGAGGCCAAGGTCGTCGTCGCCTTTATCGTTGCCGGCAATCCGCACCGGCTGGAATGGAAGTTCAAAAAGGTCGACGGCGACTGGAAGATATCGGACCTTCTGTCGCTGACCGGCGAATGGGCGCTCAGCCAATATCAGTGTGAGTGAGAACGGACCGATGAGTTGATCGCCTGATGGCGATTGAAAACCAGAGTTGGCGATCCTGCTGTCCCGCCGGACATCTCGCAGCAGAATTCAGCCGCGTCCGCGATAGGGCGCAACACCGGTGTCGGGCAGCCATGCGCCTTCCGGCGGCGCGCCGGTCTGCCAGAATACGTCGATCGGAATGCCGCCGCGCGGATACCAATAGCCGCCAATCCGCAACCAGAGTGGTTTGGTCGCAGCGATGATGCGGCGGCCGATCATGATGGTGCACTCTTCATGGAAGGCGCCATGGTTGCGAAACGAGGTCATGAACAGCTTCAGCGACTTCGATTCCACCAGCAGCGTGTCGGGTGCATAGTCGATGACGATGTGGGCGAAGTCCGGCTGGCCGGTGACCGGGCAGAGCGAAGTGAATTCCGGGCAGGTGAAGCGAACGATGGCTGGCGGCCCGTCGCCGCGCGAAAACGGCACGGTCTCCAGGACTGCTGCGTCAGGGTTCTTTGGCGCCTCGACGTTGGTGCCGAGCTGGGTAAGGTTTTTCGTATCGGTCATCGGCGGGTTCCTTACTGCATGTCGCCCAAAAGCCTGCCCACGGGCCCGACCCGAGGGTGCGCGGACTTGGGTACGACATGCGCAAAAACAAAAATTTGCCGCTCATTAGCACAATTTGAAACAGGAAGACGATGACCAGCAGCGATCCGCTTCTCCAGCCCTATCAGCTCAAACATTTGACGCTGAAGAACCGGGTCATGTCGACCAGCCACGAGCCGGCCTATTTCCGAGGACGGTATGGATCTGAAGATCACTTCGGATTTGATTTGGTGGCGCGCAGCCGAACCTCCGCACGGAGAGCCACCAGGCACGTCGGTCCGATCTGCGCGCTGCGCACGCCGCCGGCTTGCAGCCAGACACCGATCTCTTAAACCGCGATAGCGGCTGACCGCTCAAAACATTCTGGCGGTGGCCATGCAGAGCACGGTGATGACCAGCAGCCCACCAGCGATGCGTTCGCCCCTTGTCATTTTCGCGCGCAACTGCGTTTCCGTCGCCGAGTCAGTGCCGGCAAGCCGCCTGCTGGCAGAGCCGACCAGCGCTCCCTGAACACCGGCGGCAATCAAGGCCGTCGCGATACCCAGGGCCAGAACCATTTCCATCGAACCGAAAGAGCCGCTGTGGAAGAAATACCAGAGCAGGGCGCCGGTCAGGAAAACCATGCCGGCCGCGTTCATTTGCGGCCGGAAAAACCGTTCGATCCGAATCTCCGGATCGCGGGCGACAGCGATGGTCGTTCCAGCCCAGAACACACCGGCCAATACGTGAAGGCCGAGGACGATGATGTAGACATACTGCATGACCGCGTTCCTCCTTTCCTACCGTCAACCACAAAGTTAGATATCAAATGATTAGATGTCAATGTAAAGTCAAAGGGCCAGTTCCATCGGCCTTTCCCTTACTCTAGTGTCGGATCATGACGCTTTTTGACCGCCCGCCAGTCGGGATGAATCTCGCCCGCACCGCAAAACTTGTCGCCCAGGCCTTTGACGCCACGTTGGTCGAGGCGGGCGGCACGCTGCCGGTCTGGGTCACGCTGTTGTCGATCAAGTCGCGCGAACTGGCCAACCAGCGTGAGCTCGCCGGCATGATCGGAATCCAAGGCGCGACGCTGACCCACCACCTGAACGCGATGGAGACGCAAGGTTTGCTGACCCGGCGCCGCGATCCGGAAAACCGCCGCGTCCATCAGGTCGAACTGACCGAAGCGGGAGAGGCGCTGTTCCTGAAATTGCGCACGGCAGCCATTGCCTTCGACAAGCGGCTGCGGACCGGGTTGTCGGACGACAGGCTGGCGGAGTTCGCGGAAGTCTTGGCGACGCTGCGGGCGAATGTCGATTGATCCCAACCGCCGAACGCATTGTTTCAGCGAGCCCAAGATGTAGCGGCAGCCAGCTACAGACCGGCCGTAACCCCATCAGGCCGCCATTTCCGAAGCGGCGTGTCAGGTTGGCGCCTTACGCCAGCCTACCCTGCAGCACCGTCAGCCTGGCTCTCTTCGGCGCCCGCGCGACCAGCCAATCGCGTACCTGGTCCTGCGGCATCGGGAAGGCGATCGAGTAGCCCTGCACCTGGTCGCAGCCGATCGCCATCAGCGAATCGAGCTCAGCCTCGGTTTCGGCGCCCTCGGCGACGATCGAGATGCCAAGGCCGCGGGCGAGTTCGGTGATGGCACGCACGATCTTGGTGTTGTCGCCGTTCTCATTGATGTTCTGGACGAAGCGGCGATCGATCTTCAGTCTGTCGATCTCGTTCGGGTTGACGTGGCTGAGCGACGCGTAGCCGGTGCCGAAATCATCGAGTTCAAGATGAACGCCGGCGGCGCGGATGTGCCGCAGCTTTGCCGCGATGCCGGTCTTCTCGTCGTCGAGAATGACGGATTCGACGATCTCGAGCGACAGTTTTTGTGGCGGCAGCCCAGCCTTTTCCAGCGCACCGAAGAGGAAGGCGTCGAAATTGGCCTCACGCAATTCGGCGCCGGAGACGTTGACGGCGAGCCGTCCGAAGGCAATGCCGGCACGGTTCCACTCCGCCGCCTCGCCGATTGCCTTGGCGATGACGATGCGGCCGATCGCAGGCATGAGTCCGCATTTCTCGGCGATGGGAATGAACTCGCCCGGTGCGATCATGCCGCGCTCGGCATGTCTCCAGCGAACCAGCGCCTCGATGCCGCCGATCGTGCCGTTCGACAACGAAACCTGTGGCTGGAAATAGACCTGGAACGTCTTCTCCGCGATAGCGATCCTGATGTCATGCTCGAGCCGCTTGCGGTAGTCGAGTTCATGCCGCAACTCCTCGGAGAAGAATGAGAGACTGCCGCCACCCTGCTTCTTGGCGGCGTGGAGCGCGAGGTCGGCGTGGACGAGCAGATCTTGCGCATTGTCGGCGTCGACCGGATAGACGGCGACGCCGGCGCTGGCGCCCGGAAGGATGGTCGCGCCCCGATAGACGATCGGTTCGTTGATCTGCGACAGGACGCGCCCGGCGACCGTGTTGATGTCCTCGGTGCCGCCGGCGCCGTTGAGGATCATCACGAATTCGTCGCTGCCGAGACGCACGCAGAGGTCCGACGCCCGGCAGGAATCACGCATACGCTGCGCCGTCACCACCAGCACATAGTCGCCGGCGGCGTGGCCAAGCGTGTCGTTGATCTGCTTGAACCGGTCGAGGTCGAGGTGGACCGCCGCAAGCCGCTCCCGCCGGCGCTGCGCGCCCTTGATCAGCGTATCGAAATGGTCGGTCAGGAAGGTGCGGTTGTGCAGGCCGGTAAGGCCGTCATGCACTGCGATGAAGGCCATGGAATTGCGGGTATCGATCAGTTCACGCGTCTTGCGCAGGATGGTGTTCGACATCGGCCTGAAGATGAAAAGTGCCACCAGCACGATGACGCCGAGGGTGGAGTAGAACAGCGTTCGATGGAGAGCGAGAAGGCCCTCCGATCGCGCGTCGGCTTGGGCGCTGATGCGCTGGCCGAGTGCCGCATAGCCCGACAGGGCCGCATTGGCGACGGAAGCGTCGAGGTTGACGCGTTCGCCGCCACCCTTGTAGCCGCCATTGTCGGCCATGCCGAGTTGCGATTCAAACGCCGAAACCAGGCGTTCGCCGTTGGCGATAAGCCCGACCGAGAAGTAATCGAGATGAAACGGCTTGGCGAAAAGGACGTTCTCGACTGATTTTGGATCGACCCTTGCCGGTGACGCCGGGTCGGCGACCACACGATCGAGCAGAAGGTCGTAGTTCCTCTCGAAGTCGGCCGTGGCCTGTTTGAATGCGGTGACCAGAGCCGGTTGTTGGTTGGGCGTAGCTGCTCCTGCCGCGTTGGCAAGGAAGACAATGCGTTGCGACAGCACCTTTTGCATGCCGACAATATCGAGCAGCGTGTCGTCGTGCCGATGGCCAGCCATCATCTGCTGGAGAAGGATGAAGGAGGCCATCACCATGGCTGCAATGATCAGCAGCGCCAGCCAATAGCCTGCCTTGATCAGCAATATGAGCTTGCCCGAAATGGTTTGCATCGGTTGCTGCGACATTTTCTGGGGCGGTCCCTCTCGCCGACAGATTGTTGGGTATGAGAACCATTGGCTTGAAAGGTTAACAGCTCCGGAAGTCGACACAGCAGCAGCGGTGGAAAGCTCGCAAAATGGTTATCGCCTTCTTTCGCGCCGCAGCTGTATTTGAACATCTGCCATTTGGCGGCATTCCGGGGCGGCATTCTGACCACTGACCGTCGGGTCACCGAAGCCGTCGCTTTTGCGGTGGATTTTTCGCCCGCGCGGGGCGACAGTCCATTCAATCTCAACAGGGCCAGATCATGAGCGCGGCATTCCTCTCCCATATCGACAGCGAGCTCCAAGGGCTGAAATCGGCCGGCCTCTACAAATCCGAGCGGGTGATTACCTCGACGCAATCGGCTAAGATCGAGGTGGGCGGCGAGAGGGTGCTGAATTTCTGCGCCAACAATTATCTTGGCCTCGCCGATAGCGCCGACTTGCGCGATGCGGCCAAGCAGGCACTCGACCGCTATGGTTATGGCATGGCGTCGGTGCGTTTCATCTGCGGCACGCAGGAAGAGCACAAGCAGCTCGAGGCGACGATTTCTGGCTTTCTCGGCATGGAGGACACGATCCTCTATGGCTCCTGCTTCGACGCTAATGGCGGGCTGTTCGAGACGCTGCTTTCCGAGGAGGATGCGGTCATTTCCGACGCGCTGAACCATGCCTCGATCATCGACGGCGTGCGGCTGTCGAAGGCGAAGCGTTTCCGTTACGCCAACAACGACATGGCCGATCTGGAAGCGCGGCTGAAGGAGGCGATGGATTGCCGTTTTCGGCTGATCGCCACCGATGGAGTATTCTCCATGGACGGCATCATCGCCAATCTGAAGGGCGTCTGCGATCTCGCCGACAAGTACGATGCCATGGTGATGGTCGACGACAGCCATGCCGTCGGCTTCGTCGGCAGGAACGGGCGCGGCTCGGCCGAGCATTGCGGCGTCGAGGGCAGGGTGGACATCATCACCGGCACGCTCGGCAAGGCATTGGGCGGCGCGTCGGGCGGCTACACATCGGGCAAGAGCCAGGTGGTCGA
>NZ_JBVVQR010000062.1:0-16757 GCF_055811535.1 Mesorhizobium sp. WSM4816 | reverse complement strand
ACTCCCCGCGATCAACTCTTCACCACCGAGAAGCTCAATCGTCTCGGCCCAGCCGTCATCTACAAGCGATTCGTGAGACATCGCAGCGTAGAATCACAACCGATTCCCCGCTGCAACTCCTATCTTAACGCATATGCCCTTGAGGGGGAGATGCCCGGCAGGACAGAGGGGGGCGCCTCGCTCCGCCATCAAAGGTTCTGCACCGTCGTGACATCAGTCCGTTCCGACCACGGTGACATATTAGCCACAGTTAATATCAATCGCCAAACCCATCTTGCGTCTTTGGCGTAGGTGTCCCGTAATGGGTCACTGGGTCTGGCGCCGCAATTTGCACGGTCAGCGAAGCCGGGGGGCAATCTTGACCTGGCAATCGAGGGGGTATTGGGGGACCCGCCGCTTCGCAAATGAAGCGGCGGGCTCTTTCACGGCTCATCACAAGCCGCCGAACGGACAGGAATCTTTTGCAATGCGCGCGGAGGCGATCTAGCCGCGAACGCCGGACAATTCGCGGACCTCCGCCCGCAGCGCCTGTAATTCCGCCAGGATCATGGCCTGATCGCTGTGCAGCGTCGCCCTGTCGGCCGATTCCACGGCTTCATGCTCGGCCTCCATCGCCGAAACGATCACGCCGATGAATAGATTGAGCACGGTGAACGAGGTCGCGATGATGAATGGGATGAAGAACAGCCAGGCCGCCGGATAGACCTCCATGACCGGGCGCACCACGCCGTCCGACCAGCCCTCGAGGGTCATGACCTGGAAAAGCGTGAACAGCGATTCTGGTATGCCGCCGAACAGTTCGGGAAAGGACGAGCCGTAGAGCTTCGTCGCCATCACCGCGAAGACGTAGAACACCAGCCCGAGCAGCAGCATAATCGAGCCCATGCCGGGCAAGGCGGTGATGAAGCCGGTGACGACACGGCGCAGCGACGGAACGATGCTGATCAGGCGCAGCACCCGCAGGATGCGCAGCGCCCGCAGCACCGAGAGCGAGCCTGTCGTGGGGATCAGCGCGAAACCGACGACGAAGAGGTCGAATATGCGCCATGGATCGCGGAAGAAATGCGTCCTGTAGACGACCAGCCGGATCGCGAGTTCGAGCACGAAGACGCCGAGGATCGCGCGGTCGATGGCCGTTAGAAGCGGGCCAAGGGCCGCAATCGCGTCGGGCGAGGTTTCGAGGCCGAGCGTGACGGCGTTGATCAGGATCAGGACCATGATCGCGAGGTCGAAGCGGCGCGATTCGATGAGCGATTTCAGGGCATCCAAGGCTTCTTCTCCGTTAGAGCATCGGACCCGAAAGTGGGGACCGGGCCTGGGAAAATCCAATGCTCAAACGCATATGGCCAGCTTGTGACGCACCGAGTACAAAAAGTTGATAACTCTCAGGAACCGACGTCGAAACTTTTTGTAATTAAGGAACCTAGTTCCTCTGCACAGAGGACTTGGTTCTTCGACCGAGCCTGAAAGGGATTGTCGACGGTCCAGCAGCGCAATCTCCAACGTCTGCGATTAGCCGCAGGCCACCACACCTTCGTCATCCCAGGGCGGAGCAGGAGCGAAGCGAGGTCGCGGAGACCCCTGGGATGACGAAGTGGAGGGGTGTTTCGGCTAAGCTCCAACGTTTGCGATTCGCCACTGACGGGAATTTATTGACATTCGCTGCCGATCGCCGATCTGCCAAAATCATTGTGTCGAGTCTTTAATGACAGCGTTCATTTGCGGCAGCGCGAAGGATTGCGTCGCTCGTCGGGACCAAAGATGCAGCGATCGTCTGCCAAATCGCCAGGAACCATGCGGGGGAGCAGCGGGTTTGGCTTGGGTGCCGACACGTTCGGTCCACCATTCTCCAAGGAGAATACGATGACATCAGCAAACAAGACCACAGCAATTGCCGCGGCTTTGGCCATGCTGGCTTCGCCGGCGCTATCCCAGACGAGCTCACCTGCGCCCGCCGCACCTGCGCAGGATCAAGGTTCACAGCCGTCGCCAGGCGGGCCAACCGAAGACTCCATGCGCCAAACGATGCGTGAGATGATGACTGAGATGCTGGAGGAGAGAATGCAGGAGCATCGCCGCCCGCGAGCAGAGCGGCGAGGTGACGACCGTTGGCATCGCGATTTCCGAAGGCCTGACGGCCGCCATATGGGACGCGGGATGATGCATGGTGCGCGGATGCGAATGATGTTCGCGATAGTCGACGCCGACGGCGATGGTGCGCTTTCTCAAACCGAGGTTCAGGATTTTGTCGAGCGGATATTCAGCGCCGTCGATGAGGACGGCGATGACAGCATCGACAGGGAGGAAATCCGATCCTTCTTCCACGGAGGTGCCGACGGAACGGGTGAATAGACCACTGCAAAGACTTGCGCGTTCCTGGACGAAATTCGGGAAAGGAATTCGGAAATGGCTGGTCTCGTTGGCAAGTTTGCCGGGAAAACCCCGGCGCCTCGCAAGGGCATGGCTAGTCCCAGACTGAGTGAGAAAGCCTTCAAGGCAAGGTACAAGCAGCAATTCGTCGACCCGGCGTTCGAACCGCTCGCCCAGTCGATTGAGCAAATCGCTTCGATCGCCTGGCAGGCTTATGCGGATTCCCGCAAGAGCCCGATCACGAGGAAAGCCGGACCTGCGTTCAGCGACCCCGACTACGATCTGTCCGTCGATTGGATTGCGGCGCACGAAGCCGTGCTGCAGGCGCAGCGTCGGTACGAGGATCTAACGGTGCCGCCGCGTCTGTTGATCATCAACGGGTCGTCGCGCAGCGAGCACACCTGTCCCGGCGAGATGTCGAAGAGTTTCCGGCTCGCCGAAATCGCCCGTGAGACCATCGACAAGGAAACGAAACTTGCAGTCGAAATTCTCGATCTGTCGCGGCTTGCTTCCGAATACGGGAGGAACATCCATCCGTGCAAGGCGTGCTTTTCGACGGCCGCTCCGCTCTGCCATTGGCCCTGTTCCTGCTATCCCAACCATTCGCTTGGGCAAGTTCAGGACTGGATGAACGAAATCTACCCGATGTGGGTCGCCGCCCATGGGATCATGATCATCTCGCCGGTGAATTGGTATCAGGTTTCCTCGCCTGTCAAACTGATGATGGACAGGCTTGTCTGCGCTGACGGTGGCAATCCAGACCCCTCGCTGACACAAGGCAAGGATGCGGCAAAGGCAAAGCAGGTAGAACTGGCCGGGTGGGACTATCCGCGTCATCTGGCAGGCAGGCTGTTTTCTGTGATCGTGCACGGCGATGTCGAAGGTGCGGAGAATGTGCGGCATTCCATCGCCGACTGGCTGCGCTTCATGAAGTTGTCGCCGGCCGGCCCCAGCGCCGAGCTCGACCGCTACATCGGTTACTGGAAGCCGTACGCTACAAGCCATGATGAACTCGACGCCGATGAGACAATCCAGGAAGAAGTTCGCAACGCCGCCCGCTCGCTCGCCGAAGCCGTCATCGAACGTCGGGCGGGCCGTTTCCGTCAGATTGGCATCGGCCTGGAAGACCCGCGGCAAAAATAGGCGACCCCGATCAGCGAAGCACGGGGGCCGGAATTCTGCACGGAAACCGCGCCCGAGCTTGGTCGGCGAACGTGCAAGCATCAGCTCGCGGAGTGTTGAGCGAGCACCGCGCCGAGCTGGATCTGCAGATCGGCCTGCTCAACGAGCATGAGACCACGCGACTGATCGAAACCGCCCTGACGGAGCGTTTGAAGGTACCAACGCCGGCAGATGATGAAACCGCCTCAGCTAGCTCAGAACGTCGATCCGCAAGCGGTGATGAGCCAGATCGAACAGGTTTCTGAAAATCAGGCCAAGCGCTGAAATTTATCGGGCGCCAAGGTCGACCCGAATATCTGAATTGCCGGTCCGGCATTCAGAGTTTTTTACATTTCCAATCAGCTAAGTGATTGAAAATGGCGCGAGTGACGGGGCTCGAACCCGCGACCTCCGGCGTGACAGGCCGGCACTCTAACCAACTGAGCTACACCCGCGCAAGACGAGCACGGTCAGCCGTGTTCGTCGTTGGGGCGGTGGATAAGGCGTAAGCCACCGGGTGTCAAGCGGAGCGCGACAGCATAACAGCAAACAGCAGAAGGTTTTTTGACGAGCCGGATTTTGCCGCCGAAAACGACCAGCGGCGAGGCCGTCGTGCGCTCATTTGGCCTTGCGAACCCCGTCCTAACTGCTTAAAGGTCCGCCCCGGAGCGGGCGATTAGCTCAGTTGGTAGAGCGCTTCGTTTACACCGAAGATGTCGGCGGTTCGAGCCCGTCATCGCCCACCATGTTTTCTCAAGGGTTTGAGGTTTTCCGGTTCAGCAGCCGCCACGAAACCCGTATCGAACAGAGGCTTTGCGGACCCAATCGGCCCGTTCGCGTTCAGTGATGTATCGCGGCTCCAGGTCGCTCGGTTCAATGCGAGATGGTATGCTCGTCATCTTATCGGTAAGGGAGGTTCTGCATGCCTGTAACCGTTGGTGCGCACCATCTGACGCTGTTCACACACGACATGGACCGTTTCATTCGCTTTTATGAAGAAATCTTCGACGCGGAAACGAAGTTCGACCTGTCCGAGCCCGGTCCCGGTGGCGGCACTCTTCGTCACTCAATTATCGACTTTGGAGGTGGCTTTGCCCTTCATCCGTTCCAAATGCCGGAACCAACGGGGTATGAAGATGGGTCGATGCAGATGGGCAAGAGAGGTCACATAGATCATCTTGCGCTGAAGGTACACGATGAAGAGTGCTTGCAGGAAGTCAGGCGACGTCTGGTGAAGGCCGGCGCTTCGGATGGGACCATTACAGATTTCGGCGCTGTCCGTCCTGTGACCTTCAAGGACCCGGATGGAATGGAGGGCGAGGTCGCGCGGTGGACCGATAGCAAACGCGTGCTCGGCTTTGAAGAACGCAAGCGGGAGCTTTGGCCAGACTGATCGCGAGGGCCGCATTGGGCTGATCCTGCCTCACACCTGCTCTCTGCTATCAGCTACCTGCGATGAGGACTGGAGTCGCTGCGCAAGGCGGTCATGCGGGGCAACGCTGTCGCGCGCCGCCGTTGCTCGAACAAAAAATTGCGTTTCGCGTTGAAATATACTTCTCTATCCGGGAAGAGATAATAGAACAAAAAAGCACCTTGTCTTTTAATTGTTGTTAACTATGCGGTGGCCGAAATTACCCGGTTAACGCTTGAGCCAGCTATCAAGCTTATGTTTCGGACCTCGCAGATATATGAGTCATAGTAATGTGCGGATTCGGGGGCTATTTCGGTTCGATCCGAGATGCGGAAGCTTTGCTTGCGCGGATGACAGCTGCGATCGCCCATCGTGGGCCGGATGAGCAAGGGAAATTTATGACAGCCGACGCTGGGCTCGGCCATGCGCGGCTGTCGGTGATCGGCATCGGTGATGGCCAGCAGCCGATGTCCGACGAGTCAGGCAATTTGACGATTGCGTTCAACGGCGAGATTTTCAACTACCTGGAACTGCGCGAAGGGCTGATCGCCAAGGGCCGGCGCTTTCGCACGTCGAGCGACACCGAGGTCATCCTGCACCTGTATGACGAGATGGGCGAAGACTGCCTGTCGCTTCTGAACGGCGATTTCGCCTTCGCGATATGGGATAACAGGCGCCGACGCATGGTGCTTGCCCGAGACCGGATGGGTGTCCGGCCGCTGTTCTACACGAACAGGGACGGCGTGCTGTACTTCGCGTCGGAGATCAAGGCGCTCCTGAAGGTTCCTGGCGTCTCGGCCGAGATCGATCCGATCGCACTCGACCAGGTCTTTACGCTGTGGGCGCCGATTGCTCCCCGCACGGCTTTCCGCAATATCCACGAGCTGGAGCCGGCAAGCGTGATGATCGCGACACCGGAGCAAGTCACGATCAAGCGCTATTGGCACCTCGACTATCCGCATCGGGACGCGCCGTCGAAGCTCACCAACGAGGACGATGCGGCCGAGGAACTGCAGGCGCTGTTGAGCGATGCGGTGAGGCTTCGCATGCGCGCCGACGTGCCGGTCGGCTCTTATCTTTCGGGCGGGCTCGATTCATCCCTGGTCTCGACGCTTGCCGCCGGCATGACCCCTCTCCAGCTGCAGACATTTTCGGTGACGTTCGACAGCGCCGAGCACGACGAAAGCGCTTTCCAGATCGAGATGGCGTCAGCAATTGGCTCCCGGCACCGAACCATTGCCTGCCAGGCCGGCGATATCGCCGGCGTCTTCCCCGAAGTCATCCGCTTTGCCGAGCGGCCGATCATCCGCACCGCACCGGCCCCGCTCTACCAGTTGTCCGGCCTCGTTCGCGAGGCTGGCCTGAAAGTGGTGCTGACCGGCGAGGGCGCCGACGAGGTTTTTGCCGGCTACGATATTTTTAGGGAAGCGCGTGTGCGTCGGTTCTGCGCACGGCAGCCGGCATCGCGCATCAGGCCACAGCTGTTCCGCAAACTTTATCCCTATCTGCCGGGTCTGCAGCAGCAGTCCGTAGAGTATTTGGCGGCGTTCTTCGGCGCCGGCAACGCTGCGCTCGACGATCCGCTGTTCTCGCATCGGCCGCGCTTCAAGACCACGGCGGCGGCGAAGATTTTCTTTTCCGGCGACCTGCGCGCGACGTTGAAGGGTTATGATGCAGCCGAGGAACTGGTCAGCCGGCTGCCCCAGGCTTTTTCGCTATGGCACCCGCTGCATCAGGCGCAATATCTCGAAAGCCGCTTCCTGCTGCCGGGCTATATCCTGTCCAGCCAAGGCGATCGGATGGCCATGGCGCATGGGATCGAAGGACGGTTTCCCTATCTCGACCATCGCCTGGTGGAATTTGCCGCAAGACTTCCGCCTGAAATGAAACTGAAGGGACTGGTCGAAAAGCACATACTGCGCAAAGCGGCGGGGCATCTGCTTCCCAGCGCGATCGGGGAGCGTGCCAAGCAGCCCTACCGGGCGCCGGAAGCCCTCTCCTTCGTTGGAGCCGGCGAACTGGACTATGTGCGTGATTGCTTAAGTGAAGCGAACATCGCTGCCGGCGGACTGTTCAACGCCAAGGCGGTGGCCAGCCTTCATGAGAAATGCCGCACGCAGCCAGCGTCGGGATTCCGCGACAACGCTGCCTTCGTCGGCATCCTGTCGACGCAGCTGTGGCAGAAGAATTTCACCGGCCAAGAAGCCAGTGCAGCAAGAGCAGCTTGAGGAATCCAGGGAAGGAAAAATGATGATAACAATCAAGGACAAGGTCAGAGCCTTTATCGTCGACAATTTCTTGTTCGGCGACACGTCTTACGAACTTGCAGATGCCGCCTCGCTGATCGAGAACGACATCATCGACTCGACCGCCGTGGTCGAACTCGTGGCGTTCGTCGAGGATACCTTCGGCATTGCGATGGTCGATTCCGACATCGTGCCGGCCAATCTGGATTCGATTGACCGTATTTCGTCCTTCATCAAGGCGAAAGCGCCGGCAGTCTAGGCGCGATCGGCGAGGAGCGTCCGTGCGGATCGAACATTTTCTGGCCGCGAATGCCGCTGCCCAACCTGCCAAGACGGCATTGATCACCGGGCATAAAAGGCTGAGCTACGAAGAATTTTACGATCTCTCGAGCCGCCTTGCCGCTGCCCTTTTCGCGAACGGCGTCAGGCGCAACGACCGGGTCGTCGTTTTCATGGACAATTGCTGGGAGATCGCGGTTTCGATTTTCGCCGTGCTCAAGGCAGGGGCGACCTTCATCCCGGTCAACCCATCGACCAAGGCCGACAAGCTTGCCTACATCCTTGCCGATTGCGACGCTGCGGCGATCCTCACCCAGGCAAAACTGATGCCCGTGGTCACTGAAGCCTGCGGCGGCAACACCGGCATCTTCGTGGCTTCGACCGTCGGCGCCGATGGTCAATGCCCGGTGGGGGCCACATCCCTGGCCGACTGCCTGACGCTCGAAGCCGGGGAGATTGACCACCGTGGCATCGACGTCGATCTGGCGATGTTGATCTACACGTCGGGCTCAACCGGCCGGCCCAAGGGCGTGATGATGACGCACCGCAATTGCGACGCGGCCTCGGACTCCATCACCACCTATCTGCGCAACACGTCCGACGACATCATTTTGAATGTGCTTCCGCTCGCCTTCGACTATGGCCTTTATCAGTTGCTGATGGCCGTCAGGCTCGGCGCCACGCTCATGCTCGAAAAGTCCTTCGCCTTTCCTCAGGCGATCTTTGAGCGTATCCGCGAGGAGGGCGTCACCGGTCTTCCGCTGGTGCCGACGATGGCAGCGATGATCCTGCAGATGCGTGACCTGGAGCCGGGCTTCCTGCCCAGCGTTCGCTATATTTCCAACACGGCGGCGGCCTTGCCTCCGGCCCATATCGAACGCCTGCGCTGCCTTTTCCCCGGTGTCAGGCTGTATTCGATGTATGGCCAGACCGAATGCAAGCGCTGCACCTATCTGCCGCCCGAGGAACTCGACCGCCGGCCGGGATCAGTCGGCATAGCCATTCCGAACACCGAAGTGTTTGTCGTCGACGACAACGGGCAACGCGTGCCACCAGGTGTGGCGGGTGAGCTGGTCATTCGCGGACCGCACGTCATGCAGGGTTATTGGCGCAACGAAGCTGCGACCGAACGAGCGCTGCGACCGGGCCCGAACCGTTGGGAGAAGGTTCTCTACACCGGTGACCTGTTCAGGACCGATGAGGACGGCTTTCTCTATTTCGTCGGCCGCAAGGACGACATCATAAAGACGCGGGGAGAGAAGGTGGCGCCGAAGGAAGTGGAAGCCGTGCTTCACGGCCATCCGGGCATCGCCGAGGCCGTTGTCGTCGGTGTGCCGGATCCGCTGCTCGGGCATGCGATCGGCGCGCTCGTCATACGCTCGGACCCGAAGCTCAGCGAAAAGGATGTGATGCGCCACTGCGCCCGTCATCTCGAGGATTTCATGGTGCCCAAAATCATAGAGTTCCGCCTGGAATTGCCGAAGACTGACACGGGCAAGGTCAGCCGCCGGCTTGCGTCGGAGATGATGGAGGCCGCGCAATGAGCGTTCGCCCCAGCGATGACGCGCCGACCATTCTGGCGCAGGCCCTGGTGATCGACCCCGGCGCCGAAACGGACAGGATCGTGAGCGCCTTGCGCCAGCAGTTGCGCGGCATTCGCAAGCGCGGCCTGGTGCTCGGTCTTTCCGGGGGGATCGATTCCAGCGTTTCGGTGGCGTTGGCGGCGCGAGCCGTCGGGCCTCAGAATGTACTGTGCCTCTTCATGCCGGAAAACGATTCCGATCCGGAAAGTCTGCGGCTCGGCCGGCTTGTCGCCGGCACTTTCGGTGTCGATTCTATTGTGGAGGATATCGGGCCGATCCTGCGCGCCATGGGCTGCTATCAGCGTCGCGACGCCTTCATCCGCGAACTGGTCCCGGACTACGGCGAAGGCTGGGCCTCGAAGATCGTGATTGCGAACGCCCTCGAGCATGAGGGCTACAATATTTCGTCGCTGGTGGTGCAGGATCCCGGGGGCAAGCAGACCAAACTGAGAATGCCGCTGCCGGTTTATCTCGGCATCGTCGCTGGCACCAACATGAAGCAGCGCACCCGCAAGCAGATCGAATATTTTCATGCCGACCGGCTGAACTTCGCCGTTCTAGGAACGCCCAACCGGCTGGAATACGATCAGGGCTTCTTCGTCAAGAACGGTGACGGCGCGGCGGACGTCAAGCCGATCGCGCACCTCTATAAAACGCAGGTCTATGCGCTCGCGGCCTATCTCGGCGTGCCCGAGGAAATCCGCAATCGGCCGCCGACCACCGATACCTACTCGCTGGCGCAGACGCAGGAGGAGTTCTACTTCTCGCTTCCCTATGACCGCATGGATATTTGCCTTTGCGGCCTCAACAACGGCGTGGCGGCCGAAGTGGTGGGGCAGGCGGCAGGACTGGACGCCTCGCAGGTGGAACGCGTCTGGGCCGACATCGCCGCCAAACGCAAGGCAACGCGCTACCTGCACCTGCGCCCGCAACTCGTTGATGAGGTCGAGGAAGTCAGTACCTGAACTGGCTCTCGATCCAGGTCACGCGAAGCGCTTCAGGTGAAGTGACCCAGCCGGCTCCACTGCTCGCCCGCAAGCCCGTTCAGGAAAGCTTGCGAGTTCTTCATGGCATCCAGAAGCTCTGGATCGCGTGAATGCACCACGGTCGAGGCAACGGTCAGGAACGCGATGCGTCGCCCAAGCATTGCTTCCAGAAGTGCGGGTTGAATGCGTCCGCGCAGGCCGCTGACGCCGCGTACGGCGGCATCATCGATCAGGCAGTCGATCACCGAACCCGCCTGGCCGGGGAGGGCGAGGATCTGCAGCACGCGGCCGATTTCACCCGCCCGCGCGTGATAGGCGAATGCGCCGACATTGGTGCCGACCGGCGATGCTACGGAAACGTAGACAAGCTCGCCCAGATCCGGCCTTTGTGCCGCATCGGTCAGTATATGATCAAGCTGGCCTTCCGCCCAACTCGGGCGCAGGGCGAACTGGGCGGTCAACGGTTCGACGAGCCTGGCAAATGCGTCGCTGTCGATTTGGGATGTCCGAAAAGCCCCATGACCTGCCCCGTCCGCCGCCACACCGGACCAGCGTCGTTCGCTGGACTTCATTCGCCTGCAATAAAACCGGTCGATTGCATGCGCAAACGGATTGAGCATTCGGACAGATTTCATGCGACTGGCGGAAAGGCTGAGCACAAAGCTCGACGGCCGCATCACGCGCACCCAGTCGAGACTGTATTGCGGCAGGACAACGCCGCGCAACCGGGTCCACAATTTTGTGGAAATATCGTTGGCGGTCTCGCTGAACGAGATATCCTGGGGGCCATTCAAATAAGCCTTCAACAAGCGGGCGCCGGCCATCGGGTCGCGTTCATGATCCTCGACCATGAGCGAACTGCAGACGGCGGCGCGTAATTGCCGGCCGTTGAACTGCATCGGCAATACGTGAACGCCGACAAATCCGGAGACGCGGCCGGCGTCGTTGACATGGACAAGCGAGCGGAGATCGCCTCCGCAACCCGGCGCCTCCAGATAAAACCGTCTCATATAGTCGATGAGCGCGGCCGGCGCTTCGGTCCGCTCCTTGCGCAGCACGCGTTGGAACATGCCTGCGACTGCCGGAAGATCGGCACCTTCCAGGGCGCGAATGACGCTCAAGCCCGGCTCCCGGCAGCGGAGTCCCCGCGTTTCCGGACACTGGCAAGGCCTGGCTCCCGACCGGCCATCGCGGCGAACGGCAGCTGTCCGCAGCTGTGCAATCTAAAGTTGCACTCGCTCCGGTGGTGGTCGAAAGGAGAGCTGTAACGCTGCGGCAAGGCAGACCCTTTGCTTCATCATGAAAACGAGCGTCGTTGCTGTTACCAGCTTCGGGTAAACCGATGTTGAAGTATGGGCGACGAATCGAGTTTATCGGGCGCGGATCATGGCGGAAGCAGGCGGAAGTCCTTGCCTTCGGGCAGCAGCTGCCCGCCATCGACGATGATGGTCGTGCCGGTGATGTAGCTGGCGTCGTCCGAGGCCAGGAACAGGAAGGCATTGGCCACGTCGCGCGGGCTGCCGAGGCGGCCGAGCGGTATGGAGTCCTCCATGTTCTTGATATAGGCGGCGCCGCGATGCAGCTGGATCGCTTCGGTGAGGATATTGCCGGGCTCGACGCCGTTGACGGTGATGCCATAGGCCGAGAATTCGAGGGCGGCCGAACGGATCAGGCCGTTGATGCCGGCCTTGGTCGCCGAATAGTGGCCGTGGCCGGGGCTGGTGACGTGCGGACCGGTGATGGAGGAGGTGAACAGCATGCGGCCAGAGTACTGCGCCTTCATCGGAACGAGCGCGGCACGGGCGGCATTGAAGCTGCCGCGCAAATTGACCGCCATGACACGGTCCCAATCCTCCGGGCTGGTGTTTTCCAGCAATTGCCAGGGATAGATGCCGGCATTCTGGACCATGATGTCGAGACGGCCGTGATGGTCGAGCGCCAGCGCAACAGCTGCCTCGGCATCGGCCATCTGCGAGATGTCTGTGCGGATGAAGGCAGCGCCGACTTCGTCCGCGGCCGCTTGCCCGGCCTCGACCTCGGTATCCGCCAGCACCAGCTTGGCGCCTTCTTCGGCAAAGCGCTGTGCGATGCCCTTGCCGATCCCGCGGGCGCCGCCGACGATCAGCGCGACCTTGTCCGAAAGTCTTCCGATCCCTGGACGCCCGGTCATGCCAGCCCCCCTCTCATGCCAGTCTTTGGCGGATGGTTTGCTTGAACGCGTCGAGCAGCACGGCGGCAAGCACCAGCAGGCCGTGGATCACCTGGGTGAAGTTGGCCGGCAGGCCCATGAGGTTGATTGCGGTGTTGATGGCCGACAGCAACAGCACGCCGGCATAGACGCCGGGCAGGGTGCCGACGCCGCCCTTGAGGCTGACACCGCCGATGACGACGGCGGCGAAGGCGTTGAACAGCAGGCCGACGCCGAGATTGGCGGTGGCGCCGGAGGTGCGGATTGCCAGCACCCAGCCGGCAAGGCCGGCGATGGCGCCGGCGAGAACGAAGGCGATGACGAGGTTGCGGTTGACGCGAATGCCGGCGCGGAAGGTTGCGGTCTCGTTGCCGCCGATCATGACCAGGTGCCTGCCGAAGGGGGTCTTGGCCATGATCAGCGAGAAGACCACGAAACACGCAATCGCGATCCAGGCGGTGAGCGGCAGGCCAAGCAGGCGCTGAATGCCGAACCAGCGGATTGCCGGCGCAAGGTCCTGTGCCGAGCGGCCGCCGGAAATGACCAGCACGAGGCCGCGCACCCAGATGTAGGACGCCAGCGTGATGATGAAGGCACTCATCTTCACCTTGA
The DNA here is from genome assembly GCF_055811535.1 of Mesorhizobium sp. WSM4816. Classification (NCBI taxonomy): domain Bacteria; kingdom Pseudomonadati; phylum Pseudomonadota; class Alphaproteobacteria; order Hyphomicrobiales; family Phyllobacteriaceae; genus Mesorhizobium; species Mesorhizobium sp. WSM4816. Next base: position 3,921 of record NZ_JBVVQR010000062.1, on the reverse strand, counting down.
CGACCAGGTAGCCGTTGACGGCGCCGATGATGCCGCCGACAGCAAGGGCGATCAGCAGCGAAACCGGAACCATCAGCCATTCCGGGTGCAATTGAACGCCAAGGCCGATACCCGCCGAGCAGAACAGGATGCCGACCGCCATGGCACTGAGCGCCGCCACGGATTCGACCGACAGGTCCATGTGACCGGTGATGATGACCAGCGCCAGGCCGATCGACATGACGCCAAGCACGCTCGACGCCTCGATGATGTTGGCGAAGATGCCGAGCTGGAAATAGTTCGGAATGGAGGTGGAGAAGACCACCAGCACGAAGACCAGCATGAACCAGACGAGGTTGTTGAGGACGAACTCGAGGGCGCGGCGCGTGCGGGGATTCATATGCTGCTCCGGCTGGCGCATGACCCCGAAACCAATTCGATTTTAGGGATCACGCGAGGATTGAAAAACTTCTGCAGCTTGACTTGCGCGTCGTTCGAACGTGCCGGCTGGGCTCCGGGCCAGCGCGGCCCGGAGCCCTGGGCGACTTTGCTACTCGACCGGCTTCACGGTGCCCGAGGGCGGCTTCATGTTGCCCCAGAAGGCCGGGTTGTCGACGTTTTCCTTGGTGATCGCAGCGCCTGGGATCTTGATGTTCGGTCCCCAGGCTTCGATCGTCACGGCCGACTTCAGGCCGAGCACGTCGTACTCGCCCGGCTTGATCTCCTGCTTGTTGACGACCTTGTCCATGAACATGGCGACGGCGGCGGCCTGTGCGTAGAGCGGCTGCTCGACTTCGACGTTGAGCCAGCCCTTGCGGATCAGGTCGAGGCCGACCGGCGCACCGTTCGAGCTCATCAGCATGACGTCGCCCGGCTTCTTGCCGGCGGCCTCGAGCGAGGCGACGGCAGCGACCGAGAGATGGGCGGCGTGGCTGAAGATCAGGTCGATATCAGGGTTGGCGAGCATCTGGTCGTTGACGATGGTTCCGGCTGCATCCGCCGCCCATTGCATGGCAGGCACCGAGATGATCTTGACGTCTGGGAACGCCTTCATCTTCTCCTCGAAACCCTTCTGGATATCGAGCGTGTAGGGGTCGCCAGGATCGCCGAGCACCTGGAGGATCTTGCCTTTCACCGATCCGTGCTTCGCCTTCAAGAGTTTTTCGGCCTGGTCGGCGGCAATCTGGCCGATCTCGACCGTTCCCGCCACCGAGGTGAAATCGGATGGCGTCGAGGTGATCTGGCGATCGAACTCGACAACCGGGATGCCGGCGGCGCGGGCGGCCTCGATAGACGGCTTCAACGCATTGAAATCGACGGCGGCGAGAATGATCGCCGACGGCTTGAGCGCAATAACGTCGTTCATCTGCGATTGCTGAGCGTCGGTCTTGTTATCGGCGTTCAGCGTCTTCATCTCGTAGCCGACCTGCTTCAGGAACATCTCCAGAGCGCTCACCGAGCCGGTCTGGAATTCGTCGAGCAATGTCGGCACCAGATAGTAGACGGTGCCCTTGGACTGGGCGAATGCCGGCGTGAGCGTGGCAAAGGCCAGTGCCAGGATACCGAAGACGGAAAGAAGTATTTTCTTCATGTCGTTCGCTCCTCTTGCGCCGGACCCCTCATTTGTCCCTCAGCCTGCCGGTCCGGCACCGGCGAGCGTCTCTCCGGTGATCATGTCGATCACCGCGTCGGGACTTGTCTTGTTGCGCGCGACATCGCCGGCCACGACGCCTTGCCGGATCACCACGATCCGGTCGGCGACCTGGAAGGCCTGCTGCATGATATGGGTGATGATGACGACGCCGATGCCTTGCCTCGCCACTTGGCGGATCATGTCGAGGCCACGCCGCGTCTGCTCGACGCCGAGTGCTGCGAACGGCTCATCGAGAAGCACGAGCTTGCCGCCAAAATGCACGAATCGGTTGAGCTCGATGGCCTGCCGCTGGCCGCCCGAGAGATGCTCGACATTGGTTCTGAGCGAAGGGATGCGGGTGCCGGCGCTGGCCAAAGCCGTTTCGACCACCTGCTCCATGGCGGGTTCGTCAAGCACGGGAAGGCCAAGAAATTTCCTGGTGATCTCGCGGCCCATGAAGAAATTGGCCACCACGTCGACATTGGTGCAAAGCGAAAGGTCCTGGTAGACGGTCTCGATCCCAGCCGCCTTGGCCTCGGCGGGAGATTTGGCGAGAAATTCCTTGCCCTCGAACAGCATGCGGCCGGAGGTCGGCTCCAGGCCGCCGGCGATGATCTTGACCAGCGTCGATTTGCCGGCGCCATTGTCGCCCAGAAGCGCCACCACCTCGCCCTTGCCGATCGAGAAGCTGATGCCCTTGAGCGCTTCAATCGCGCCAAAATTCTTGGTGACGTTGTCGAGCACCAGCAGGGGCTCGCTCATGCCAGGCTGAGCTCCGCTCATGCCCGGCTGAGCTCCGCTCATGCCCGGCTGAGCTCCGCTCATGCCCGGCTGAGCTCCGCTCATGCCGCGATCCCCTTGCCTTGCAGTATATCTCGACCACGTTCGCGCTCGGCGGTGAATATCTGGCCGAAGCGCGGCGAAAGCACGCCTGAGACGGCAAGTGCGGCGGCCCCGCGCAGCACAGCATGCTGGCCGCCGCGTGCGACGGTGACACGCGGCACCGTGCGGTCGTTTCGCGCCGAGATCGAGTTGGGAAGCCTGGCAACCGAACCGGCCAGCCGTTCAAGCAGATCGGTGGACGCCAGTCCGCCGAGGATGATAGTTTCGGGATCGAACAGGTTCTCGACGATGGTGATGGCGTTGCGGAAGATCGGCCCGACTTCATCAACCCAATCGGCGTCGCTGATGTTCCGGCGCCGCAGCGCCTCGAGCGAGAGGTATCGTTCGAGGCAGCCGCGATTGCCGCAGGGGCACGGCTCGCCACCCGGCACGACAGGGATGTGTCCGATCTCGCCGGCGTTTCCCCAAGCCCCGCGCAACGCGCTTCCGTCATGGACCATGACGCCGCCAAGACCGACACCGAAATAGAGATAGTAGTATTCGGAATATCCCGTCCCGAGGCCGTACAGGCGCTCGCCCATTGCCGCGGCCGCCATATCGGTCTCAAAAAACGCGGGCAGCCCGGTCGAGGCCTCCAGCCGTTCCCTAAGCGCCACGTCCTTCCAGCCGGTCATCGTCGTCGGGCCGATAAAGCTCATCGACTCAACGCCGAAAGGGCCGGGCAGCGCCATGCCGATGCCGAGAACGCGACCGCCCGGCCGCAGTCCGGTCAATTCAAGCACCATCGCGCCGATCAGATCGAAGGCATGGTCGGGCGTCGCGTTGGGGGCCTCGCGGGTGGCGCTCTCGATCACGTCTCCGCTCAAATTGATCAGCGCCGCATTGATACCCAGCGGAGTGACGTGGATGCCGACGGCATAGCCGCCCTCCGGGTTGATCCGCAGGGTCGCCGGAGGCAGCCCGCGCCCCCGCGGCTCTTCGCGCATCGACAGGACGTAGCCCTGTTCTTCCAACTCGCGAACGATGGTCGAGACCGTTTGAACGGTGAGCCCGACCCGCTTGGCAATGTCGCCGCGGGCGATCGGACCGTGAAGGCGGATGGTTTCGAGGACGATGCGCCTGTTGTAAGGCCGCCCAAACTCCTGATTGGTCCCCCGCAGTGCCATGTCTTGCATCCCTGGGAGACAAGAGGTTCGCACCAAATATTTATTCAGTCAAATGGAATTCAAAAAGAAATGACTGGTGTGAAGTGCGGGCAGAGCGCCGAAGCCAATTCAAGAACGCAGCTGATATTGGTTGACAGGCCGGGGGGGGGGGGGGGGGGGGGGGGGGCGGGGGGCCGGCGGGGGGGGGGGGGGGGGGGGGGGGGGGGGGGGGGGGGGGGGGCGCCGGCGGGGGGGGGGGGGGGGGGGGGGGGGGGGGGGGGGGGGGGGGGGGGGGGGGGGGGGGGGGGGGGGGGGGGGGGG
>NZ_JBVVQR010000061.1:0-17170 GCF_055811535.1 Mesorhizobium sp. WSM4816 | reverse complement strand
CCCGCTACCTCAACATGGATCATCTGCGCGAGCACAAGAAGGAGAACCTGAGGGCATTGGCCGCCTGAGACGCGGCCCGCCATGTCCGCCGCTCCGCTAAACACGGGGGCTGCGCGGCGGACACGCCAACGTCACCGCTGTATGCCACCCATTTTGCAGAACTTTGACGCACACAACTCGTCCAGTTTCGTAGGCGCGTCCTAAGCCGGTCCTCCCAACCAAGGGCCGAACTCGCAAGCCAGCCTACACCCCCAACCAATGCCCGATCCTCAATTGCCTGGTTGGCCGCCCCAGGGCGGTTGCTCGATACATGAGGCGCCAGATCGTGACGGGCATCAAAGTACGCAACCACAAGGCTGTGCTCGGCCCTTCAAATGCGGATGGTCGTCGATCCGGGTGTCGGGCTCTCATCGCGAGGGGTTTCCGAGTCGATGCCGCCCCATGGTAGGCGGTGATGCGGCGCCGATGGGCAGAAGCGATAAGCCAGCCACACGCTGATCCAGGCCGCCGAATCGAAAAGATTTACGTCGTGCCCCCGCGTTCTGCGCGATGTCACGTTCCGCATCGGACTGGGTGAGATCCACGACCTCCTCGACGGCAACAGCAGGGAAAGCCGGCTGGGCCGCATCATCATCATCATCATCGGGCTTACCCCTCGCGGCGACGGCGGCATCAGCTTCGCTTACGAGCGGAGCAGATGCTAAGCCAAGCACGGCGGTGGTGGAACCTGCAACGCTTCCTGGATCTGTGGCCAAAAATCGATCGCGAATGCTGCTTCCGCGTCTAGCGAAAACAGCATCGCAGTACCCGGAGCTCGCACCCAACGCGCTGGGCTCATCAACCCGGGTCCAGGAGAAAAGATCAGCCATGGGCCGGGAGGCATTCGCTGCACGCGACCCAGTCGTCCGCGCTACTTTCGAGGGGCGCCGAAGTGCTGCTGCTCGATGCGCCGGTGCCATCTCACCGCGGGCAAGACTGCCAAGCTCTTCGCTGTCCTAAGCAACTGACGCATGAGTGATGCGTGTCTAAAACTCGACAGAGGCAGAAAACATGTCAGGTTCAAGACAACGCCGTGTTGGTGCCCGCACGTTTTTCCTAGCATAACCATGTACTTAATGCGGGCCAGGCGCGCTGGCACGGCCTTTGCTGGTTGAGATGCGGCAGTAGTGGATGAGGGCTGATCGCATGCGAATGCGCAAGTCGAGTGATGGTCTCCCTAACCGGTGTGTTGCTTTTTGAGAGAAGAACCAGCACGCGCATAAACGCCAGGAAGGTGTGGAATAGCTATGGAGAACAACATGGTGTTGCGTATTGAGTCGCCGGCTCCTCCGATCGAGGTGGACGACTGGCTGCGTGGCGAGCCCTTCGCCAATTTTCAGTCCGGCAAGGTGTACCTTGTTGAATTTTGGGCGACTTGGTGCGGACCCTGCGTGGCTGCCATGCCGCATTTGGTGGAGCTGAAAGAGAAATATAAAGACCGCGGGTTTGAGGTCGTCGGAGTCGCAGCTAGCGAACAGGCTCCAACCGCGGACGAGGCGCGGACCAAGTTGGACGCGTGGCTGACCGAGAGGTTCCCAAATCTCAATTATCGGATCGCGTTCGATTACACAGGCGAAATGAATAGACTGTGGATGGAAGCCAGTTCTTCTCTCGGGATTCCCACCTCGTTCGTAGTCGACCGCGACGGCCACATCGCTTTCATCGGACACCCGTCGCAACTCAATGACGTTTTACCGAAGGTTCTCAACGGCAGCTGGCGCAGAAGCGATGAAGCCAAAGCGGCCGATGTTGGCCGGATCGCTAGTAACCAACGCACAGCGCGCGAACTATCGGTGACCAAGCCGATATACGCCAAACTTCAGCCGGCGATGCAGGCCGAGGATTGGGCGGCAGCGCTCTCGGCCATGGAAGAAGGCCTCGCCTTGATGCCTGATTATATCGGGTTCCGGGAAACTCATGTGGATCTACTGCTTCACAAGCTGCGCGACATGCAGACCGGCTTGCCAGCCATGCGACAGCTAGTCGAAGACGCGATCGACAAAAAGTTCGAGGCCGTGTCTTGGATGGTCATGGCCCTGAACCAACTGTTCGATCCCGCGATGGACAACTCCCATCTACCCCGTGCTGAGCGCATCGCGATGGGCGACAGGCTCTCGAAAGAGATCCTGACACTGAATCCCCCGCAAGGCGACGGACCCCTTAAATTCCGTTGGTACGTCCCAGTCGCTCAATACTATTATGAGAGCGGCAACAAAGATCGCGCGATCGAGTTGATCGAGGTGGCACTGAAATCTCTGGGTGATCCAGTGACGATGCCGGACCACATCAAACAGTACTACCTTACCCCATTGCTCCAAGCCCTGGCCAACTACACGGGTGAGAAGGCCTGCTACGCGCAGCTTTGCGTGGTTCCGCAAAACAAGGCTCCTGAAAATCAAAGCGCAATCGCCTGATGAGCAAAGATCGCAAAGGGATCACATGTGGAATGGAACCCTGGTCAATTCGCCAGTTCTGCGGCGTGCCCGCTGTAAGTGTGTCCATGCAGGACAGGGTGGATCGATCGCTGCAGGTCAAGGCGCGGGCCTTAGTGACCTTCAACCGGATCGCCGCGGGCGCGCTACTCGACGCGAATTTGGCCCGTCGTCGAAGACGTCACAGTCCTGGACTTCCTCATGGTCGGCCAAAAGGACGGCATTTACATGGAAACGGCCCGGCCAAGCCGGATGTCGGCTGCGCAAGCGGACCAGACTTCCGCCTACCCGAAGCAGAAATCGGGTTTGGATGACGAGCACTGAAATTGGGGAAAACGAAATCTCTCACACAGCACTTGGCCCTGCTGTCAACGAGGACCAGGCGGCCCTAGCAACCCGTTCGCTGAATACCTTGTGCGGCTGGTTCGTGCTCACGAGTACTACAGGTCCTGCGAAGGCAAATGGGACCCCGAGCTGCTGGCCGACTTCATCATCACGAAAGAACTGGGCCGGAAGATCCGATCGTCGGCGATCCGGACGCGCTGTGGAGGCTCGACAGGTTTTGGATCGCAATGGGGCTTGCGATCGAGGAGCGGTCCGGGGTGCTGGCATCGCCAACAACAGAGATGAAGCCAATGGGCCACGGGCGCGTGCTTTTTACGGTCGCCAGTTGGTCGGTCTGTCGAGACGTCCACCGGTTCGGCTTCGGGACTTTCCGGAAACTCGCAGATGACTGGTCGACGATGCGACTGCTGCGTAAGCCGATGTGGCGCGGGCGTGAAGAAACCGATTTGGAGGGAGGATCATGTCAAACCTGGATGAGATGGTGAATAAAGTCCGAAAGCTGCAGCTGCGCGCGGCAATTGCTAAATCGAACTTGCGCGACCTTGCTGAGGGTCTCCCGGTCAAATGGACTGACATAGAGGAGGTCGCCGAGAAAACGCATGCCGTTTATGCCGAGTTGGATGGTGCCAAGAGAGAGCTCGCTACAATGAAGAAATTAGGATGACGAGCACATTCATCACCCGCGACGGCTCCACATGGGTGCCGGAATATCTGACCGCTATAGATGCCAAGATCTGTATCGGTTGCGGCCGCTGTTTCAAGGTCTGCTCGCGCGAGGTCATGAATCTTTACGGCGTCGATGACGCTGGTCAAATCCTCGGCGCCTGCGAGGGCGATGACGACGACTTCGATGGCGAGCTCAATCGCATGATCATGGTCGTCGACCATGCCGGCCGATGCATTGGTTGTGGAGCCTGTGGCCGCGTGTGCCCGAAGAACTGCCAGACCCATGTCGCGGCCGACCAGATCGGAGCATGAGCAGCATGATTTGACGAGACAAAACCGGGAGAACGGAGTTGCCAAACTTCATGATCTTTTGCCGGCTCTTAGGGCTGGTCCTTTGCGGCAACGCTATGATTGTTTACTTAGCTTCGCATTCGATCCCTCTAGCAGTCGTCGCGACGCTGGCCTGCTCGCTGCTGCTTCAGGTGGTTTATTTCGGCAGCGTGCTCTTTTTGACTTGGCGGTCCAGCTGTGCTGTCGAGCAGGTGAAAGGGCAGAGCATTTTCGGTAGGGCAGGGAAGTTGGATAGCAGCCAAGATCTTCATGAGGTGACCAATGAATGATGTGCCTCAGCTATTCGGATGGGCGGTGTTTATCGCCGCTCCGTTGTGGCGAATTGAGAAGTTCGAACTTGGATTCACGGCACGTCGGATCACCTGGGGATCGAACTGACCGTTCAAGAATTGGTGCGCTTGAAAGCGGGCAGAGGCGCATCCTTGACCGTCCAAGGCGGGAGGCGACCTTCGAGTTGCCTGGGCATATAGGCGACGTCGCAGCACGCCGGCATGCGGGTTTCTTCGTCTCGATCGAACGAGACGCTGGCAATGATGATGAGGCTCTTCTGCACCGCCTCAGATGCCGCTGGCTTGAACCAAACACGATTATCACTGAGGCCGGAGCTGAGTTTAGCACAATCAGCTTTTGCTGGAGAAAAACATGCTGGAAATGTTCGAACGCTATCCGCTCACCTTTGGACCGACGCCCATCGAGAAGCTCGACCGCCTCGGCAAGCATCTGGGAGGCAAGGTGGAAATCGACGCTCGACAGCGCAATGTGATCGGCATCGACGCCTCTGCCACTCCCCCAAGACAAAGGCGCAGGTGCTTAGCATTGCCCAACATACATCGGCGCTCATCGAGCTCGGGACGGAAATCGTCGAGGATGACGTCGTGTTGCTCGAGGACTACGCGGGCACCTGTTATGGCGTTCCGTCCGAGGCAACCAAGGAGGCCATTCGCCTGTGTGCGCGGTTTGAGGGGATGATTACGGATCCCGTTTACGAGGGCAAATCGATGCAAGGTTTGATTCACCTCATCCGGAAAGGCTTCTTTCCGGAGGGATCGAGGGTGCTGTTCGCCCATCTCGGCGGCCCCCCCGCGATCAATGGTTATGGCTGCATGTTCCGCGACGGCTGATACTAGACAGATGCGATGCGGTCTCTGGCCGATGCGCTCGAAGTTTGTGAAGCGACGGCTCAGCAAATCGGGGAGCCCGGCTGCTTAGGCTGCAAAGGCGTCGATGGCCGCGTTCCCTCAGTGGGCCTGGCAGGGGGTGTCGAGAAAGCCAAAGCACACCATCGTGGCGCTTCGCAGGATTTTAAGAAGGCAGGAGTCATGACCAGTGATTTTGCCGGAACTTCGCTCAGCAATCGCAGCCGGCAGGGTTTTGCAGATAACGACGGCCATAGGGATGCATCGTGGGATGTTCATATTGTCCGTAGGACAAGTTCGCTGACCGGCAAAGAAAAGTATCTCATGCGACGCATCTGAGCCTTGAAGATTTCAAGCGGTGTCTGGCGCGCGTACCAACTTCCGTCGACATTGGTTTTGCGGGGTACTCCGAGCCTTGGCTCAAACTGACTGCACCGAAATGGTGGAGCACGGTTTCGCCGGAGGCCACAGCATCAGAATTTTCACGACGCTGGTGGGCATGATCGGTCAGGATCTGCAACGCCTGCAAGCACAGCGCTTGGGCGTATTCGTGGTCCATGTTTCGATGAAGGCACCCACATGGACAGCCGCCTTGTCGGAGACAAGTATCGCGATCTGGTTCGTCAACTCGTCGAGGCGGAAATCCCTTCGATCCGATTCGTGGTTTTGGGCGAGGTTCATCCCGACGTAGTCGACGGTCATCCCTGCCGAGGCACTTGTTCGCGCACGACCGTGAGCAGCAGCGGCGGAAGCGTCGACCCCCACATGGTAGAACCAAGATGCACCTGCCGGCGAAGTCATCGTGTTTGGACGTCACGAAAGCATGATCCCGTATGCGCGGCAGTCAGCCTCAACCATTTCCGAGACGAGGTCATCGAAGGTGGTCTTCGGCTTCCAAGCCGAGTTCGTGGATGCCTTGGAGGCGCTGTTGTCTGCGACACGATCTGCGACTGGACGACTATGATCTGATTGCCGATTGGGGCGCGGCGCGTCTCGACTTCCTGCGCGGCTACTTGCCCTATTATCACGGCTTGCCGGGCGGGCGCTGGCTGACCATGTTGATGAACCGCATCGATCCCGGCCTGTTCTCGGCCACCTTCACCTCATGGTGCGCCAGACATGGCCCGACAAGCCGGACTTCGTCGCTAACGGCAAGACGTCACGGCGCAGCCACGATCGCGGTGCTGGCAAGGCCGCGCTGCATCTGGTCTCGGCCGTCGCCACCACCGCCCGTCTCGTGCTCGGACAGGAGGCCGTCGCTGACAAGCGCAACGAGACGACCGCGATCCCGGTGCTTGTCGAGCGCCTGGCCGCCAATGACGGCCTCAAGGGCACGCTCGTCTCGATCGACGCCATCGCCACTAATGTCGCCATTGCTACTACCATCAGGGATGTCGGCGCCGATTACCTGCTCGCCGTCAAGGCCAACCAGCCGACGCTCAGAGCCGAGATCGAGCGTTATTTCGACGACGCCCCAGCCGATTGCCTCGACAGCTTCGTCGATCTCGACAAGGGCCATGGCCGCATCGAGGAGCGCACCGTCACCGTCTCCCGCGAGACTGGCTGGCTCGAAGGCCAGCGCCGCTTTCCCGGTGAACTGCGCCTGCCAGACGCCACAACCATCGTACGCGTCAGCTCGCGCACTGGACTGAAGGACAAAAGCCGCTTCGACACGCGATACTTTATCGCCTCCGCCGAACGGGCCGCTGATGCCGTGCGCGGCCACTGGGAGAACGCTCTGCACTGGACCCTCGACGTCGTCTTCAACGACGACCAGTCGCGTCTCAGAAAAGGCCACGGCGCTCTCAACATGGCCATCGTGCGCCATTTCGCTCTCAACCTCGTCAGAGCGTCAGCGACAAGCACTCCATCAAACTCAGACGCAAAAAGGCAGGCTGGAGCACCGACTACCTCGCCGCAATCCTCGGCGACCTACGCCGTTAACCTGGATTCGGAGCCCTGACTCGTAGGCCACGCAGTTACAGTTTGTCTCAAGCTTAAACGCAATCCCGATGGCATAGCCCGAAGGAGAGCCTGTATCTCCGCGCGAGCGCTAGCTGACCATCGCCGACGTCGCTCTGGTCCCGTCAGTAAAACTGAATGTCCCATGATTTGCGCAATACGCTCTTAGTCCACTTATAAGAGCGCAAACTCACGGCAGACCCGCCAATTCGCAAGGCTATGTGCCCGCCGAGCCCGCCGAAGGCGTACGTTCAATCTTTGCGACACACCAACCTATTCGCCATCTGAATATATTAATTCGACAATCACACTTCTCGCCCCGTGGGGTGGATTGATAACTTCGACCAAGCGGATCGGGAGTGATGTTGAAGTTCACTCGGAAACAGGAGCAAAAACTCGATGAATATTTGGACGTTCACGGTTATCGAAAATGAGTGGATACGTCTAAAGGACCGAACGCGCCTTGCGGCACGAATCTGGATGCCCGATGGAGCCATCGAAGCACCGGTGCCGGCGGTTTTCGAATTCCACCCCTATCGGCGCAGAGAAGCGTTGCCGGACAATGATTCCAACTATCGTCCGTTGGCAGCGGCAGGCATCGCGGCCATTCGGGTTGATATCGGTGGCTCCGGCGAGTCCGATGGCGTAATGGACGGCGAGTATACGCCCCTCGAACTCGCCGATGCGGTCGAAGTGATCGCATGGATCGCCGCGCAGCCGTGGTGCAACGGCAACGTAGGTATGACGGGGCTCTCGTGGAGCGGTTTCAACGCTTTGCAGGTTGCTGCAATGAAACCACCTGCACTGAAAGCCGTTATTTCCATCGGTTCAACAGTCGACCGGTACAACGACGACTGCCATTATAAGAATGGCGTTCAACTTTCCCACCAACAGTTCTGGGCAGCGTCCATGACCTGCGTCATGGCTTTTGCGCCTGATCCGGATATCGTTGGTGATCGTTGGCGCGCCATGTGGCTCGAACGTCTTGAAAAACAGCCCTTTCTCATGCACGACTGGCTTTCCCACCAGCGGCGCGATGACTTCTGGAAACACGGTTCCATTTGCGAAAATTTCAATGACGTTGCAGTGCCCGTTCTTGTAGTTTCTGGATGGGCTGACTGTTATCGCAACACGCCTTTTAAAGTTGTAGAAGGGCTTCCGGGGAAGGCAAAAGCGATGGTCGGCCCTTGGATGCACGATTTCCCCCAATTGGCTTATCCAAGACCGAGGGTAGACTTTGTTACAGAGACTATCGACTGGTGGAATCATTGGCTTCGCGACGAACCGAACGGCGCGGACACGCTCCCTGAAGTGCGCGCCTTCATCCTCAATGGTGCGGGCCCGGCGCTTAAGTGCGGCCCGGCTCCGGGTTATTGGATTGCCAAGAAGACGTGGCATGCGCCGGAAATTATCGACTTCTCGCTAAACAATTGCCGCACGCTTGCGGCACTGTCTGATCAGAAAGCTAGTGGGCGGGTGCTCTTGCACTCGCCACTCGATACTGGGACCTCCGCCGGAGATAATTGTCCTGCTAGCGTCAATTCAGTATCCCATCTCCCGGGGGATCAGCGTTTAGATGACGGCGGCTCGCTGGTTTTTGAAACCGACGCTCTGCAAGAGGAAATGGTACTGCTGGGCCAGCCGAGATTGCAGCTGATCCTAGCGAGCGACAGTCCGCTGGGGAATATCGCTGTTCGCTTGATAGATGTATATCCGGACGGCGTAGAAGCGCGCGTAAGCTATGGCGTGCTTAATTTAGCGCATCGCAACAGCCATGCCGAACCCACTCTGATGATCCCGGGAGAGGACGAGCCGGTGACTGTATCTCTGGACGCCTGCGGCTACCGCTTTGCTCCCGGGCATAAGATCCGGATAGCTCTTTCGACATCCTATTGGCCGCTCATATTGCCGCCGCCTTTCGATGCCACTATTGACGTCGATTTGTCGTGCCTCCGCCTTTCGCTTCCACTGCTCGGCGATCACGAACGCATCGACATTCAAGAACCGGCGGAGGAAGATCCTGTTCCAACCTTCGAAACGATAGCGCCCGGCCAAGCTCGACGCTGGGTTGAGCGGGATCTAGGCGAGGGCCTCACGCACTATTGCACCGTCTCAAAGGGTGGCCTCAGACGTAGCCTCGTAGACAACCTGGTCTCTGGAATCGACCGTGAAGATAGATGGACAATCGCGGCAAACGACCCTTTGTCGATGACCGCCGAGTGCCGCCGAACAGGAACTCTCGCGCGGGAGGGATGGGAAACTAAAGTAGACAGTGTTTCTACCCTCTCTTGCACGAAGACTGAATGGCTCATCTCGCAGGAAATTGAGGCGTATCACAACGGTGAAAAGGTTTTTTCTCGCGAGCGTAGCGAACGCATTCCAAGGGATTTTATGTGAGTAACCGAGAGCCCGCTCGACTGGCTGCGCCCTCAGGTTTTGCTACCCGCCTGAGGTCGCGCAATGCCACCGGCGCTGAGGTGGCGGACACTTTCCGCCCCAATGGCCACGCTTATCGTCGTACCCATGACTGGTCTCAGCCGGGGAGTGACCCGTGATCGCGCTCATGGGCAGTTCTCCCGTGCCATGGCTTGTCAACCGCATCAAGGCTAGCGTCCGTCGCAGGACCTCGTCGCCGGACACCCTTGGAGAGTGATGCCGGCGTCACCTGCCTTTGACCAGGAGCGCTGCACCCTCATGCCTTCGTATGTGGACGGGATGCATGATGCAGGAGCCTGTCGTGCAGTGCAGCGGCAACCATACAATCATTCGAAGTTTTCATGATGCTTTCTTCCTTGATCGCCTGGTGCGTGCGGTCCGCGCCCGCAGCGTGTTGATCTGGTCGTCTGAGAGCTCGATTTGCCACGGCTGCCCCTTCGCGAGTTGGCGCCCCTCGAGCCAGCCGCGTGCGAGATCCGATCCTTGTCGAGCGAGGTTGGAATGAGAAGTCAAAGCCAACCAGCGTCTTGATCGTCGCAAGCCGCCCCATGTGTAGCGTGATCTTGATGCGGCTATTCTCTCGCAGGGTCAGCTCCTCGGAAAGCAGGATGTCGATCGCTTCCAATGCGGCGAGCTCGCGATGTTTCGGGTGAGAATATCATTGAGGGTAAGGCGGAACTCATGGACGGTTCTCCCGTTCGGAGGGCCGTTTCATCATCCGAATCTCAAATCCGCGAGCAGAGAAACTTTGCGAACCCCAACTTATTTGCCGTTTGAATACATTAATTCGATAATCTTTCCTCCCGCGTGTCGGGGGGATTGATAAGTTCAGTCAGCGAATTGGGAGTAAAGTTGAAGTTGGAGGCAAACCGCGGAATGCCACCTGAAGATATGTTCAGGAGACGACCGAGCGACATCTTTCGCTAGCCGCGCCGACAACTATCTCGCCGCTCTACCCCACTGTGCACAATGAGTGTCTCTGCGCTTAATTGGAAATCTGCAAATTTTACGAGGAAGATGGAACATGGCACTCAGCATTGAGGCTGTTATTGAAGAGGCGAGGACGTGGCGGCAACAGCTGCACCAAATACCCGAGTTGCTTTTCGAACTGCCCGAGACGGCGGCTTTCGTCGCCACGAAACTTCGTGAATTCGGTTGCGACGAGGTAGTGCCCGGGCTAGCCCAGTCAGGCGTCGTCGCAGTGATCAATGGTTCGAAAGGCCCCGGCAAATCCATTGGATTTCGATGTGATATGGACGCGCTCCAAATGTCAGAGCAAACCAACTTGCCCTATGCATCCAAGGTGCCGAACCGGATGCATGCCTGCGGCCACGACGGACATACAGCTATGCTACTCGCTACAGCTAAGTGCCTCGCGGCGAATCGTAACTTTACGGGAAAGGTTGTGCTAATTTTTCAGCCGGCTGAGGAGGGCGGTGGCGGTGCGAACGTCATGATTCAGGAAGGCCTCCTGGACCGCTTCGAAATCGAGGAGGTTTACGGAATGCACAACGAGCCTGGCGTTGACATAGGCTCATTTGCTATACGGAAAGGACCTTTCATGGCAGGATCTGACCGGTTCGTCGTGACGATTAAAGGCAAAGGTGGGCATGCGGCTTCCCCCCACCTCACACGCGATCCGGTGCTGGTGAGTGCTCACATGATCACGGCGGTGCAGTCGGTAGCCTCTCGGTTTAGCGACCCACTTGACCCGGTTGTCATATCAGTCACTTTCGTGAGCGGAGGCGATAACCAGGCTCTCAACGTCATTCCGGCGTCCGCTCAGATTGGCGGCACTGTCCGAACTCTGCGGGCTGAGACGCGAAAAGCCGTTGAACAGCGTTTCCGCGACATAGTCGCGATGACAGCAAGGCTCTTTGAGACGGACGCTGAGATCATCTGGATCGCAGGATACCCAGTTATGGTAAACGACGTTGAGAAGACCAACGTGGCAGTAGCAGCTGCCGCGAACGTCGTGGGAGAGGGGCGCGTCAATACCAACTTCGCGCCATCGATGGGGGCCGAAGACTTCGCCTACATGCTTGAGAAGCGCCCTGGAGCTATGATCCTACTCGGGAACGGCGAGAGCGCGTATCTCCACCACCCCGGATACGACTTCAACGACAAGGCCATCGTTCATGGCGTTAAGTATTGGTTGTCGCTCGTAAACCAGGTGCTTGAGGGGCTGTAGATCGCCCCCTGCAAATTTGCTCTGCGCCATTGACTAAACGCTCTCACAGACGGTGAACTGTAAGCGCGTAGCTGAAGCCGTTCAGGAGCTGTAGTTCCAGGGCATGAGCTGGTCGATTTGGGAGATTGGCCAGCGATCAGCGATACGCTCGAGGGTCTGGGTGAGCCAGGCGAGCGGATCGACACTGTTCATTTTGGCGGTTTGCAGAAGGGTCGCGACAGTCGCCCACGTGTTTCCGCCGCCATCGCTGCCTGCAAAAAGCGCATTCTTTCTGACGATTGTCTGGGGCCTGATTGCCCGCTCAACGATATTGGAGTCGATCTCGACGCGGCCGTCGGCCAGGAAGCGCTCGAGGACAGCCCGCCTGGACGCGGCGTAGCGGATCGCCTCGGCCAGCTTCGATTTTCCTGAGATCCGCGGCAGGTCCTTTTCCCAGAGCTTGAACAGATCCGCGACGATGGCGACGGAGCGGTCCTGACGGGCGGCCGCACGTGCGGCAGGAACCTGGCCACGAACCTCCTCTTCAATGGACCAGAGCTCGGCCATGGTCGTGACGCTCTGCGTCGCGATCTGAGAACTGCCGCTGATGTGCAATTCGTAAAATCGGCGGCGCAAGTGAGCCCAGCAGCCCGCGAGAGCGACGGCCTCGTTGGATCTCGCTTTTGCTTTGGCGAGTTGCGTGTAGGCCGAGTATCCATCGACCTGCAGGATGCCGGTGAAGCCCGCCATGTGGCGCGCAACGCAGTCGCCGCCCCGACCGTCCTCGAAGCGATAGGCGACCATGGGCGGGCTGGCGCTGCCGAATGGCCTATCGTCGCGCGCGTAGGCCCATGGCCAAGCTTTCCGAACCTTTCCGGTTCCCGGTGCCAATGTCGGCAAGGTGGTCTCGTCGGCAAAGACCCGCTCGCCCTGCTTGCTCCGTTCCAGAACGTAATCGGCCAGCGGCTGGAGCTCGAAGCCGACCTTGCCCATCCATTGCGCCATCAGCGAGCGGCTGAGTTCGACCTTGTCGCGCGCATAGATCGCCTCCTGGCGGTAAAGCGGCAAGCCGTCGGCGTATTTGGAGACGGCAATCTGGGCCAGGAGCCGCTCGGTGGGAATGCCGCTCTCGAAAATATGGGCAGGCGCAGGCGCCTGGAATACGCCGTCACGGTTTCTGTAGGCATATTTCGGGCGGCGGGTGACAATCACCCGGAACCTCGCCGGCGTGACGTCCAGACGTTCCGACACATCCTCGCCGATCAGCAACCGATCCAGACCTTCGTAGCCCTTGGGCACCTCCGGCTCGATGATCTGCTCCACCCGCTCAAGATGGGCGGCAAACCCCTTGCGCGGGCGCGGCGCGCGCTTCGCACGATCGGGGGCCACAGCTTCCAGATCGGCAACCGCCTCGCCGACGCCGCTCTCGATCTCCTCGAACACGAAGGCACATTGCTCATCCGTCAGCCCGGGGATGCCCAGTCGCTCAGAACGCCTGCCATAGCGCGATCGCTCCAGCATCTTCACGATCGCCGTCAGTGTGGCAATGCGTTCGTCGGCAGCCTTAATGCGCGCTTCAATCACCTCCACCCGCGTATCGGCAGCCTCGATCCGCTCGGCCGTGAGGCGCATGTTTCGTGCCGCCTGATCCTCCAGAAGGGCGGCCTTTTCGGCGAGCGCCACGACAATCGCCTTCAGCGCATCAACGTCGTCCGGAAGCTCTTCGGCAGCCATCGCCATCACTGGCATCACAGCATGTTCGCAGCCGTTTTCCCAACGCTTTCAAGGGCCTGATTCAACTTGCCACAGGCTCTTCAGCCTACCGATTGCGGCCGCCTCACCACCGCCGGCCGGACCTTCTTCCAGTCCAGCCCGTCAACCAGCGCCAAGAGCTGAGCGTGGTTCAGCTGAACACGCGAGGGCCCGATGCGTGGCCAGCAGAACTTCGTCGAGCGTCTTGGCAAATAGGCATACCCCGGACCCGTCCCACCAGACCGCCTTGATTCTGTCCGCTCTTTTCGAGCGGAACACGTAAAGCGCGCCGTTGAACGGATCGACTCCGCCGTCCCGCACCAGCGCCATCAAGCCGTTCGCACCCTTGCGGAAGTCGACCGGCGTCGCCGCCACGTAAACCTGAACGCCCGCCGGGATCATGCCGCCCGCACCGCCCGGATCACCGCGGCAAGCCGATCCGCCGCGACATCGCCACCGGCACGCACCACCACATCGCCAACGATAATCTCCACCATGTCGCTGGCTACCGCGTCGAACCGCGCGAATTTGACCGGCTTGATCCGCGCCTCCGCCAACGGCGCGACCATGCCCGATTCCAACGCCTTGCGACGCCACGCATAGACCTGTGAGGGATCAAGGCCGTGAGAACGCGCAATCGCCGAAACGTTCGCCCCCGGCGCAAACGTCTCCGTCACGATCCTGGTCTTCTCCTCCCGCGACCAGGTCCGAACGCGTCGGGCCGGACTGTGCGCAAGCCGGACCGGCTCGGCCGTGAGAACTTCGAAGTTCTTGCTATCAGACATGTGTGCGCTCACGAGAGCCTCCCAGGATAAATCATCCAGGAGACTCCCAGATCAGCGAACCAGCCGCTACGTGGGGTGACCTACGCGCTTACGGTGAACTGTCTGAGACGAGGCACAAACGGGCCGCCGCCATCGCTAAGCTTCTCAGCTTTGGCTGCCTGCAATTCTCCAAGCCTTGTACACCGGTTGCAGAGGGTATCGGTCTGTACAAGGCGGCGAACCTGTCGCGGAACCAGGTGAAGCCGTAGCCGTCGGGATGGGCGGCGCAGTATTCCTGCCACAGAAGCGTCAGCGTCACTCCTTCGCGCTTCAGCTGGTTCGCTCAGATCCTGCGGCGGACGGCCCATTCGGTGAAACAGACGCGGCTCTAGCGCCGCATCGTAGCCCGGCGCCAACGGCCAGCTCGACAGCCCCGCCTCCCGCGCCCGCAGCAAATAGGTCGAAACCGAGGTCTTGCCGATCTTCAGCCGCCCGGCCACCTCGCGCACGACAGACCCTGTTCATAGGTCAGGCTTTTGGACATCAGGACAGCGATGGTCCGTGCAACCCTTTTCGGACTGGCCGGCATTTCCACCATCGCACCGCTTCCGCTCGTCGCGAGAGATCAGCTGGCGAGCGGGCCAATTGTCTACGGCATCTTATATGCAGGTTTTGGAACGGGTGCCTTCATGTATTCCTGCGGTGACGGCCGCCTTGTGATGTGAAGCCGAACATTGGAGTCCTAGTGGTAGCACTAGGAGTAGTCCTATGACGAAGCAGCATGTTGAGGTGATCACGTCGGTCGAGCGTCGCCATGTCGCGACGCTGATGAAGCGCATGGGGATTCTGCGATCTATCGGCGCCCGAACACGAGCAAGCCAGCTGCGAGCCACAAGATCTACCCGTATCTGTTGCGCGGGATGAAGATCGCACGGCCGAACCATGTCTGGGCGATGGACATCAGCTACATCCCGATGCGGCGCAGCTTCGTCTATCTGGCAGCCGTCGTCGACGTGTTCAGCCGGTGGGTGCTGGCCCATCGGGTCTCAATCACGATGGAGGCGGCGTTTTGCGTCGAAGCGCTCGAGGAGGCCTTGCCAGACATGGCCGACCCGAGATCTTCAACACGGACCAGGGCAGCCAGTTCACCAGCCTCGAGTTCACAGGCAACTCGCTATCTCTCGTTCGGATGTTGTATGCACTATTGTTTTTTCATTCTTCGAAGAGTTCGGATTGACGTGCGTCAAAGTGTGTTCCACAGGATTGATCTCGGTACCACCAAGCGGTTTAAGACCCGCCTTTGAGGACGACAGCCGGCTAACCCTTTACGTTTCCCTCGATCAGTCGGCAGCCACTGGGATATGGCGGGCAATTCCATTCAGCTATGCGACGCAAACGACGCTTACTGGATGGTGACCCAGGAGATTGCGCAGGGTCTGAAGCAATCTGACAGCTCGATAACATACTTCGGCGCGCCAAGGCAGACACGGATTGCGCGAGGGTCACCCTCACCCACGGCGGAACCGGGAAAAATGCGCGCCGACTTTGCCACCCTTGTGGAGTACAACGACCGAGAGATCCGGATTGACCTGCTTCAGCCGGATTGCCGCGGACAGACCGGCCGGCCCGCCGCCGACGATCATGACGTCGAATTCCATGGTTCGCGTTTCATCGACCACCGCTCCTAATCGACCAAACTCATCCGAACCTGCCGGAAGCGCGTCGACAATCGGTTCACAACTCTGCGGCGAGCCTGGCCATCATCTGCACCAACTGACCGCCGAAGTTGCCGGAATCGGCGTGCTTGTCTTCGAGCACGCCGAAGTAGACGATGACTGTGCCGGTGTCGGGGTTCGCAAGCATGCACTGGCCGCCCCAGCCGCCGTGCGCGACATAAACGCCATCAGTGTACGTTTGGCGGCTATAGCGCTTCCACGCGTTCGCCCCACCTACGGGAGGGCCTGGATTGCGGCGCGTTTCTTCTATGAAGGCGGCATCGCCCACGCGGCGTCCGTCGATTCCCTCGCCCTTGCGTGCGAAGAGCAGGCCGTAGCGCGCGAGATCACGGGCCGAGACGCAGGCGCCGCCATTGAGTAGCGGCACGCCCTCCCGGTGGCAAGTGATGTGGAAGCATCCCTCGATGCCCGCTGCCTCAATGGTCTCAATCAACCACTCGCGCAGCGCTCGGCCGCTCGCCCGCTCAATGACCCAGCCGATGATTTCGCTGTTGGTGGATTTGTAGAGCGCCTTGCCAGTGCGGTTCATAACGTCGTCGCTAGTGATCCCACAGAGGAAGGAACTAATTGTACCCTCCTTCTGCCCCTCCGGCGGCAAGCGCCAGCCTACGGCACCCTCCATGCCCCACCACATCGTGTTGGGGTCTCTGAGATCCTCTGTGAAGTTGTTGGCGACATTCATATCGGCTGTTGCCTTAACGGTCGCCTCGGCGTAGCCCGTCCCAATTTCCGGCAAATAGGTGCCAACCCGCTCGTCGAGGTCTACCAAGCCGTCGGCGACCGCGCGCCCGAGCATGAGGTTCAGCACCGTTTTAGTGGTTGACTGGATGCTGTGCGTCCTATTGGGACCAAAGTCCGGCGCGTAGGCCTCGTATAGGGATGTAATTGCTCTGCACTACGACGAAAGCGGAGAAATGCGGCATGGCGAGGAAGCGTGCGACCTCGGGCCGTTCGCCGATTGTCCAGTCGATCTGCTTTACCAGCGGCAGGACGAAGGGTGCGCGGACGGAGAGGCTGTAGCGGGCAATCTTGTGTAGGTTGTGCCAGCCGTAGCGGCGGTGGTCGGGCAGCTCCCAACACGGCTTGTTGTCGGCACCTATCGCGAGGTCCGGGTTGGGGGTCGAAGCGAGCGTCATTCGGTGGGCCTTTTAGGTTGCGTTAGCATTTATCAAGCGTTGGCGAGTGTGCGATTGTTTTATTTGTTGTCAGGGAAAAAACGATCGCATCATTTTCGGGGACTGTCAGGAATTCTGTGCGCGAGGCCGATTTCGTCATTGGCTGACGAACCTCTCGCCGAAGACGACGGCGAACTGGGTCTTGGCCTCGAACCACTCGCGCGGCGGTCGTTTCCATTCCTCGGCTGCATGGTTCAGCACCAGAT
>NZ_JBVVQR010000060.1:12766-18031 GCF_055811535.1 Mesorhizobium sp. WSM4816 | reverse complement strand
GAGATCCACGAGAACTGGCTCGAGGCGACCCGCTACCTCAACATGGATCATCTGCGCGAGCACAAGAAGGAGAACCTTAGGGCACTGGCCGCCTGAGACGCGGCCGCCATGTCCGCCGCTCCGCTAAACACCGGGGCTGCGCGGCGGACACGCCAACGTCACCGCTGAATGCCACGCCATTTTTGCTGATGGGGTGGATGCCAGCCTTCTCCGACGGCATCGCAATGTGCCAAGTTTGTGGTGTTAGCGCCACGCAAAGGAGAGGCAGGCATCCATGGAAAAGGTTACCATCATTGGGGTCGATCTGGCAAAGAACGTCTTTCAGCTGCACGGGGCGGCAGCTGATGGATCGGTTGTGTTCCGCAAGAAGCTGTCGCGCCTGCAGTTTTGCAAGTTCATGGCGAGTCAACCGGCATGTGTCGTGGCGATGGAAGCGTGCGGCAGCTCCCACTACTGGGCCCGTCAGATGGCTCGGCTTGGCCATGAGCCAAGATTGATTGCCCCGGCCTATGTCAAACCGTTCGTCAAGCGGCAGAAGAACGACGTCGCAGATGCGGAGGCGATCGTCGAAGCAGCGCAACGACCGACAATGCGCTTTGTCGAACCGAAGACCAAGGAGCAGCAGTCCCGGGCTATCGTGTTTCGCACCAGAGAGCAGTTCGTGAATCAGAGAACCGAATTGGTGAATGCGCTGCGCGCGCACCTCTATGAGTTCGCTTATGTTGCTCCGCAAGGCATCGGCCACCTGCCACGTCTGGCAGAGATCGTCGAGGACGAGAGCGCAGACCTGCCGGATCTAGTCCGCGACATCTGCAGCGCTCTACTTGACCAGATCGAACAGTTGAGCAGTCGGCTCGCGGCATTGAAGAAGACGATCGACACGCTGTCCAAGCAAGCTGCAACATCTCGGCGCTTGCAAACCATGCCCGGTGTCGGCCCTATCGCTGCCCTTGCCATTGAAACCTTTGCGCCACCGATGGAAGCCTTCAAGTGCGGTCGCGATTTCGCCGCCTGGCTCGGGCTGGTCCCTCGGCAGAAGTCGAGCGGCGGCAAGCAACGACTAGACTAGGGAAGGTATCGAAGATGGGCCAGCGCGATATTCGGCGGTTGCTCATCATCGGCGCCATGGCTGTGGTTCGATGGGCGTCTCGGAGGCGCGCGCCCGACGGTTCCTGGCTTGCCCGCTTGATGTTGAAGAAACCGCGCATGCTGGTGGCAATCGCGCTGGCCAACAAGATGGCGCGTGGCATCTGGGCCATGCTGACGAAACAGGAGGACTACCGGAATCCGGCGACGGTGCCTGCGTGATTTGCAACAACGCACCTGAGACCGGAACGTCGGAGATGTGAGGAAGGCATGAACTGCATGGGCAAATGATCGATCAGATCGGGGTCAGGAAAACCAGAGTCAAGTTGAGAGCCCACGCAAGCTCGCTTTGCTGATTTGGACCTGATCCGCGCATCACCATACCGGCCCGCGGCACATGGAACGGCCGCAAATCAAGGCCTGACACATGACCGCACTCGATCACATGTCCAATGCTTCAGGTTCCTCCTTGCAAAATGGCTGGCATCCACACAAGAACTTGACGCACACAACTCTCGCGAGGAACACCGTCAGGCTTGCTATTTCCCTCGGCGTCGCCAGGCGACCCTGGGGTATTGAATCAATATTCCTTTGCAGTATCTCGTCTGCGGTAACCGGCTGAGCGTGGCCTGACACAAGCATGGGTGTATCAACGGCGCCAGGGCACACGGCATTGATGCTGATCTGCTCTTTGGCGTGATCCAGGGCCATCGCACGCGTCAACAGCACCACCGCGCCCTTTGGCGCCGCCATGCCGCCCAGCCGCAGGCCGGCCGTGAAGGTGGTGGTCTTCCACTGGCCGTGAGGAACGGCTGCCCGACACCGCTCGCCGCGCAGGCTGCGTCCACGCAACCGCGCCATCTTTGTGGATGCCGCGGTCTCATCGATGAAGATCAGCCTCTCGGCATCGAGATCGAGCTGGCCATCGAACCAGGCTCTGCGGCGGCGCAGGACATCGGGGCGCTGCTGTTCGGCGGCGTGCGCCGTCTTTTTTTGAACGTGATGCCGCGACGGTCGAGGAACAGCCAGACCGTGGACGGCGCTGCCCACGCGCCGCGCTCGGCGGCAAGGCGCTCGCCGATCTCGGCAAGCGTGATGTCCGGCGCGTTCTCGATGAGGCCAAGAATGAAGGCCTCATACGCATCGAGCTTCGAACGCGACGGCTGGCCCTGCTTGCGCGCTTCCATCTCGCCGGACTCGCGATAGCGGCGATACCAACTCCCGGCCGTCGAAATACCGATCCGGAAGCGACGCGCCGCCTCCCGCGTTGACACCCCGTCTTCAATGGCTGCAATCACGCGCCCGCGAAGGTCCGCGCTCAGGCTCCTCGTCATCATCACCTCCTCGCAAATCACCGGGGCAGTGAATCAAACAGGACCTATCGCGTGAAGGTGCCTCAAACCGACTCTGCGTTCATCGAAGATGCTCTAGTATAGGTGCGATGATGATCTCACGCATTCGGGTTCTATTTTTTCTATTTCCGCCGTGCTGCTCCTTGCCGTCACGCTAGGTCCGGGCATTTTCTCCGCCGCTACGCGCGCGCGGCAATGGGGCAGCGGCATGGTCGCAATTGTCGAACTGTTGGGCGATAACTCCGTAAATGAAAATTATCCGCTCAAAGCGTCCCGAGGTGCAACCAAGCCCCCATCGATCCATCGCTCACCCGTCTTACGGTCCTTTGATTCTTGCAAATATTATGGACCATCAAAGCTCTGGATAAAAGATCCTGAATATTTTCCACGACACCTACGCGTTGCACTTCAACGATATTGACCGTCTCGTCGATCTCGGACTGTTTTGTTCAGTGTGTTCCCAAATTTTCCGTTCTTGTGTTACGATAAACTGCTGCTAATGAGGTTTGTAGCTTGTCATGCCACACGGCAATGCAAAAGAATTCGCCGCCCTCCGGCACCCAAAATGGGCAACAGAAATTCCTCTCGTCTTGAAGAGCGACAGGCTATAACGAGCAAACGGTGCTCGCATTTTATCTTCCAGTCGATGCGTAATGCCGCAATTCATAGGTCATTCATCAGGACTGCATTCCTTTGGAGTCTTTGAGATGTCAGAGCAGCCGTCGTATGGCGGCGATGATGTGATCCTTCGTCGGGAAGAAGTCTTGCTCGAGGGCCGGACTGAATGGGACGTGAATGTCCGGTGCGCTCACGCGCATGATCGGGCGCTTCAATAAATCGAAAGCCTCTTCTGCCATTACCGCGGCAATTTCACTTCCGACGTTGCAGACGCGGTGCGCGTTCTCAACGATCACAAGCCGTCCGGTCTTGGCGACTGACGTTTTGATGGCCTCATGATCGAGCGGCTTCAACGTACGTGGATCGATCACTTCGACCGAAACGCCGTCCTCGGCGAGCGCTTTGGCAGCTTCCATCGTCGGCCCAATGACACCAGCGACAGCGATAAGGGTTACGTCTTCTCCTTCGCGCTTCACATCCGCCTTGCCAATCGGGACTAGATACTCTGGATCTGTGGGCACATTGCCCTTGAGCGGCCACAGGCGTGTGTCTTCGAAAACCATTACCGGATCGTCGTCGCGAATGGCCGATTTCATCAAACCCTTGATGTCGGCTGCACTGGTCGGGCTGATGATCTTAAGGCCGGGCACATTCATAAACAATGGATAAGGACGGTCGGCATGCTGCGCTGCGTAGGATCCCAGCGAGGACATACAGCAACGAAACACGATCGGAATATTGATCTGGCCTCCAGTCATATACCGCAATTTCGAGGCCTGGTTGATGATCTGATCCGAGGCGAGATAGACGAAGCTGGCACATGAGAGGTCTACGATCGGCCGCAACCCGTTGATGGCAGCCCCGATTCCAAGGCCAGTGAAGCTGCCTTCTGAAATCGGCGTGTTCCAAATCCGTTTTTTACCAAAACGCTCAATGAGTTTGGCGCAGCCATGGACCGAGAGCTCCTCTCCTATGAGGACGACGCGCTCATCGCGATCCATTTCCTCCATCTGCGCCTGCATGAGCGCTTCAAAATAAGTCGTCTGAGTGTGGGTGCCTAGCGTGGCCGGAAATTTCTGCGCATTAGTTTCCATGTGGATTAATTCCTCTCAACTCAGCTCGAAGCTGGGTGAGTTGAACATGAAGTCGGGTAACGTTTCGGGCTGAGGCATGGGGCTGGCCAAAGCAAATTCTACTGCCTGCTTGACGGCTTGGCCGACTTCATTCTCGATCGCTCTCAAACTGTTTTCATGTATGCCTTCATCGAGGAGCACAGTGCGATACAGCAAAATCGGATCGCGGTCGCGTTTTTGAGCCTCCACTTCTTCAATGGATCGATAAGGCTCCCCCTGAATCACCGAGCCGAAATCGTGCTCATCGAACCGATAGGTATTGGCTACGATCAGAGTGGGGCCCTCACCCGCGCGTGCTCGCGTGACGGCCTCTGCCGCAACTTCATAGACGGCGCGCACACTCTGCCCGTCAACCGTTATACCTGGCATGCCATAGCCCGCTGCCCGCAGCGCGATGTCCGCCTGCCCGTGGCTTTGCGCCACCGAAGTGGTCATTGCATAGCCGTTGTTCTCACAATGATAGATAACCGGAAGCTTCCACAGTGACCCAATGTTGAGACTCTCATGGAAGGTGCCCTGGTTCACCGCCCCATCGCCGAAAAAGCAAAGGGTAACCTGATCTACGCCGCGCACCTTGGCGCTGAATGCACACCCGGTCGCAAGAGGAATGCCCCCTCCAACGATACCCGATTCGCTGATGATCCCGACCGAATTGTCTGCAACGTGCATTGAACCACCTCGCCCCTTACATATGCCGCCCGCCTTTCCCATCAGCTCGGCCATGAGCCCATCCAGTTTCGCACCCTTCCCAATCGGATGGCCGTGGGAACGATGCGTTCCGGTCATCGCGTCATCTTCCCGAAGGGCGAGACATGCCCCTACGACGGCGGCTTCCTGACCCACGCTCGAGTGGAACCAACCAGGGATCTTGTCAGCTTCGAACTGGCGCATACCCTCTTCTTCGAATCGGGGGGGGGGGCCGAAACCCCCCGGAAAATAAAAAAAATGGAAAAAAAAAAAAAAAAAAAAAAAAAAAAAAAACAAAAAAAAAAAAAAAACCCCCCCCCCCCCCCCCCCCAAAAAAAAAAAAAAAAAAAAAAAAAGAAACCCAGAAAAAAAAAAAAAAAAAAAACACG
>NZ_JBVVQR010000060.1:0-12756 GCF_055811535.1 Mesorhizobium sp. WSM4816 | reverse complement strand
CCCCGCGGCGCCCCCACCCCCCCCCCCCCCCGCCCCTCCCCCCCCCCCCCATGCCCAAACAACCCTTCTCCTTCCCCCTCCCCCTCCCCCCCCCACACTTCCCTACCCCCCCGGCCCCTCCCCCCCCCCCCCCCGATAAGCTTCCAGTCTCTGATCACCATTCAACTTCATGATCCAAACATGCTCCAATATAACGGTCAACGGCCCCCTCGCTTGGTTGGCATACCTCGCAAGTCCTAAGCCGGAACCATTTGTGAACTTTCTTGATTTCGTGACAAATCCGGAGGCAAATCTCCTGACAATCCGCGGGATCCGCGATTGGTAGTGAGGAATGGACGGGAATTTCGGCTATGCGGTATCAGCGTTAGCGGACTTCAGCGTTTCAAAGGTGCTTCGCGTCGACGAGAGACATAGGATCAGATTTCCTCCTCGAACCACTTCTCCATCACGCCATTGTTCACCTCGCCAGAAGCGCATACCGAAGCCGAGATTGCGACCAGCATGCCCGGCTGGCGCGTTACCTCGTCCGAGCCGTTCGGTATGCTTGATGCCTGCATCGGCTGCCAGTTTCGACAGCCAGATTGAACTAGCGTCGTCATAGCCTCGGTTCTTCTGGTGCGCTGGTCTTCTCGGGCACCCGGAAGACCCAGTAGTGCGCGTCCTCCTCGGCGACGTATCTGCCGTTCCTGAGACACTGTGCCGATACAAGAACGCCCTCATCCTGCAGACGCCGTATTTCGCCTTCGAAGGCTGTGGTCTCCGCATAGCTCTTGCGAGTGCTTGCAACGACGAAGCCATTCGGGCGGGTGACGCGAGCCAGCTCGCGCAGCCCAGCCGGTCCGACATGTCCGAGCGTGAAGACACCGCAGCAGACGGTTAGGTCATAGGTCGCGCTGGCGTGGTCGGAGAGCGGCCCGTTAAGGTCAACGTTGCCTCGGGCATGCCGGTAGGCGCCGGTCTGCCGGGCCTTTTCGGCCATCTCTTCGGAGAGATCGAACCCGTCAATCAATCGGAAGCCGAGGCGTTCCAGTTCCACACCGACGAGCCCCGTCCCGCAGCCAGCGTCCAGGATTGCGATCTCATTTCGCGGCCCGGCCAAATAGGCCGTCTGCAGGGCGCCTGACAGTTCTGCCACGATCATCGGCCCGCAGTACCCGATGCGGGCCTGATCCAGATCGAAGGCACTCGCCCATCCGCGATACAAGTGGGTCAGGCGTGCAGCGTCACCATCAAGGCCATGGGAGACCTTCATGCGTTCTCGTGCGGCTTGCTCCGGTGCTGTCTGCTTATCCAGGGTGTTCATGTTAGTTCCTCCTTGTGAAGGCAGATAGGTGCGGCACTGCCTCATGGGCGCGCAATGGCCGCGACTGAAACCACGAACCGAGTCGGTGCCACGACGCGCAGCATGGTTGTTGCCCATGCGAGGCGTCTGGACACAAGGTAATCTGCCTACTGCCGGTGCTGCAGACGTTACCCACGATTAGTCATCGACACTCCCCAAATGGCACCAGAAAAGCGATCTGGTAAGACACTGTAACCAGTGGCATGCGGGAAAAAAAGGCGATTTTTGAAAATTAATCGTTACATAATGTTACAATTCGGAGATATTTAACGTACTTCGGCTCCCTTTTGTATTAATACCTGACATACATCGGCAATAATACTGACACAGGCCCCCAATACGAATTGCCATTAAACCAGAGGCAAATGTTCCGGGATCCCAGGGATTTATTTACTTTGCCGGCGCTTGATCTGCACGTTTTGTCGCTGACCTGCCACTGAACTTTCATCCAGTGGCGATTAGAGCCTCGGCCGTTTCTGTTACGCCGTATAGCGCGGTTTGAGCAACCGGCGGAGACGCGAAGCCTTCATTGAGCGCAGCGTCGGAGCCGGTTGCGGCGAGGGTTCCGGCGAAGGCCGCCGGGGTCTGGTAGCCGAGCGAGGAATGGGGCCTCGCGGTGTTGAAGTCCTGCCTCCATTCGGCAATGGCACTGCGGGCGTGGTCGAGGCCGAAGAACAGGCTCTCGTTCAACAGTTCGTCGCGCATTCGGCCGTTGAAGGATTCGACGTAGCCATTTTGCATCGGCTTGCCCGGCGCGATGTAGTGCCATTCGACGCGATGATCCTTCGACCAGGCGAGGATGGCGTTCGAGGTGAACTCTGTGCCGTGGTCGGAAACGTTCATGTCCGGCTTGCCGCGCCAGGCGATCAGGTCAGTCAGTTCCCGAGCAACGCGCCGACCGGAGATCGACGTGTCCGGGATCGCGGCAAGGCATTCGCGCGTCACGTCGTCGACTATGTTCAGCACCCGGAACCGCCGCCCGCAGGCGAACTGGTCATGGACGAAGTCCAGCGACCAGCGCGCGTTCGGCTTCGCCTCAACCAGAATCGGCGCCCGCGTGCCGACCGCTCGTCGCCGTGCCCGGCGCTTGCGCACCGTCAGGCCCTCCTCGCGGTAGAGCCGGTAGATGCGATTGATCCCTGATGGCTCGCCCTCTCGCTGGAGCAGAATGAACAGGCGTCGATAGCCGAAGCGGCGGCGCTCGTTGGCGAGGTCGCGTAACCTTGTGCGCAGCTCCGTCTCCGGCGGACGCCGGGACCGATAGCGGACCATCTTGCGATCGGCACCGACGAAGGAACAGGCCCGACGCTCCGACACGCCCATGACGGCCTGCAGATGCGCGACGGCTTCGCGCTTGGCGGCGGGCCCTACCATTTTTTTGAAAGAAGCTCGCGCAGTGCCGACGCTTCGAGCATCTGGTCGGCGAGCAGCTTCTTCAGCTTCGCGTTCTCGTCTTCCAAGGCTTTCAGCCGTTTGGCATCGGAGACGTCCATCCCGCCATATTTCGCCTTCCAGTTATACAGCGTCGCCTCGGAGATCCCATGCTTGCGCGCCAGGTCGCCCGCCTTTGCTCCCGCCTCATGCTCACCCAGAACCGCGATGATCTGCTCTTCCGTAAACCGCTTTCTCTTCATCAGTCCGTCCTTCAATCGAGGCCGGACTCTAATCTCAGATGGAGGAAATTACCCGTGGCAGGTCAATGACGACAAACCTTTACTCGCTTTGAACAACTTACCTCCGCGTCATAGGTTTCGCAATTGCAGGTGATCATAGCTGAAAGACGTCTGACACAAGGGCTTATTCTGAAAAGAATAGGGGAGTCTCCATATCGAGGCCGACGCGATGGTACGCCGAGCGCCAAAGCATGAATTTAAGTCAAGAGCAACGTCAGGCGCAAAATGATTGACAATAACAATAAGCACGTGGTGACATAGATATTACTGCTTTTTGATGCCTTTTTACACTTCAACAATTCCGAGCTTTATCGCTGTTATTGCAGCGACAATTCTAATCCTAGCATTCAACTTCTTCATCAACTTTTTTACATGGAAATTGACCGTATTCTCCAAGATACCTAGAATTTTCCCTATTTACCAGGACGATTTACCTCTTGCGACCCACAAAACACACTCCCTCTCTCTTAAAGAAAGTTTAGAGACGGCACCGAAGTCACTCGGGTTCTTTGCAACCCTCTGATGAAAATGAAAAGCCGCAAGTTGCAAGTAGGCAACTGCTCTATTTTGAAATTCGCGGTCCCGTGGTTGAGCAAAGCTCATAATTGCAAAGCTGCAATGCGGACCGTGCAGTGGAACGCTAACCCCTGATCTTAACCAGAATGTCGCAGCCTCGTCAAAAACGCGCCGTTCGTCTTCGGTTGTGCCTGCGTCGTTGTATATGTCACTCCATCTAAAGGCGCCTACCCGTTTTAGACCCGTCTTGACGATGGGATCTATCTTGTCATAGCCCATTTTTAGATAGCGCTCTTGCCATTCATCAGGATAGTTCAACAAAACCGCTGGATCGTGTCGGACTGGCTTTAGAAGTATATCGCCGGCTATGAGCGGGACATAGGCGATCCACCGGCAATCAAAACTCAAGGCAAAAACAGATAACAGGTCAAACAACTGCTCGGATTTAGTCACACCATCAGTACGGACGAGAAATCGGCCGAACTCGACCGCAAACGCCTCCTTGGCTGCCTTCGAAAAATGTATCGACGAGACCAAAGAAAATCGGTCGGACACTCTCGATGCCAGCCCACGATTTTGAGAGACCACAGTTGTCGGCGAGCGCTCCATGGTCTCTCCTCCGCAGAGATTCGCACTTGATATTCAGTGGTGCATAGCCATACAAGTTCCGGCTGTAAGCCTGCGGCTCCGCGGGTCGCCGCCGACGGGCCAGCATCGCAAAAGCTATATCACATCATCGCGATGGCTTACGTTTTAGTATGCCAAATTTAGATTGCGAAAGATTTTATGGTGCTTACCTTTCTGACACAGTACGTCAATTCACCCGCGCACCTCTACCTGTCTCGCGAAGAGGCCGGAACCCGGACATCGGCGTCACGCTCGGTTGCAGGAGCTATCCCGCCGCGACTGTTGAAGAGAGGCGAAAACGCCGCGTGTGCGATCTGGCGGGCATTTTCTCGCGTCTTGTGAGTACCGATCAGAGGATACTGCCTGCCCAAGAGGCCGCACCAGCTTGAGGCAGCGAGCCTGGCTTAACTGTCTGCAACTGCACTCCTGCTCATGTGAGAGGGCGTGGCGACGTGTCGGTCAACTGAAAAGAAGCTTCCACGGGGGCCGACTGCCCCCGCGGACGCGCCCTGGCCGCAATCGCGTTTGGTAATGCGGAGGCAATACCGCAGGATGCCAATCAGCGCTTAAGCCTCGACTTCGTCTCCAGACACACTGATCGATGGGCGAGATTTCGCATCCTTTTGCGTCATCGACGGCTCAGCGCAAGTGTCTGGTTGCCGTCCCAGACAATACCCTCTCTGGCGACCGGATCGTTCACGAGCTCGATCAACCGCCGCAGGATTCATTCGTTCGTGGATCTGGCGATTGCGGCTACTGGCCGAATATGAGGCACTGTTAGGAGGCAGTTGGTGATGACGGCGGGGGATCACGAGATGTTGGTCGCAATGCTCGAGCGGCTGAAGCTGACCGCGATCCGGGAGCCGGATCCGGGATCAGCTCGATAAGCTGCTGGACGAAGCGGCGTGTTCGCAAATGACCTTGCGCGAGGCTTTGGCCTTCCTGGTGGCGCGAGATCGCGCGGCGCGACGAGCAGCGCATCTCCACGCCAGGCAAGATCGCGCAGTTGCCGTTTGTGCGCGAACTCGATGGCTTCGACTTCGACGGATTCGTTTCGAACTCTGCTCAGCTCGGGTAACCCTCGCGATGGGTCGATCAGCAAATCTCCAGCGCGATCGCTTTTTGCGCAAGCCCCGCACGATACGTTTGCGGCAGTTTCGATGGTGATCCGGCTGCCGGTCCGGCCAAAGGCATAGGCACCGGCGTAAATCGGGTTGGTAATGTGATGCAAGGTGTTGTAGACAGGTAGCTTCCAGACGATCGTCCGCCCAGCCGCGCGGGTGTAGTTGACGGTCGGCAGCATGATTCCTTCATGGCGTAGCGATAGATGCACCTGGCGAATGCTCTGCAATCTGCAAAGCGCGTGAAGACGAGCGTGATCGCTTCGCGCACGCGCAGATCGGGGGTCTATCTCCATGCGGTGATTGCCCGCCTTCACGTAGCGCCGCGCCTTTTCTTTAGCGCTTCGAGCGAGCGGGCGCAGGGTCGAGAGCTCAAATTCGCTCATCTTGCCCTTCACGCCGTGCAACAGCCGGTCATTGGGATATCATAAATGCCGCCCTCATCGATGATGTTGTAACGACCAAGCCGCAAAACTCGATCAATGTGTGCCAGTCCCGCCCATTGCGCGCCAGGCTTGACGTCGATCGCCAGCACCGCACCACCCGCCCTTGGCAGATCGCTGCAAGCAGCTTCTCAAAGCCGGGGCGCGCGACGCCGGATCCGGAGCGACCGAGATGATCGTCGATGACGATCACGATCTCCCAGCCAAGCGCCCGCGCCCGGTCGGCGAGACCGTATTGGCGATGCCGACTCTCCGGGTTGTTGACAAGCTGATCGGCTGTGGACTGGCGAATATAGACATAGGCATCGCGCGCCAGATGCTCAGGCGTGATGATCCGCCTCCCTAGCCTTCTTCGCCGCTCCCCTCAGCAGCGCCTCGATCAATGGCAGAAGGCACTAACGGATGTCGCTCGGAAGTTCCCTCGGCGCGGTCTGCGGTGCAAACAGATGCGATTGGGCGGAAAAGCTGCCTTTGCTATCTGTTCTTCCAGCTTGTGTCGCGGTCTTATGAGCGGGGATCGATCCTAATCACATCCAACCGCTCGGTGGGCGAATGGGGCAGCGTGTTTGGCGATCCCGTGGTGGCAACCGTGATCCTTGATCGCCTGCCCATTCGACAGTGATCACCGTCCGCGGCAATGGGCCTCGCGAGAAGCGTCGTTCCGGGCTATTGCAGAAGGCCCGCTCGAGACCGCCGGTCGTCAAAGCGGTTGCAACAGATCCGTCAGGTAAATTTATAGAAACTTTGCGACCACGGGATCGCTGACGATGGTACGTTCACTCCAAGGTTTGACGCGTCAGGCACGACTGAAAGAGCTTCCGCCGATGTACGCTGGGACCGCCCGCAACACGCAATGTTGGAGTCAACGGCCAATGGAAAAAAGAGCGCGCTCATCCTGCACTTGAAGGTGCAAAGATAATGGTCCGCTATACTCCAGGTTGCCCAGCGTCTTGGTCTCTTCATCCAATTACCCTGACGGCTGATCCAGCTCAATACGACTATCTTGCGGCGGAAGGCACCTGCCGCGAGCGATCTGAACTCGCACTGCCGCTATTGTCAATCTTCTTATACGGAGAACACCATGTTCGTGCGCCGCCTGCAAGATGTTGAAGCCACCGACCACTTCGTTGAGTGGGGTAGTGGTACCAGCCACCGTCTGCTGACGGAAAAGGACGGAATGGGCTTTACCGTCTGTCACACGGTAGTGCGCGCCAACACCATCTCACTGCTCCAGTATCGCAACCATCTGGAGGCCTGCTATTGTATTGCTGGGGAGGGCGAGGTCGAGGACATGGACGGCAATGTCTTTCCAATTCGCAAAGGCGACATTTACGTGCTAGACAAGCATGATAAGCATTATTTGCGTGGGGGCCGGGACAAGGACCTGGTCCTTGTCAGCATCTTTAATCCGCCGCTCAAGGGCACCGAGCGCCACAACCTCAATGACGGTTCAGGCTCAGCCTATTGAAGACAGAAGAAAACCGCAGGTTTGTGAGAACTCGGTCCAAAACTTAGCCGATTGCGGCTGAGTTCGAGCTCGATCGAAGGCCAGATCAACCGCCTCAACGATCCAGCGCCAGGTGTGTGGGCGCGCTTACTGGCTCCTGCGGAGCCGACC
This sequence comes from Mesorhizobium sp. WSM4816, assembly GCF_055811535.1. Classification (NCBI taxonomy): domain Bacteria; kingdom Pseudomonadati; phylum Pseudomonadota; class Alphaproteobacteria; order Hyphomicrobiales; family Phyllobacteriaceae; genus Mesorhizobium; species Mesorhizobium sp. WSM4816. Next base: position 5,416 of record NZ_JBVVQR010000060.1, on the reverse strand, counting down.
GCGGCAGCCGCTTGACCTATTCTAGCTCGTGCGTTTGGTCAGCCGGCCACGCGGAAGCTCACGGCCGCCTGGCAATTACTTTTGCCTTACGCCGCAAACGCAACGATGGAGCGATAGCATCAACTCCTCAAGCCTCGCGCGCATCGCATCGAGGAAACGACGAGCGTCGCCCTCGTGCTCGAAGCCGACGATTACATCATCGGCATAGCGCACGATGATCATATCGCCGGTGGCCACGCATGCACAACACGATTGGATGCGACTTGCCCATGGCGCTTCTCGTCCATGGGCAAACTGGATCATAAATCGAACCGCACAAAAATCCTCTCTGGTGAGATGCGACGCTATTTAGCGTGCAAGCTTCACCGTGTAGGCAAGAGCGAACGATGAACAGCTAAAAAATCGCTAAATGCCTCCAGAAAGCTTTTCGCTTCGACCTCACCGAAGGGGAGCGAGAGAGAGAGAAGGCCGCGTGGCGTCACATAGAAGCCGCGCAGAAGCATCTCCACGTGCCAGAGCTCCAGCCACCGTACATCTCTTTCCTCAAGTTGCGCCGGTGTCTCAACTACGCCACCGACAAAATGCAGATTCATCAGCGAGCCTCGGCCGAGAACTGTGGCGGCAACCGCGTGGCGCTCCAGAGCGGTGTTCATCTCGCTTCGCAACCAGTCGCCTGTGGCGTTTACTCTTCGGCTTGCTTCTTCAGTCAGAACTTTCGTGAACCCAGCCAATCCCGCAGCCATGCTTAGGACGTTATTGTTGAAGGTGCCGCTGTGCGACAACGAATTGGGCAGCGCAGGATCAAAGCGATCCATGATGGAAGCCTTGCCGCCGAAAGCGCCGAAACTTGCGCCGCCGCCGAGATACTTTCCAAGCGTGACCATGTCGGGAAGGATGCCGAGTTCACCGTGCAACGCTCTATAGCTTAGGCGTGACGTTTGCACCTCGTCGAAGATCAAGATGACACCGAGTTCCGCCGCCAGATCCCGGATACGCGGAAGGAATGTTGGCTTGGCGACAATGCAGCCTCCGGCTCCCAACATTGGCTCCAGGATGATCGCAGCGAGGTCCTTGGCATGCTGTCGCATAATCATCTCTACGCCGGCCTCGTCGTTGTAGTCGGCCAACACAAATGGGAAAGGCAAATTGAGCGGTGAGCCACCGTGTGCAAAAGTCATCACGCCGCCATGATAGCTTTCTTTAAAAGCCAGAATCTTGGTTCGGCCCGTAATGGCACGCGCGGTTGTCAATGCCATGATGTTAGCTTCCGTGCCGGAGTTGCAGAAGCGCACGCGTTCAATTGCCGGGAAGCGGTCTACAATAGCGGCGCCATACTGCGCCTCGTAACGGTTTGGCCCGCCGAGCATGACGCCGTCCCTAATGGCATCAATCATGGCCTCAGCTATGGTTAGGTCGGAATGTCCGTACAGTCCCGCAGTGTATTCCGACACGAGATCCACATATGGGTGGCCATCAAGGTCTGTTACGTGGCAGCCATCTCCGGACACCAAGGTGAGTGGAAAAGGATTGTACCAGAGCACCGCACGGGTGTTGCCGCCTGGAAGTGACTGCTTGGCGTCTGTATGGCGGGCCAAGCTTTTAGGATTGAGGTCGACAAATCGCTGCCGTGCGTCGTCGAGTACGGAGCTGAGATCTGCATTTTGTTTGAACGAACCCGCAGTGGCTGACATTTCGTTAGAAACTCCTATCCAGAAAGGTTGCAATTAAGATCTCAACTAGGCCGCATTTACGCGCCGCGCCTTTATGCTGATCTATTGTCCGCTAGCTGTAATGGGCGCTTGCCGCCGAACCCACATCCGATACTGCTATCTTCCGTGTTCCCGCAGGTCCGAAAAGGTCAACAGCTCGCTGACGGTCCCGGGACGAAAATCGGAACATGTTAGCACCCTTTATTATTCAATGTTACGCGCTTTGTGTGAGCTTGCCGGCATTTGCGCCATTTGATTTTAATCTTACCCAAACTGGCGAAAAGATAGATTATCGAATTAACCTATTCATTGTTCGAATAAGCAGACGAATGGTCACCACGGCGCCGTTCAGCTGAGCGCTCAATGCGCGCCTCTGTGGAGAGCGACCGGCCGTTGCTGGGCCCCGGCAATGGTTCACCAAGGCAGCCTTGCGGCTGGATCGAATTCCAAGAGGTCTCCTGTTCCAGGACTCAACCTGCTGGCGACGGCGGCCATCGCGGGCCACGCGTTTCCCTCTGTCCGGTGGGGGGTGTGTCCGCGAGAAATGGAGAGCGGCGACCTGATCAGACTCTTCGACATCGCGGTTCTCGAAGAGGAAAGCCACTTCATGATCAGCAAGATTTCGCGCCAGAAGCCAGGGGCTGCCTTCTGCGCATGATGCCAACGGCTCGTCGACCCGGCCGTGCTCTGTCGCTTGCGCTTGACTCCTCGTCGGCGCGGGTGAGTTCCTCAAATCGTTGCTTGTGATCCCGGTTGCAGGGCCGCCACGTTCTTTGGAGGTGAGCCCCACGCCCGCATCAATAGCCTGCAACAACCGACGAATTTGTAGGTTGAGATCGAGTAACGCCGTCCACAGAACTGGGGTGACATTAAACAAGCGTGCACAGCGATTTCCCACAGCTTCCGCCTCCAGAATATTCCTCTCTGCACACCAGCTTGTGCCAGTCGAGGGACCCAGACCCGGTGTGCCACCAACCGAGGCTAACACACATGCTCCGTGCCCTTCAGAGGGATTCTTCTTGCACAACGTCGCCAGAGCCGAACGTCGGAACGGAGCCAAGATCTTCTCGACATAAGCATCCTTTTGAACCTGCGTCTCTCGTGCAATCACTGCACCCATCTTCGACGACGATCACCTCTTAATTGGCGCTGCCGGCGCTGGTGGGCCGGGAGGTAAGGGACCGCAGACTGTTCCGCCGATGGTCGGAAGTGGTGTGATCGACCAATTGACTAAGTCGACGGCACGCTGAAGTATCGCCGCCGTCCGAGCACCGCTGGGTGAAGCGGCAGTGACATGTCCGATACAGTCTCGGTGGTCGCCTTTCCTGACGAACGACGTCTTTGGTTTAACATACAGTCTCACCTCTGCGACACCCGGTACGGCAGCAGCCCGGCTCACGCCCTCGATGCAATCGAGGAAGCCATCGCGATCGGGGACAAGGAACCGCGTGGCCGCAGTCTGCGAATACCTTCTGCGCAAATTCCATTCGTCGCCGATGACAGACTTGATGTGCTCGGTAACGAGATCGATACCGTGCGCCAGCTGCACCAGCTGAGGATCCCAACCCGCAAGACGAGGATTGACCTCAATGACGACTGGGCCACATTTCGACCACCGAAATTCAATGTTCGTTGGCCCCCAGTCAAGGCCGAGAGCTCGCAAGCAGCTTAGAGAAACATCGGCGATTCGGTTATGTTCGTGATCGGTCAGCACGGCTGGGTAGGTGAATTCACTATAGACAAAATGCGGAGGGGGACCGAAGCGATTGCCAGTAATCCCAACGATCTCATTGCCCATTATGTGAGCAGTGTAACTGGGGCCTTGCGCGAATTCTTCAATCAGAATTTTCGGCGAAGACCGCCATGTATGCTCCCCGCCGAATAGATATGCCGTATGTTCAACCAATTCATCCACGTCTCGGCACAGTCGGACACCGCGGCTGCCGCTGCCTACGGCTGGCTTAATAATCACCGGCAGGCCGACTTCTGCGGCGGCGCTTTCAACCTCCGTCGCATTCCCTGCGAGGCGATAAGCAGGAATCGGAACGCCGGTCTTGGCCAATTGTTGACGTTGAGCGAATTTGTCGCAGCATTGTTCAATCGATGCTGGGTTCGGTCCCGGTAGATCGAAATGCCAGCAGAGCTTGCCAACTGTCGCATAGACCGCCTCGTAGGCGCTCGTAATACCAGCAATGTCATAGGTTGCACGCAGCCGGGAACATTCGTGGACCAGCGCATCGAGATTGTCTGTATCGACACGGATTGCCTTAACTCCTTTCGCCGCAAGATAGTCGTAGGCAGCTGGGTCAGCCGACAGGGTAATTGGATAAAGCCCAAGCCGCTGGGCTGCTTTCACGTATAGCAGACCATTGCTCCTTGTGCCTTCAACCAGGATGAGCGCTTTTTTTGCCATTGGCGTTGACTCTCCATTGTGTGCTCGGCCGGCGGTCCGAGGCGCAAAATCGGCGTCAGCTTTTTCAGCCGTGCCTGATCTCAGACTTGTGGCGAACTTACTCGTTGTCAGCGATATGCGGTCGTGAATATTGTGTAAATTTAGTTGAAGGATCTTGTTTGGGGTATGTCGCAAAGCTTTATTGTTAACGCGGTTTTGAACATTGCGAGATCTGTAAAAGTTTAAACTTTATCTGACAGACGGTGTGCTAGGCTGAAGCTTGAGCCGAGGCCGGGCGCTGCGAACCCTGACCACTCCGCGCCCGGCCTCGGTTCAGCTTCAGCCTGGTTGTTTGATCCCAGATTGATGGGGCATCCTTGTCCTCCGAATCAAGGGATGCGCTATGGGCCAGGTTCTTCATGGGAGCGCCACGACGACAGAGGCGGTCCGTCGAGCGATACAGCATAGTCATGTCTGGACGGCGCCCGCCCATCAACGGTTTGTCTTCGGCAATGGGACGTTCGAGGGTGCGGTCATGTCTCCGACCTGTTGTTGCAGTACTGTGACCGCTGGCCCTGATGGTGTCCGCTGATCCTTTCGCCTGATCAAGAGAACGAGCTCGAAGCTCCGACTACGTTGCAGGCTTTCGGGATATGTCCTCGTCTGTTCCCATCACGTCGATGTCACCCTCGATTCTGGACCGCAGCCTCAGCCGTTTTTTCCGTTACGCCGGCGTAGCGGCATAGTGTGCGTCATCACGCATGAGCGCGAAGGCGATGCGGGCGAGCTTGTTGGCGGTCGCCACGGCGACAAGCTTGAACGGCTTGGTCTCCATCAGGCGATCGGCCCAGCTTCTCAACGCATCGCTGCAACGTTTGCGATGGAAGAGGACCGCGTGAGCGCCGACAACGAGCAGCTTGCGCAGATATCGGTTTCCCATCTTCGAAACGCGCCCCAGCCGCTCCTTGCCGCCTGATGAACTTTGCCGGGGCGTTAGCCCGAAGAAGGCCGCGAACTCACGCGGGCCCGAGAAGGCGGAGATATCCTGGATACTTGCGGCAAGCGCAGAGGCGGTGACGGGACCGATGCCGGGAACGCTCATCAGACGGCGCGCGGTCTCATCGGCTCTGGCGAGAGCCAGAATGGTCTGATCGCTTGTCCGATCTCATGATCGAGTTCGTTCAGCCGACGCACGACAGGCAACAGCGCTGAGCGTACGATCGCCGGGATCATGTCGTGGGACTGTCAGGAATTCTGTGCGCGAGGCCATGATGATGGAAAGGAGAGAATCATCACATGGCTATCGAGAAGGAAC
>NZ_JBVVQR010000059.1:0-24281 GCF_055811535.1 Mesorhizobium sp. WSM4816 | reverse complement strand
ACGCTTCACCCCAGCCGAATGCGCCAACTACTTCAAGGCAGCTGGATACGACCCAGATTAAACAGGACGCGCTCTAGCCGCCACAGGAATTGCGTACTTGAATAACCGAGCACTGCGCAATTTGTCAGTTGGCGAACAATTCCTTGTAGCCGGTCGTCACCATCCAGTTCGCGCGGGCGAGATGACTCCGAAGCGCCTTCTTGGCGCGCTCCGGTTCAATTGCCGGATCAATGCCGAGGATCAGATGGGCCATTTCCTTTTCGGGGGCCTCATCGGCTGAGGCGTCCAGGAGCCTCATATAAAGGGTAAAGTGCGCCTTGTCGTAGGCGGTAAGGCCTTCAGACCAAGGAACCTCGTCGGCAATCGGGGTATTCGATCCAGGGTGTACCATCGATAATTCTATCTCCCGATAACGGTCCCCGAGAAGCCCTCCGTCCTCTAAATGGGGATTACATAATATAGTTGATAAACTCAAGCTGCGCATTCCGCTGCCTTGCATGCATGGACATGCGCAAGTTGGTTGGACGGAATGTGCAGAGGATCAGGCAACGGAAGCGTCTGACGCAGGAACAGCTTGCCGAAATTTCCGGGTTCAGTCAGCAGTACATCAGCGGCTTGGAGAAAGGCCGACGAAATCCAACGATCATCACGATCTATGAACTCGCATTGGCCCTCGGTGTCAGCCACATCGATCTGGTTCGGCCCGACAAACAGGGTAACATCACGATTTCCAAATAGCGGCTGCACGGCCGCGCGCCTGACAGCCCGCGCCAGCTCCTCCTGAACCAAATCCTTTCGTCGGGGAGGAGTTGATCCAATCTTGGCCATTCGGCTTCGCGCCGCCGGCGGAGGCAATCTTTCTCGCTGCCACAGCCAAGCTGGCAACGATCGGCCCGGCGACGCTCGAGCGAAGGCCACTTGGAAAGAGCCACTCGATCTGCGTGGGGCGTTGCGGAGAGTGTTCGACACGACCAACGTCTCGTGAACGCCGCTGTTGAGGATTTTTGGATTTTGATCTTGGGCTTGACAGCCCTCCGACACGCTAGCTTGCGGGCCTCAAGTACAGGGAAAAACCGGAAATGAGTGCCTGGCAGGCGGCGACGAAAAAGGGCGCACGCGGACACCCTTCTTGTAGCTCGGCTGGCCAAAGCCGCTTAGCTTTGCATGAGAAACGATAGTGACACCTGCGCCTATCCAGCCAAGGATCGAGCTCGGTCTTCCCGGTCAGGCTTCACGCCAGCCACTGTGACGCCGAAATCTGGCTTCAAGAAAAGCTTCTCCACGTCGAAGTTGACGCCCCAGTGCGATCCACCATGTAGTGCTAAGGTCGAGGGCGCGATTTGATCGTCACGAAAACCGGGAGAGTCAGTAGGATTGCTGCGGAGGTACCGGACTCCATGTGCGTCCGCTTCAGCGCAATACGCGTGGGGGTTAGGTAAGCGTGCGCGCCCGGTAAGGCGCGCGGAGATGTTGAACGATGAGCCTGCCCTTCGCCAGACGCACGGAAAGTACGTGGAGCGCAAGGCCAAAGGCCTGACCCAGACGCAGGTAGCTGAAAAACTTGGTCGGCCGCAATCTTTCGTGGCAAAGTACGAGGGTGGAGAGCGACGTCTCGATTTCATTGAGTTTCTCGACGTAACTGCAGTGCTTGACGCTGACCCGTGCGAGATTCTGTTGAGCCTGCGAACGTAGCTGGCCCAGCGCGCCTCCCGGAGCCACGGTTGCCGGGCGGACCAGCCCCGGTTTTATTCGGCAACCTCAGGCGTCTCAGCCATTCCGCGCCCGCCCTGGCGCGGGCAAGGGCGGGCGCAGCTCTTCTTTTGGGCCCCCGGCGGAGCAGGGTAGGCGGCGCTCCCTTCTAGGTCCGCCGCGGCATCCCGCAACCCTTCGCTCTCGCTTCGGGTCCTTCTCTTCGTTCCGGTCCTTCGGATGCGGTCCGCCTGGACGGCGGCCCTTCCGGTCGCAACTCGCCGCCCACCCCCGCTTCCGTCCCCGCTTCCGGGGAAAGCCGCGATTGGCGAGCGGAGGCAAAACGAAGCATGCAAGATAGAAGCGTACCGTCATCGAAGAGGCAGGCCGAGGCCGGGCGCCGTGTCCTCAATTCCCGCTTTGCGGCCGTCGAGCGTCGGAATCGTGCCCGTTTCCGTCTTGCTAAGGCCCGTTGCGCAGGAATGGCGCAGGCCCTGGTCCGAGCGGTTCTCCGCTCGCTCGCCGCCTCGATCACAGCCAACAAAACAGGGGCGAGGATTGCTATAGGCAGAAGCTGCCGAATGACGATTTGCTCTTTTGCAGCGCGGTTCGTTTAGCGTTCCAGTCGGGTGGGGTCTGACCAAGAATGTTGCGAACGAAGAAGTCCAGGAGTTTGCGCTCAGTGTAGATGCCTGGCACGTTGTGATCGGCACCAGGCACATAGACCATGTCGAAATCTTTTCCCGCCTTGATGAGTCGGTCGGCAAACTGCAGCGAGGAGGACGGGTCGACATTGCGGTCCATTTCGCCCACGACGATCATCAGCTTGCCCCGCAGCCTGTAAGCATTGTCGATGGCGGAGGATTGGGAATATTCAATGCCGACTGGCCACCCCATCCACTGTTCGCTCCACCTGATCTACTCGGTGAGCCCGCGATAGCGATCGTTGATCGTCAGTGCCCGCTCCAAATCGCTCAGCGCTAGCGGTGGATGTGCACCGTTCGAACCGTTGGCCAGCGCTCGAGCGGTTGCCGATCCCGATGCCCCTTGAATTAACAACGCGAGCGCCAAAGCGCCGATCTTGAACATATCTGTTCACCTCTTTCGGTTTTCGGAAGACGCATTGTTGGATCTGGCTTTTCATCGCCGGTGTGCAGCAGCGTTGAGCGTTGCTCGAAGGAGTCAGCACGCGGGTGCAGCCGAGACGGCAGTCACCATGACCCGTGCGCCCTACGCGGATATCCAGGAACTGGCCGGGTGACCAAACTGAAGAGTTGGCATCCGAGCCAGCAGGGTATTTTCCATGTCCACAATGATGGAGTGTCCAAAGCCTCATGACGCTTGCGATCACACTCCCTTCCTTTTTCTGCACCTGGAAGGGCGGAATTGGGCCCGGCACAAAGCGTTGGCTATGGACATTCTCTGCATGGCTGTCCTCAGTCCGTTGATCCGTGTCCGGATGAACGATGCAATATGCGCGCCAAGGGAGATCCTTTTAGATCACGGCAATCGATCGGACTGGCTGTGTCAGGTGAACGACATTAACGTCGCATATCCGACAGCTCGGACAACCCCAAGTCACATTGACCTTGGGTGTATGTCGGGTTGACAAAAGTGGACCGTCGGGCCCACAGCAAAAGGGCGCACGAGGCGCCCTTCATTCGACTCGGCTGTGCGTAAGCCGACTTCGCCGGCGTCAGAAATGGTACGTGACGCCTGCGCCAATCAGCCAGGGATCGAGCTCCGCCTTTCCCGTCTGCTTCGCGCCGGCCACCGTGACGTCGAAGTCTGGCTTCAGGAAAAGCTTCTTCACGTCGAAGTTGACGCCCCAGTGCTGGTCGACCATGTAGTCGAACCCGACCTGCAGCGCGGTGCCGAACGTGTTCTTGACCTTGAGATCATCGGCGCTGCCGGCTTGCTGATGATAGAAGATCGTATAGTTCACGCCGGCGCCGACATAGGGCTTGAAGGCGCCGAAATCGGTAAAGTGATACTGCAATGTCAGCGTGGGCGGCAGCAGCCAAACCTTGCCGATATTCCCCAGCCCGCCGATCGAGCCTTGGCCTGTGATGTTGGCATAGGTGGTGCCGAGGATAAGCTCGGCTGCGACATTGTCCGTGAAGAAATACGAAATATCGAGTTCCTGCGTTACGGTGTTCGAATAGGAAAGACCGGAGCCGGGCAACGCGTTAACGTAGCCCGAATCCTCAGTGATAACCCCCAAGGCCCGCAGGCGGATCTGCCAGGGGCTTGGCCATTCCGTCAACAAGGCACCCTGATCCGGGTCGCACGGTTCTGCAAGGTCTGCCGCGGCCGCCTGCTGCCCTACCAGCATCAGGACGACGGCCGCTGTTACTCCTCGCGCCCAGTTCATTCGCTTTGTTGCCATGATATTTCTCCTTGCTCTTCAGAAATGATAGGATTCACTGTAAATATCCTGCAGTATTGATTGAGATCGACAGAGCTCTGGCGCGCATTTTCGGGATTATCTGCGGTCATCGACCTGTACTCACTTATTCGAAGTTTGCTCTTGTCGGGCTCCCGGTTTTAGGAACAGGCGTGCCAGCCGATCGCGCTGCGAAGAAAATTGGTGCCAAGACTGATGAATGCGTCTCGCTCCCGATTGTCCTTGCCGTAGCCGTGCCCGCCGCCCCCGACGGGCTCGTAAAAGTAAGCGGGATAGCCAAGAGCCTGCAGCTTTGCGGCCATCTTACGCGCATGGCCCGGGTGGACGCGGTCGTCGCGTCTCATCGTGGCGAGCAGGATAGGCGGGTAGGGCTGTCCCGGCGACGCGGCGTGGTAGGCGGAGATTTCCCTCAGGAAAGCCCAATCGTCAGCCTTGTCGGGATCGCCATATTCGTCGATCCAACTCGCGCCCGCCAGGAGTTTGGTGTAGCGGCGCATGTCGATAAGCGGAACCATGCAGAACAGCGCGCCGAAACGCTCAGGATAGCGGGTAAGCATGTTGGCGATCAGTAGACCGCCATTTGAGCCCCCCTCGGCGGCAATCCGCCTCGGCAGCGTAATGCCCCTTCGCACGAGGTCGGCGGCAACGGCGGCGAAATCGTCATGGGCGAGACGCTTGCCCTCCCTCCGCCCGGCATCGTGCCAGCGGGTGCCGAACTCGCCGCCCCCGCGGATGTTCGCCACCACACACGTGCCGCCGCGCTGGAGCCACAGCTTGCCGAGCGAGGAGTAGTAGTAGGGCAGGAGCGATTTGCCGAACCCGCCATAGGCGGAAAGGTGAACCGGGGCATCTCCGTTCCCGTTCGCCGGACCAACCTGCGTATAGGGGATCATCTCATGATCAATCGAGACTGCCTCGTGGCGCGTGACCACCAGTCCGGATGCGTCGAAAGTCTCCGGGTTGCGCTTCAGGATCACTGGAGCACCGAGCGGCGGCGCGGCGTTGAGATCGAATAGGAAAAGCTGCCGCGGCGTGATCGGGTCCTGAGCCGAAACGAGGACCTCTCCATTGGTCTCGTGAACTGCCGCATCGAGTGACCAGAGGTCAACGGCCCCTTGCGCGGGCACGGTGTCCAGGGCTCGGCGTGTCCATCCTGCGGGGCCGGGGTGCAACACCTCGAATCTCGGAGCGAGGTTCGCCAGGTATCCGATAATGAGCTTCCCGTCATTCCAGAAGAATGACCGCAGGGAGTGCCTCTGGGCTGGTTCAAACAGGGTATTAAAACGGCGCTCGCCCGCCAGGAAAGCGGAAAGTGAGATGCCGATCAGCGCGTCGGCGCGATAGGATGTGCCGGCAACCGTCCATGCTTTGCGCGGCTTTACCACCAGCCAATCGCCGAAGTTAGCCCACCTGGCGTCCTTGGGAAGGTCGATCTCGATCTTCGGCCCGCTCCTATCACCAATGCGGACTTTCTTCTCGAGCCGGGCCAGCTGCTCGACGAACCACAGGCGCTCGCTCTCGGCGGTACGGTCCAGATGGCCAGACACACCCAGGGTTTCGGAACCGGTCTCGAAGATTACCGGCGCGGTGAGGGGATCCGCGCCACGCTTCCACAGTCGCACGGTGCGCGCGTAACCGGAGCGCGTGGCCATGCCATTACCAAGCGCACTGGAAAGCAGAAGCGTGTCAGGGTCAAGCCAACGAATGTGGCCTTTGGCCTCGGGGAGATCGAAACCGTCGGCGACAAAGCTCAGAGAGCTGAAGTCGAATTCGCGATGCACGACCGCGTCGCTGCCGCCGCGCGAGAGGCGCAGAACGGCTCTTTCCCGTCTCTCCGGCTCGATCGAAGCGCCGCCCCAGATCCAGTCCTCTCCGTCGCTAGCCGCGAGGGCATCCAGATCGAGCAGTAGCTCCCATTGGGGATCCGCCTTGATGTAGACGGCAAGGGTGATCCGGCGCCACAGTCCGCGCGGATTTCCGGCATCTCGCCAGAAATTGTAGAGGTACTGACCGCGGCGCGTGACCAGGGGAATTCTGTCGGGACGGTCGAAAATGGCTGGCAGCGCCGCCCGGTCGCGCTCGAACTGCATTCCCGCGAAGTGCTTCAGGGTCTTTGCCGACTGGCTGGCGGTCCACGCAAGTGCCCGTTCGCCTTCTACATCTTCGAGCCAAAGATGGGGGTCATCGTCGGGTGCATCCAGCGTTGGACGGAAATCGAATTCGCTCATGTCCGGACAACCAGAGGAATGAAAGCGCAATGGCTTCCATCTGCTCGGGTAGGCTGAGTGCTTGCGGGGGCGCCCGCATGTGGGAAAACTGTGATCATTAGGTTGGTTCTTTTCAGTCGGTGCGGCGTCGCAGTGCTTTTGCGCATAGGACTGCAACCGTCGTGCCAACTGGGAAAATCGTTTCGGAACAATGTGACAGCTCTGACAGCGCTGTGTCAGATGTCCGACATCGTCGAGAATCCGACAACGAGTGCACCGCGCAATCACCCGATCGACCTCCTGCGGGGAGCTCGGTGACGCCGCGCAGGACTCAAGCAGGGAAGCTCACAATGAACTTGGTTGGCCCCCGACATCTTCGCTCCGGAACGCTTCTCGCACAGGGATTCAATGGCAGACATCATGAGGCAACGGACGCCGTGAGCGACCAAGCGCCCTGTGCCTAGGGATCTAGCTAGACACCGCCACCAGTCAAAAATCGGCGATCCGAGAAAGGGATAGGGCGCCGCTTGGCCGAGCTGATGGTTATCCAACCCTGCCAGCAAACTTGGCCTGAACCGTCCCTTGATTGCATTTTTTAAGTCTGCCGATCGCGCCAGCAAGCTGCGTTCGAACGAACACATGGGAGTGGTCGCGAGCTACATTCAGCTGCTGGCGACCGTCGTTCAATATGCAAGGTATGAGGGTCAGGAACAGGGAAGCTCCGGCTCGGCATCCTATCTCGGCGAGGCGGCCAACGATCGGCGGTCTTTGGCTGACGCTGCGAGTTGTACGCCCGCACCAAAGGCAGCGTGGGACAAGTCTGCCTGGAAAACGGCTGCAGCAGGCGCAAGTGGCCCCCGGCCGCTCCATCTCCATGCCGCTCGCAAAACCCCGGCGTGAGCACCACCCCAAAAGCAATTGCGCGCCTTGCTTGTTCGTTTTGCGGGGCCCACTGCGCAGTCGGCTCAACCTGTACACCTATACAGGCTGCCATACCCTGAAACTTGGCCTCCAATGGCGGAAATTCCCCCGAGGAGACCTCCATGACTGAGCTTATAGCGCCGGCGCTACGACAACTTTCCCACAAGCAGCGTGCAATCCACCGCCACGCCACTACGTCTCCAAGGAACCTCTTGAACGGGACGGATGAGCCGATCACCGATACGAAACCGATATCCTTGGCGTGCTCAGGCCGCGCTGGCTGTCGCTGCGCGGGTTCGACGGTCTGGTGGCCATTTGCGCGCGCCTTCTACCCTCGACGGCGCCAATGGCACACGCTTCGACGACATGGCCCCATCGAGGTCTGGGGCATTCGGCGCCGGTGCTTTGCCAAGTGGCATAAACTTTCGACCCCCCTGGGGGCGGGCAGGGGAGCACAGTCGTGCCTACAGTTCTCGTGACTGGCGCGGACGAGGCTGATTGGCGCGATGAAAGATCATACGATTACACCGCTGGTCTGACGCCGCGCGAGTGGGCCTGGGAGTTCTTACGCCGCAACCCAGCATTCCAGCGTGATCTGATCGCTGCGCGCCAGCAGGCCCATACTCTGTCTAACCAACCCTTTCTCGACGTGGTCGCGTCGGCCGGTGACCTGTCGCGCTGGGGTGTCCTGTTTCGCCGAGTCTTATGGGCGAAATTCGCACGTATTCTGGTCTCCGCTCTGGTGCGTCCATGTGCTGCCGGTCATTGCAGAACAGCTGTCCGCGTCCTCGGCGACATTGCCGTTCGAGCTCTCGGCGTTGCCATGTCGTGCGACGGTCCTGCTGGCGCCCGACAAGGGCCAGCATGTTCTTCTTCGCAATGCGGAACATACGCTCCAGCTCGCCGTCTCTGGCGCGGATATCTTGCGCCCTGTTTGCCTCCGCACCGAGGCGATCTGGCCAGCGATGCTTTCGAAGCCCCGTCTGAGGGCGCTCGAGTGCCTCAATTCTCTAAGTCTGGGTCAACACCTGCCCGCCCGCTTGTTTCCGCCGGAAAGACGCGGTCCGCGCTTGACCTTCGTTCTTCGTGCGCTCGACGGCTCACTTGCTGGGGCGTCACATCGTGAGCTCGCCGAAGCGCTGGTTGGTCAACGGCGCGTCCATGCCGATTGGAGGGATCCTCGCGATCATCTGCGCGACCGCATTCGCCGCGCCGTCTCGCGTGGCCGCGTCCTCATGAATGGAGGGTACAGAGATTTCCTTCTTTAAAAGTGACAGTCCGCCCTGTGCGTCAGCCGGCGAACAGTTCGGAGCTAAAACCCGTTACCACCGATTGGCCCGCTCGACATGGCAGCGAACGGCCTTCGAGGGCGCTCTGGTTGAGGCATCGTCGATGCCAAGAGGCACGTTCGTATTGTCCGATAGCCGACAATGTCGTGTACGCAAGGTACAGGAACCTGCCTCTCGGGTGTTTTTAAGCGCTTTTTGACCTGGCACGGTACATGCATGCTATTCAGCAAAACACGCGGACTGAGTGGTTCCCCCCTCCACGAGAGTCGCTGAATTACGCCACCTCCCAAGGCGTACCCGGCCCGGCAGCGAGCTCAGTCTCCTGCCGGGCATCCGTGTTCAGACGTACTCGCGTTCAGAACTTCAAATTAGAGGCGCAATGTTTCGCGTCCGGCTATGCGAATTGGTGCTGAAGAATTGTCAGACTTCGAGCGCGGTCGTTATGGCTCCGTATTCACGGCAGCGACTATTTCGGCCATTGCCAACTCGAGATCCGCCTTTGGAGTAAATGTGGAAAGACTCACTCGCAGCGTAGACTTAGCATCTTCATAGCTGATCCCTCATCGTCGTGAGCATGCGACGGAGCGGTGGAGCGAGCGCTGCAGACGGAACCTGTGGAGAGACAGATTCCGCGCATCGCCAGGCGCTCGACAATCGCATCGGCCTCACAGCACGGGATGGTCAAAGAGCACGTATTTGGAAGGCGCGGTGCTTGAGTCCCATTAAAACGTACTTGCGGCAGGCGGATTGCCAACTCCCGTTCAAAGTTGTTTCGAAGCGCTTCGATGCCACTCGCTACACTCAGCCGCCGAGCCGCCTATTCCGCGGCAACGGCCAGTCAGGCGGCTGCTTAGCTGTTCAGCGTCCCGCGCCGTCGCCCGTCCTCCTGTTCACCATAAAAAAAGCGGTTCGAGGCGCAACCCCTCCCTAATGTACAACGCGCCCACGCCTTTCGGGCCTTGGAATCAATGCGCTGATAGGGAGAGCAGATCGACTTCGACGAACTCGTCGGTCAGATCTATGGGTATACGACTAACAACCTGCGCGGCGTCCACGTGTAGGATCGCCTCCGGAGCGAGGCGGCGACGATATCGGTCTAAACTACAATGGGTTGAACGACGCCCATCTCGTTGTCGCAGCCATCACAGAAACGAAGGCGGTGTCGGGCGTGAGTGTCGCAGCGAACGCATCTGGTCGATCCGATATGCCCATTCGCTGGACTAGCCTACTTCGGCGCGCGAGACTCTTCGGTCGAAGACTCTTGCTTCATAGAGGTCAAGACCGGCCTGCATTGGGCTACATGGGTATACTTCGACTAAGTTGTCATGCTTATCACTTCTTTTCTGGATGCGGCCAGGGTTCCTCCCGACAATTGCCCAGGTTGGCGGCCCCATGCGGAACGTAGAGGGAGCGTTCGGTCTTCGTGTAAGGGTGGACTCGGCTTATTGGTTCACGATGATCTGGCCCAGATCGGCAAGGCGCTCGACCACGTGGTCCGGTCTGAATGGAAACCGCTCTATGTCAGCCAGTTTCGTCACCCCAGTAAGCACAAGGGCTGTCCTCAGGCCCGATTCCAGCCCGGCGAGCACGTCGGTGTCCATGCGGTCACCGACCATGATGGTATCGACAGCTCGCACTCCGAGCCGGTCGAGCGCGTTGCGCATCATGAAGGGGTTCGGCTTCCCGACGAAATAGGGCTGACGGCCGGTGGCCTTCTCGATTAGTGCTGCGACTGCACCGCATGCCGGATGGGAGCCTCGCTCGGTCGGGCCAGTCGCATCCGGATTGGTGGCGAGAAAGCGCGCGCCCTTCGCCACAAGCTCGGCGCCAGTTGCGATCTGCTCATAGTGGTACGAAGTGGTGTCTCCGAGGACCACGAACTCGGGGGCAAACCCCGTTATCCGGCAGCCTGCCTGCCGCAGGGCCTCGACCAGACCGTGGTCGCCGATGACATAAGCAGATGATCCGTGCTTTTGTAGTTCCACGAACCGCGCGGTGGCGAGCGCCGATGTGTAGATGTGCTCTGGCTGCACGGCGAAGCCAACCGCTCTTAGACGCTCGGCATGATCTTCGGGCGTGAAGCGCGAGTTATTGGTGAAGATCTGAAACGGCTCACCCTTGGCGACTAGCCCGGCGACATAATCGACCGAGCCAGCAATCGGTTGGCCGCCGCGGACCAGGACTCCGTCCATGTCGAGCAGATGCGCTATAATCATTGGATCTCACCCCTCAATGTCTCTCGTGGATGCGCGGCCTGGGCACGTCTAGTGTCACTGTATCTTCTCCAGGCGGGAATGCCGGCGACTGTAGCGATTCAGAGCGATGCGCGAAGGGCGTCCAATTGCTTGTGCGGCAATAAGGAGGTTGCGGCGTAAAAAGTGTCCGTGGCGTCATCCGCTCGCCGTGCGGACGCGCTGCACCGTTGGGTTGGCGACATTCGCTGTGTCAGCGCATCTGATGGACGATCGCGTTCTAGTTCGCGTGAACCACCTGGCGAGACATTTCTCTGCAGAACTATCGTGATTGACGGCACCACAGTGATGGGACCCAGCATTGTCTCGCGGCGCGGACGCAAACACGCCGGTGCCTTGGCGGACTTCCCAATAGTCGGACAGCATCGAACGATTTCGGGAGTCGCTCCCGCGCCCAAGGTGGAATTCAGTGCAGAATCTTGACGCCGACCGCGAGTGGTTTACCCGTTCATTTGTTTTCGCGTTTCCGCCAAGTCAGGGTCGGGCCCCTGCGATGTCCCTTCGCGATAGAGCCTGACCTGTTCAAAAGCCGGCTAGTCGCCGAGCTTGGGCCGCGGCAACAGGAAGAGGAGGTATTGCGCCTTAGGACATTTTTGAGGCAGAGCCCGAAGACACTTCGTTTTGGGGCGGCGGTTGGGTATTGAGGAGCGAAGATAGAAAATGGCAGCGGCCGGCGTTGCAAAGAAGGGAAAGGCAACAGGGCGGCGCTATGACAAGGGCGAGCGTCGATTCAATCACGTCGGAAAGGGCGCTCATCCGTGTTTGAATTTCACGACAGCGAGCCGAAAAAGTGGGTTGGAAAATGCCACTCAACCTATCTGAAAGTGATCGGACCAAATTGCTAATTGAGGCGTTGGGGCGCCGAACGGCGATCGGGACCTGCCCGTTCCCGAAGAAGCTATACGTCGTTTACGAGGGCGCAATTATCAGGCCCAAACGAGCGATCGTGGCCGAACCTATCATAGATATCCATGTAAGGGGGTGAGCTGTCTGGCGGCGTAGGTCTCCGGGCACTTCTCGATGCTGTCGCCCCGCACAGATGAGATGCTTGCCGAGGTTGGATAGGATGAGCAACGTACCGTCCGGTACCGGCGCTTGGCTCGTCGCCGTAGAGGCGGTTCAACGTAGCTGGGCGCTTAGATGCACCTTAAGGCGCGCAGGCCGGGGTCGCGATAGACGACCCGAATCAGCCGCAAGAAGGTTCGCCAAAAGCGCTCGATCATCCCTTTGGTTCATTCTGCGCCTGAGGTGTCCATCCACATAGAGATCAGATTCCGCCTATGCAGAGATATTTCATTTCGAGGTAGTCTTCGAGCCCGTGGCGGGAACCCTCCCGCCCGATGCCGGACTGCTTCATCCCGCCAAAGGGCGCCGCTTCCGAAGACATACGCCCCGTGTTGATGCCAACCATGCCATATTCCAATGCCTCGGCCACGCGCCAGACACGCTTCAGGTTCGAGGCATAGAAATAGGCGGCGAGGCCGTAGATCGTGTCGTTGGCCTCACGCACAACCTGATCCGCCTCGTGGAAGCGAATGATCGGCGCCAGCGGCCCGAAAGTCTCCTCTTGCGCAACCGCCATCATGCTGGAGATTTCGGTTAGGACTGTGGGTTTGAAGAAGGTGCCATCCTTGCCGATACGTTCGGCCCCGCATCGAATTGTCCCACCCTTGGCAACGGCATCTGCGATGTGGGACTCGATCTTGGCCAAAGCATTCAAGTCGATGAGCGGTCCGACGTCCACTCCGGGGGCGAAGCCGTCGCCAACCGACAAGCACCGGACTTTCTCCACGAACTTCTCAACGAACTCATCGTGAACGCTCGATTGGACGTAAAGGCGGTTCGCTGAAACACAAGTCTGGCCGGCGTTGCGGAACTTCGCCTGGATCGCGCCGTCAACCGCAGCGTCGATGTCGGCGTCATCAAAGACAATGAAAGGGGCATTGCCGCCGAGCTCGAGGCTGACCTTCTTGATCTGGTCCGAGCACTGGCGCATGAGCAGCCGGCCAACCTCGGTCGAGCCTGTAAAGCTGATCTTGCGGATCTTGGGATTGGAGCAGAGTTCGCGTCCAACGCCAGCACCTTCGGACGCATAGATCAGGTTGACGACACCGTCTGGAAAGCCGGCTTGATGCGCGAGGGCGAACATTGCGCCTGCCACGAGCGGCGTCTGTTCAGCAGGTTTGAGCACGATCGCGCAGCCCGCCGCCAAGGCCGGCGAGATCTTGCGCGCCACCATAGACGCTGGGAAATTCCATGGCGTAATCGTGCCGACCACACCGATCGGCTGCTTGATCACCAGCATGCGACGGTCTGTCGAGGGTGCGGGGATCGTCTCGCCATAGATGCGATTGGCTTCTTCGGCGTACCATTGCAGATACGCGGCCGCATGCGAAACCTCCGACTTGGCTTCGGCAAACGGCTTGCCCATCTCTGCAGTGAGTATGGCGGCAAGATCACCGGCGTGGTCGATGATCAGCTCATGCCATCGCCACAGAACGTCGCTGCGTTCTCGGGCGGTCAGAGCCGCCCATCCAGGCTGCGCTACGTAGGCCTTTTCGATCGCAGCGCGTGTCTCCTCCACGCCCATGTCGGGAAGTACTGCCAGCACTTCGCCGCTCGACGGGTTGAGGACCTCGAATGTCCGCTCGCTAACTGGCGTGCCGAGCGCCGGCAGGCGATCAATGGCGCCAAACAGGTCCGCGGATTTCAGGTGGCGGACCATCGGCAGGCACAGGGGCAATACTGAATTCCTCTCAAACACTGCGGATACGCATGTCAGCAGGCGTCGGTGTATATTCCGCGTCCGGGGATGCTTATAGGGCCTCGGCCTGATGGCTGGTAGACCATTCCACTCAACTTAAAGGGAGAATTATTCTTGAACTGTCGTGGTCGATGGCTTGCGGTTCTCATTAAGTGACAACCTGAACAATGGACATCGGCTTCCGACCGAGCAGCCAGTTCATGTGGCCTGAACGGATCGCGATCTCTGCCATCGGAAGGGAGGCTCCCATGAGGAGAAGGCGAGCCACGATTCGGCGGATCGGTCGACTGACCCGGCAGGTGCTTCGCACGCCCACGAAAACAGCTCCGCCGGCCTTTCTCACCGACCCGAATTTATCTCCCCGAGAAAGGGAGAAGGAAGGCGAACTGGGCTGCCGGGCTCATCCTTGCCCCCAGCGTCAGGCCGACGACCATAAATGGCGGGCTCGGCCGGAGCAGCTCCGCCGCTGCCCTGACTTGATCGAGCATCACCGATCGATCAGGCTGCGCGGCGCTGAGTGTTGTCGATGCCGAGCTTCTCGAGCTGCGATTCGAGGAGCGGGGCTGCAATCGACCTGGAGGGATCCAGTTTGTAGATAGCATAGGCGCCGATCCATGTTTCTTGGTTGCCTTGAGCTCGGCCTCTATCCTTGAAGACCAGGAGATGTTCCTGTTTCCGGCCGTGTCCGATTGAAGACGTCTTAGGTTCGAAACCCGACACAACTGACGCGCCGGCATCCCACCCGCGCGGCACGAATGCGTGCTTTTCTCCTTTTGATCGCGCTCCTCGGTGGCACGTCAATTGCACGTGACAGTTAACGGCCGGGGGGCCCAGACGAATTGTTCCTCTCGATCAGCCAACTGTGCGCAGAACGTGACGGTGCGCAAACTGAGGGAGTAGCTGATGCGAGTAGTCGTCGTATAGATCCATGGTCACACCGGCATGATTATCGGTTCGGACAGCCGCGCCCGGAGGTCGACCACCGCGGCGAGGTCGAAAGCATGACGGCGGTACTGCGAGAGGGCGGCCACCACACGCCGGGGTGCGACGGCGATAAAGAACTGCTCGCTTCGCTCGTGTGGTTTATGCCGCCCATCCGCAGGCCCGGCCCTCGGGGATCGCCTTCAACATGCGTACGGTATTCAGGGCGAGAAGTGGTCTCACCCACGTTCCCGCCATGCCCCGGCGGGCATCCCGTACACCGGATCCGGCCCGCCCCGGCATGGGCTAGCGCTCGACAAGATCATCGCCAAGAGACTAGCCCGCGATGCCGGCATGCCGACGCCGCAGGTTCGCGTGACGGTTGCGGCACCGAGAGTGCCGGCGAGCTGCGATTCCGCCACGAAAGTAGGCAGCATTCTCGATCCGTGTTGATGGTGCAAGCACCTCCATCAGAACTCGCTCTAGCGCCAAATGGCATCAAAGTTTCGCAGAGCCTCGCCATCTCGACAAAGGTAGACAAGGAGTTCGGACATGCAGCGCATTTCAGGGCTGGGCCACAACCGGGGAGAGGTCGTTGGGCCAAAATCTCGCGAGGAGTTTCAACGAGCGCTAAAGATCACGCCCGGCGGCAGCATGCGTGCTGCGCAGTTCTTCGCTCCCCACCCGCCCTATGCTGTGGCAGGAGCGGGCGGCTGGATCACTGACGCGGACGGCAGCAAGGTCTTCGACTGCGCAAACAACTCCTTCTCGCTCATTCACGGCCATGCCTTTCCGCCGGTGATCGAGGCGCTGCACAAGGTCCTGGACGACGGCACCGCATTCGGGCTTCCGACCACAAGCGAGACCAGGCTCGCGGAAGCAATCACGACGCGTTCGCCGAAGCTTGAGCAGGTCCGCTTTACGAGCTCCGGCACCGAGGCTGTTATGTTCGCTGTCAAGGCCGCTCGCGCTATTACAGGGCGCCCGATGATTGCCAAGTTCGAGGGCGCATATCACGGCGCCTATGACTATGTGGAAGTGAGCCTTGATTCTGCACCAGACAACTGGGGCGATTCGTCGCCTAACAGTGTGCTCTATGCCAGTGGAACTCCCGCCTCCACCGCCGCGGATGTCCTTGTCCTTCCTTACAACGAGGCCAAGTCGTGCAGAGAGCTCATCCGTGCACACCATGAGCGCCTCGCCGCGATCCTTCTCGATCCAGTTGCTCCCCGCGTGGGCATGGTTCCGATAGAGGCGGATTTGCGGGAGGTCATCCAGGATTGCTGTAACCGCTACGGTATCCTGCTTGTGGTTGACGAGGTCGTTTCTTACCGCGTCGGTTTCCGTGGCGCCCATGACATCTTCGGCTTTGAGCCGGATCTGGTCGCTTTGGGCAAGATCATCGGCGGAGGTTTGCCCGTTGGAGCCGTAGCGGGGCCTGCGTCGTACATGGCGGTCTTCGATCACACCAGGGGCAAGCCAGCCGTGTCTCACGGCGGCACGTTCAGCGCAAACCCGCTCAGCATGACAGCTGGGCTGGTGGCACTACAATCATACACAAAGGATGCCGTGGCCCGTCTTAACCAGATGGGCGAAACGCTTCGTAGTGAAATCATCGAGCAACTCAGAAGGCGCGAACTCCCCGCGCAGGTTACCGGCGCGAGCTCCCTCTTTCGGCTCCACCTGAAGACTGAAGTGATCCGAAACTACCGGACGTCGTTCCCGAGCGCGTTGCAGAAGGCGGCGCTCGCAAAGGTGCACCTTGCAATGCTGGAACGGAGTTTTCTAATGACGACGAATTGCTCTGGCGCGCTCTCGACTCCGATGAGCGAGACCGATGTCCAAGATCTAGCCGCAGCGGTGGTGGATGCCGTTCATGAAACTTGGAAACAATCTCCGTGGGACTGATCGAGCAATGGTGGAAAGCGCAGTTTCGCGGCAGCGCTCGCGTCGGCGGCTTCGCCGATACCTGTTATTGGATCCGAGAAGTGATCGGGAGCGAAGCGGGAAAGGAATGCACGACAATAACGTCGGCACCGACGAACGTCGTCACGTCGAGAACACGCTGCCGTTCAAGGGGGGCGGTTATCGGAGCCGCTCGCACCCGGTTCGACAAACTAAATTCGACCGTTAGCTGCCAATTGCGCTTGGCGCAGTATGGCAGCGCCTGGCGCGGCTGGTCCGGGATCGACCGGTAATTGTCAGCTTGCCTGCCCGTGCACACGCGCAAATCGAGTGCCGCGCGCAACGACGCCCCATCGGCTTCGCGGTTTGACTGCAGTGAAGAGGTTTGCGTTCGTTTTTCACCGAACCTCCAGCATTCCTGCCGTTTTCTGAGATTTTGCAGGGTTGGTTTGCGGCATTTCCGAGTCCTTCTACCCAGTGTGATTTGTTTTTGCTGGGAGCCCGCTTCCTGCACAATGGCCCGGACCTGCGCCATCAAGAAGGCTCCCATCGCGTCGTTGTAGAGGCCAAGCTCCTGCGTGGCATTCGGCGAAGCAGAGTCTTGGCCCATACGGGTGACGATCCTTCGCGCAGAAAGACTATGGGAACATCTTCAAGAACTATGATTCCAATGTGAAATTTTGGATTATTGATAAAGAACTTGTTCTTTCACGACAGAGAAAGTTGCAAGTCCGCAGCATCGATGACTTGTCACCTGTCCCCACGAGTCCTGGCGCTTCAAGAACCGCGCCTGATCACCCTCAGCTGCCAAGCGCGATCCGCGCCCGCCCGGGCTGCGCAACCTTGACCAGCTCCGCCCGGGCGAACGCTGACGTCGAACGCTATATGGCTAGGCGGTTCAGCCAATAAGGTGTTTGGGTCTGAGAGCGGAAACCATCGTACCAGTAGATCGATATCTACGCAAACCCATCGATGCGTTCGTGGACAATCGCGCGCATTTGCTCCGCCATCTTCGCGCCTTGAGAGCCGTCTGATAGAGGCGGCGGCAATTCGAGGTGGTTGGGAGCGCGTGAGAGGGCTGCAACAAGATCGTCGATGCTGGTATCCGCATCGGCTGCCCTGAGGCCAGCCGTGCTCGCGAAAGCCTTGAAGTCGGCGCGCCGCAGACGATCGTCCTTGTCGTTCAGCTTGAGGGCCATCCGGTCTTTTTCGAGATGTGGAAACACGCGAGTCGTGACCGCGTCGTAGAGCGGAGCCATGCGGACTGAGCTGAACTGCGCGCTGCCGGGCTCTGCGATTTTCAGCAGTGCCATGTTCTTCAGGTGCATGTCGCCATCGGCGATCAGCCAGGCGAATAAGGATCGCTTGAGGACAAGCAGGACGTCGTCTTCGGGGGAGGTCGATAGCGGTCTTAGTGCCCGCGCGATTCGCTCCATTGTGCCGTCGTATTTTGCTTCCGTGGGCACACCGAGCACTGAGCAAAAATCCTCAAGCGCCAAAAGGCGCTTGTCGTCAAGGCTCGTTCTGATGTCGAACCGCTCGACGAGGAGCGCCGGAGGCATCCCGTCAGGCATGGGGACGAGCGCCGTCGCGGGCGTCTTGAAACCGGCCGCGCTGCCCAAAGCGAGCGACTGCCATTCGATAACCGGCAGGGCCTCAAATCCACCTGTACCGGCAGGCTTGAGGATGTGGGTGAACGGTTTGCCGGTACTGGGGGAGAGAGTACCGTCGATATCGAGGAACATCGGCGCTTTGATCTGAACGCCCGATAAACGGGGCGTATCGGTACGCTCGAAAATCTGCGCCAGATTGCGCTCGAAGCTCTGCTCCAGATCGCCCCGACCCGGCCCTGCATACTGGCCAGTGAAGATAGTATTTCTAGTGAAGCCAGTGAGCCGGGTTAGCAGGAGGTCGGGCGGCAGGGCGGAGAGATCGCTCGCACGCTCGACGATGGTGATGTTGGACATGTAGCGTTTGCCCGAGCGCAGCGTCGCGCGCTCGTCGCGGTCATTCAACACCGACTCAAGCCAGCCTTCAGGCAGCAGCGAGAGGATGAAAGGAGGGAGCTTGCCCGGCGTGGTCTGGCGAACAAGTGGCGGGCCATCCTGATCGTCTGGATTCCAGCGCCACTCAAAACCATCATGTTTGAGATTGCCGAGCGGAGCGCCGTGCCACGCTACGATCAGATCGAACGCGGCTTCATTGCGCGCAGGCTCTGCGGTCACTGGACGGCGGAGGAGGAAGCGCTCAGCGTGCTCGCCTTCGCGATACCACTGGTTTTCGCGGGCAAGCGCCCATGTCGCGTCGGCAGCGCCATGGGCGCTGCCGTATTCTTCTATGAGGCGGTTCGCGATTGTCTCGCGCATCGTCTCATCGATGGATGCCGCGTGTCCGCTGCGCAGGCGGAAAGCTTCGAGGAAGCGCTGGCGCATCGAGGAGACGTCGATCCGGAATTCTCCCATGCCATCATCGACATTCGCTTGAGCGACTGATGGGTGGTCGGGAGCTGCGTTCTGAATGATTTCCAGCGAGCGCAAGCGCGTGCGCTGTATTCGTCGCCCGCTCAGGAACAGACGGCCATCGCGGGTCGGGCCGAGAAGGACAGCGCTCGCCGCCGAGAGGTAAGCGTTGGGATACAGGTATTTGGCGACGCGGACGGCGTGTTTGAGTATGGTGGCCTCGATATCCTCCCCGGCATCGACATAGATGCCGCGCATTAGCTGGACGAGCTTGCCCGTTTCAGCTTGATAGTGGCTGCGGGTTTTATCGATGTTTTCCCCGACGAGGTGAAGGGCCATTTTCTAACTTTCTCGTATGTGAAATACGGGAAAGTTAGCATACTGAGCTCCACATGTTAAGAGAATTGAACTTTCACGTATTTCAAATACGCGAAAGTTGATAACTTCTCGGACGTCGACGGTCTCTTGCTCGGCAATCGAACCGCCGGGCGAGAGCCTAGTCTGCGGGCGAGCAGGCAGAAATCAAGGCGTTCATCCTGCCGCACCACAGTCGAATCAGCCAAACGTATGTGGGCGGAGTCCTTCAGCATCTATTCTTAGAGCGCGGGATTATTCGCTGTCACGGGACACCAGTTAGCCGCGGGCCAACGCCCATAATGGCGGGCTCGACCGAAAGCAGCTTCTTCGCCGCCGCCCTGACCTGGTCGAGCGTCACCTGCTTGATGAGGGCAGGGCGGTGCTGGATGTAGTCTATGCCGCGCTTGTCGAGCTGCAGCCTGAGAAGCGTGGCTGAAATCGCCCTGGAGGAACCAAGATTGCTCATAGCATAGGCCCCGATCAGATGCTTTTTGCTCGCTTCGAGCTCGGCCGCTGTTGGCCCGGTGTCCACCAGCTCCTTGATTACTTGTCTAATCAGGTCGAGCGTCTCCGCCGCCCTGTCGGCGCGCGTCGACGTGGTCACGACAAGCGTGTTGGAATGCTGGTGGCCTTGCAAACTAGAGGACACACCGTAGGCCAGGCCACGCTTTTCCCGCACTTCCTGGAACAGACGTGAGGTGAATGGCGAGCCTCCGAGTATATCGTTTATCAGCTGCGCGGCATAGAATTCCGGGTCGCTGCGTCCGACGCCGGGAAAAGCCAGCTGGAGCGAAGTCTGGGGCAGGGCGTATGCGACCAACGTCAACTGGCCGAGCTTCGGGGTGACATCAGGTACCTGGGCGAGCGCCTGCTTCTGAGGCAAATCGCCGAACAACTGGTCGAGCCTTGCACTCAGAGTTTTGGCATCGATGTCGCCGACAACCGCCACGTGCAGCCCCTCGCGGGCGAAAGCGGCCTTGTGGAAGGCGCTTAGATCGGCGGGCGTTATGCGGGCCAGGCTTTCCTTGGTGCCCTCGGGCGGCCTCGAATACGGATGCGCGCCGTAGAGCCTGCGCCGCCATGCATCCCTGCCGATCGCGTGAGGTTCGCGCTCGTTGGCAATAATGCCGGAGAGAAGCTGAGCGCGGATTCGGTCAAAGGGTTCCTGATCGAAGCGGGGCCTGTTCAACGCCAGCCTGATGAGATCGAAAGCGGCGTCCTGGCGCCGGGAAAGCATGCGCACCGAGCCATAGATGCCGTCAGGCCGCGCGTGGAAGCTCATCTCAGCGCCGGCATCATCGAGCCGCACCTGAAAGGTGTCGCCGCCGTGATCGCCTGCGCCCTCGTCGAACAAGCCGGTCATCAAATTGGCAAGCCCCTCCTTACCGGCCGGGTCCTGGCTGGTGCCGCCGTCAAACACGAACTGGAGCGTGACGATCGGCAGCTTATGGTCTTCCACCAGCCAGGCGGTGATCCCCTTTTCAGATTTCACCTCCTGGATATTCGCCGCAGCACGGGCGGTACACGCTGGCAGGGTGAGGAAGAAAATAGCAAGGCAAAGGACAGCCAGCCAGGAGGCGAGGCGCCAGCCTTGTCCAAAAGGAGAGGGCAATGCCTGTGGAATGGCCCTGCGGAATTGGTTCGTCATCATATCAATTTTCCTTGGGCAGGAGATAGCCGGTGGTCGAATGGTCGGACACGAGGTAGCGGGCGGCAACGGCCTTAACCTGATCGGCCGTGACCTTGCGGATGCGGTCCGGCCATTCCTCGACGTCTTTCACATTGCCGCCTGTGGCAAGCGTGGCGCCATACATGCCAGCGACGGAGGCCTGCTCGTCATGGGCGAAGATGAACGAGCGGATATAGCGGTTTTTCGTCTTCTCCAGTTCGTCGCTGGTGATGCCGTTCCTGGCGATGCGCGCTATCTCGGCGTCAACTGCGGCCTCGACATCCGCAAGCTTCGCCTTGCCGCGCGGCCAGCCGCGGATGCTGAACTTGCCAGCATCCAGCATGGTGCCCTCGAAATCAGCGTCGGCCGCTGCGGCTATGCCCTGCTTGACAACGAGCTCCTGGTACAGCCGGCTGCGGTTGCCCCCGGCGAGAATCTGTGCCAGCAGGTCCAGCGCCTCGGCTTCGCCGGGCTCGGCGGTGCGATAGGACGGCACCACCCAATATCTGGAAAAGATGGGGACCGAAACGCGGCCATCCCTTAGCGTCAATGTGCGCCTGGTGTTCTGCACCGGCTCAGACGGGCGTTCGCGTGGCGCCAGATCTGGTCCACGCGGGACCTTGCCATAGGTCTTCTCGGCCAGCGCCTTCACGGCCTCGGGCTCAACGTCGCCTGCCACCACCAGCACGGCGTTGTTCGGCCAGTACTTGTCATAAAAAGCCACGGCGTCGTTGCGGTCCAGCTTCTCGATCTCGTGCATCCAGCCGATCACCGGGATCCGGTAGGGTTGGCTCTGCCAGAGCGTCGTGACGACCTCCTCATCGAGAAGCGCCTCCGGATTGTTGTCGACCCTCAAGCGACGCTCCTCGCGGACCACGTCCCGCTCGGTGTTGATGATGTCATCCGTGAGGGTGAGATTGCGCATGCGATCAGCCTCGAAGCTCATCATCTGCTCCACTGCCGAGGGCGCCACTCTTTCGTAGAAGGCAGTATAATCGTAAGAGGTGAAGGCGTTTAGCGAGCCCCCGATCTCCGCCACCGCGCGGTCCAACTCGCCGGCGCCGTGATTGGCCGTCCCTTTGAACATCAGATGCTCGAAGAAATGCGCGATGCCGGATTTGCCCGGAGGCTCGTCGGCACTGCCGACCTTGTACCACACCATATGGGTGACGATGGGCGCGCGGTGATCGGGTATGACGACCACCTCCATGCCGTTGTCGAGCAGGAAATTCGCTATGTCATAGGCGGCCGCCGGAGAGGGCGCGGTCGTCAGAAATGCCAGCGCGGTCGCAAAAAGTGCGCCCCGCAGCCAAGCAGACGGTGGCTTCGGTTGTGGTGACCGGGCGATGGACAAAGTTCGCACGGAAGTGAGTTGTCCCTCAATTTGAAGGTGCTGCGTCCCTGTCGCCCCCACTGGGAGAAGGCGCCGGTCCAGACGAGCCCTCACAATGCTGCCAGGCCCGGCTCGGATGTCAGTTTTGAGTAGGTCGGCGAAAGGTGGGGCGGCATTTTTCTGTGTGGGGATCATGGGACGACTCTCCTGCGCGTTTTGCATGACCCCGCAGGAACCGTGCCAGATGAGAAAGCCGTTTCGGCGATGAGATTCAACGGACTCTGTGTTGCCTACATCCGACATTGTCCGACGTCAGACACCGCCGACTGGGGAGCCTTGCCGCTTAAAGAGGTGGCTAGGTGAAATACCCTTAGGACTGCGGCGAACATGGTGGCGTTAGCGCGCGCCCGTAGTTGCTGGTCGTCCGCGTACTCTTGCTCACATCGGCCGATCGCAGGTCCCTAACAGGACTCCAAACCAGCGATAGACGCGGTTCTGGAATTTACCGGAGCGTTTCAGAACTTGTGTTTGCCATTCGGAGCGCCAGCGCGGGAGACGCTGTCCGCGACAGGCGGTCATGATGGAGCTTGCGAGCCGCTTTAGCGATTTGACCGGGCTTTTGCTATTTTAGCTTTTGCTGCCCTAAAGTCTCGGATATGAAGCGGACCTGGCTTATGGCCTGCCTACATTGAATTGTTACAAAGGAATACGCTATGGCGACTGGAACGGTGAAGTGGTTCAACAGCACCAAGGGATTCGGTTTTATCCAGCCTGACAACGGAGGTCAGGACGTTTTCGTCCACATTTCCGCTGTCGAACGAGCGGGCCTCTCGACCCTTAATGAGGGCCAGAAGATCAACTACGAGGTCGAACAGGACCGCCGTACTGGCAAATCATCCGCTGGCAGTCTCAGCAAAGCTGGCTGATCTTTTTCTGCTTCTGCCCGGCAAGAGCCGGGCAGAAGTGCCACTGACCGCGCCATAGGAGCGGGCAAGAACACCGATCCCCGCCGACTGGGGCAGCGGATTGCAGCAAGCTGCTAAGTTCTACTGCCACACGATGTTGCAAGCGAAGAGGGGCGGGTCCCAGCCCTCTTACTTTCTGCAGCAGAAGTTTTTGCACTCTCGATCGAGCGTGCCGGGGAATGAACGAGCAATTCAGCCAGCCTCCAGCGATCGACACCTCCTGGATCAAGAGGGCAGGGTACATCGGCCCTGAGGGGACCTGGACCCATCAAGCCTCGCTGGACCTCTTTGGTGACCAAGTTGAACTCGTTCCGTTCAGCGACGGATTGTTCGAAGCATATGAGAATGGCTGCGTCCACATTGCATGCGTCCCAGCTACGACCTCTCTGGTCGGAGCCACTCCCTACCTCGACCAAGTCTTGAGCTTGAGGTCTCCCACGATTATCGCCGAGTACCCGAAGGTCCTGAGCTACAGCCTCATCGCCAGCAAGGATGCGAGTTTCTCGATGATCGCTAAGGTAGTGGGCCACCCAGTGGCCCTGCAGGAGGTGGCCGGGTGGCTCGACGAGAACATGCCCAATGTCGAGCGAGAGAGCCGTCGGGGATCAACATCTTTCGTGGCAGAGCAAAAATCTCCCTCAATAGCAGCCTTTGGTCCTGCGCTTGGTGCCAAGCTGTACAATCTGCAGATATTGCGAACAGGATTGAAAAAGGGCTGCATAACGCTACGCGGTGGTGGGTGCTCGGCGCAAGACCCCTGCGCCGACAGGATTTGACCGGACAACACTTCACCCGCGTTTCAGAGCAAAATCTCAGTTGTGTCCTGAACAGGTTCTCGAAGGACAATTTAGCCGTTCTCAATGTCTATCAGCGTCCGACCTGCGAGCGGCTAGACACCCATCAGTATGTCATCGATGTCGCTGGACACGTTTTGACGCACCCGGCGCTGGCCGCGTTGGCGGAGATTGATGGCCTGAGAATTCTCGGATCGTACCCACGTCGCTATTAGTTGTGGCTAGGCTAGGCTAGTTTCCGTCCATAACCCCAAAACTGTTGATCTTATCACAGTTGTGTGCGTCAAGTTCTGCAAAAAATGGCGTGGCATTCAGCGTGACGTTGGCGTGTCCGCCGCGCAGCCCCCGT
>NZ_JBVVQR010000058.1:0-26783 GCF_055811535.1 Mesorhizobium sp. WSM4816 | reverse complement strand
CGACACGCTGGGCGGATCGGCCGATGCTGCCAACCAGCAGTCGCGTTCGGGCGAGCGCAACACCTAATGCGCAGATCACGTGAGATCTCCGCAGAGCCGCAGAACGCCCCGAAATCAGCGTCGAAGGTCTGGCTGGGGTGGAAAGTTGACTCAGCGCGGCGTGTCGGCGAATGGCAGGGCAACCACCTGATGGTCGTCCTCGAGGACGATATAGCCGGGCCGCTTCGTCCGTAGTTCGTCGATCCTGATGCGCCCGCTTCAACGAGAGCGACAAGTGGGCGTAACCTCCGAACATGCTCGTCCGCGCTGGCCTTGACCTAAGAGATCGCCGTCCCTTGTGCACGGGGAGGATGTGATGCCGAAAACCGCGTCGGTCCTGCCATGTTGGTCTCGAACCACGACAGTTGCTCCGCGAGCGCGAGTTCTTCAACGCACGCTGCAGCAGCCGGGTTCTCTGCGAAGAGCATAGGCGACTTTGAACACGCCGCTATGATGGCCGAAAGGCGGGTGCGTCGACTGCGTGAAAAATCGAAGGAACGTGCCGCTCATCTCAATTCCACCGTCAATGGCGCGATGAACATCGCCTGCGTGCTCGCTACAGACGAGCATGAGTTCGAGAGCGGCGCCATCAAGGCCAACGCACCAGTCGCCGAAAGCCACTACCGCAAGGGGACCGGTGAAGGTCGGGAGGCAGTCACTGCAGCAATTTTCTCGCTGAAGACCAGGGCGCGCTGTAAAGAGACCTCGCTTCACGAGGTGGAAGGAATACGGAACACGTCAGCGATCTTTGTCCTACCTATGACGATATGAAGTTCCTGTAGGGCGGCGTTGCCGACATTAGCAACCTGTGATTTCTACTGTCATTTTGACTTCGAAGTTCGCCCGAAGCCCGAAATCAAAATCAACCGAACTCGAAATCACGACACTAGGGCGTTGTGTCGATTCAGCGCTGGTCCAGCTTCTTCGCAGCCTCCAGCTGCTTCGATTCGATTTCGTCCAGCACTGCTTCTGGCGCAATGTCCCTCTTAATCTCGCCGACTTCTATATCGCTTAAGGCTGGTTTTGCATTCAACCGATCCGCTATCGAATCGACAAGTTCAGTAAGTTTTGTGAGTTCGTGCTCCGTCAGCAGGCTCACCTGAAGGTCCAGATCCGCCCGTTTGTCTGCGGCAGTTGACATCCGGTTTTGGCTGATCAGTACAAAGGTCGAGAGAAATATGGCCTCGACGGAAGCTACCATGGCCAATATCACGAATGTCGGATCAAATGGCGGAGTGATCGGTATCCAGCCCAAGTTCGAGACGATCCAGCCGCCATACACGGCCAAGTGAAGATACACGAAACGCATACTGCCCGTAAAAGAAGTAATCGCCTCAGCGATTTTCTCTTCCAAAGTTGCATCGCTGGCTTCCTTCGCCCGGCGCTCCTCAATCGCTTGGATATTGCGTTTCAGTGCTTGGCTGAGTTCAGTCGGAGGTGGCGGAGGCAACGTTGGAGAATCCATGGAACACCCGTTGGATAGCTATCGGTCCTGCCACTCTGGGCAACGTACAAATCATGGGTATTCGACTTTGTTCCCGACTAGAGCCGTCTAATCATTGGCTCTCCTCATTTACTCGGGCGATTTCGGGGTCTTAGACGCTTGGCGTCGCCATTGCTAAGGAAAGGCAGGGTGATCTGGCCGCTGAGCGTCTTTCGCTATGGTCGAGGACCGAAGCTAGTGAGTGCAATCGGCGCCTGGGTCCGTATCCTGGTGAGGCACCACGCGAATTTCGTTCTCCGAACACGAAGGCGCGTCACCAGGGCAAGAGAACCGGGTCAGAAACTGTTTTGTTCGCGCCGGTCACTTGGCTAGGACCGCTTCTCATTGACCAAATCTGATGCGATAATGGGGGAGAACAAGTCCGCGCTTAGGAGGGGCCACAAACGCCCGCTCAGCGGCTGCCTCGTCCTCCGCAACGCCGAGGAAGGCCCGATCGACCATGAATGGCAACTGCAAGCGCTGCTACCGAACAATCAGTTCGGCACGCCCGCTTCGGAATTCGTGCTTTGCAAGGAACGACACGATCGCCGCGGCAATCTTTTTGCCGCCCTGTTCCGAAGGCTCGATGGCGTTGACAAAGTCGGCGTCCTCGCCGCAGACAATGCGAAGGTCGATAAGCGGAACGCCGCGCACGGCGGCTGCTCGTGTGATGCAATCGTTGAGGATCGACAGGGCCGTTACCGCAATGCGTCTCTGGTCGGGGTCGGCATACCGGACATCGTAGATCGAGCAAATCGCGGTCGGCAGCCCTACAGCCAGAACGGCATCCAGCGTCGACATATACTCCAAGCAAAACTGCTCTCTAATTTCGGCGAGCCTCAGCAGAGTGTCGGCAACGGACCGCGATGGAGCGTTCAAAACGGAGGAGACGCCGAGTGCGTCGTTCCCTCCCACGCTTACCACCAGATGAGTGGCGTCGGATGGCAGGCGGTTCAGTTGCCGGCCCACATCCGCCATGACGCTGCCGTCAACGGCAAGCAGCATGGCCAACCAGCCGATCGGGAGCTGACGCAAAACGTGGGCCAATAGATCTGCTCCATCGGCCACATAGGCGCTGTTGTCGAACACCGAATCGCCTAGTAGCACAACCTTGTTCATCGTCCCCACGTCCTCGGCGGAAACAGTTTGTACGGTGGAAAATGCTTGTCCCGCGGCGGCGGCCAGCAACAGGCTCCTGCGCGATATCTTTACCAGACTGGCATCTCCCACGACTGTCGCTCGTGCGCGAGCCTTCAGTGGCTGCTGTTCGAGTTCGCTCCGCTTTCCGGATCAATCGTCCGCCGTCCTCTCCTCTTCCCGCCGCTGATACGCAAGAGCCAAAGCGGCCGCTATGGCTACTCCCGCGGCGCCCAGCAGGAGTTTGTCTCGAGTCTCCTGATCGCTCATGACGCCCTGAACAGCCGATGATGCCCGGCCGGCTGTGGCGGCTACTCGCTGGGCCGCCTCGCCGGAGGTCTGCCGCATATCGTCAATCATGTTCGGCGTCCCGGCGCTCCAATCCCGCACTCTCTCTTTGACGGCGCCGGCCAGCTCAGTTGTTTGCTCCTTCACTGCTCCCGCCGTCTCGGCGCCCAGTTCGCCGACCTTCTCCGCCAGCTCGCCGGCTTGCTCCTTCAAGCGCTCTGTGGCGTAGGAGAAATGATCAACTTGCTCGCCCATGTCTGGTATTGAAGGTGTCCGCAACAGGCTGAATAGTCCCGCTCCGATCAAAGCAGTTGCAATCGGCGGACGGTGCAGGAGACGCCAAGCGAAACCAGCCCCAATCACCAATGCGGCGCTCGGGTTGGCTGCCGCCTTTGCCTTGAGATCATCGACGATCCCCTGAGCCGTCGACTGCGCGGTCGATCTTGCTTTTTCGACCAGCGCGTCCTTTGCCTCGAGCGCCTCTTGCTTCAGCTCGTCGGTAAACTCGGACAATGTATTTGGCGATCGCAGCGTCGACAGATGTTCGGCGAGCCTAGCCCGGGCTGC
The DNA here is from genome assembly GCF_055811535.1 of Mesorhizobium sp. WSM4816. NCBI lineage: Bacteria > Pseudomonadati > Pseudomonadota > Alphaproteobacteria > Hyphomicrobiales > Phyllobacteriaceae > Mesorhizobium > Mesorhizobium sp. WSM4816. The sequence continues at coordinate 23,269 of NZ_JBVVQR010000058.1, read as the reverse complement.
CTCTACATCATGTTCGAGCTGGCGGAGACTTGCCTCACCCATTATGACCCTCGCTTGCCGCTAGACCGTCCGGATTTGCTCGGCCGAGAGGCATCCGATTGTGGCGATTGGTCCGATTTGGCCGAGTTATCTTGCGAGCGGCCCATGCCGCCCGACTTGGGCATGCCGCGCTGAGCCGATTGAGCGCGCGATCCACCCGAACTCGCGGATGGCGCCTGCGCGTGCTCGCCCGACAAGGCGCTGCCGAACGCACCAGCCACGTCGCTCGCAACCTCCTTGAGGCCATCGGCATCAAGGCCGCGCTCCTTGGCTGCCCTCCTGAGACGTTTGCCCGCCTCCTCTGTCGATTCCTTTAGCCGTTCGCCTGCCCTTTCTGCGGTGTCCGTCAGTTGCTCTGCGGCTGGGCCAAGGGTCCGGTTCTCAATGTCAGTGGTCCGGAAGGCAGCTGCAACAGCCGCCCCGGCGGCAAAACCGAGCAGCGCCAGCGTCAGTGGCTGCTCTTGCGCCACACGGTTCATCGTATCCTGGAGCGTGGATTGGGCCTGCCGGGCGAATTGTTCCGATGTCTGGGAGACGTTGCGTCGCGCCTCGTCCGCATATGTCGATGCCGAGGATGCGTAGGAACTTGCGGTTGCCGCCACCTTCTCGCCGATCTCGGAAACATATTCACGTGCTGCCTCTACCGCCGCTGGGGCGCCGCCTTCTCTGGTTTCCGCCTCGTGTCCATCGGGGCGCGTGCTCGAAGACCTTGACTGAGCCTTTCGGTGGCCATTGTTTCCGCGGGATTCCTCAGCATGCCCGAAGCTACTGATGGCCGATGACCCGCCGCGGCGCATCAACAATGCGCAGCCGGCCGCAACGAGGAGAAGACCTTCCGGGTTGTTTTTGGCGGCGCCGATGAGCCATTCCGCCGTTCCGAGATTGGCCGTACGTGATTCGCGGCTCATGACAGATGCTCCTTGGTTGTCGAGATGTCCTGCTTGATCTGATGGATGGAACGGGTCGGCGTTATCTCCTTGTGTGCGTCCATGCGGCCCTTGTAATAGGCGAGCGCTCCAGCCCCGGCCGTGATGGCGGCAACAATCAGGCAGGACCAGTGCACTGCGATCCCAACGCTCGCTATCCCGAAGACAAGCGCCTGCACTGCCAAAAATGCCGCGATCAGCCCCAGCACGCCAGCAGTGGACATCCAAATACCCGCCCGAAATTTGGCAAAGAGATTTTCAGACAACTCCGCGCGCGCCAGTCGCAGTTCCTTCTGAACAAGATCGGCAAGGTCGGCAACGACGTCGGACAGTGCGCGAGGAAGCGTGGAATTCTTGAGCTGCTCATGTGCCATGGAATTCGTTCGCTCCTTGCCGGTTACGTTCGTGCATAGGCTCGTTGGAAAGCGGCGACGCCGGAGGTGCGCTCTTCAGCGTTCGAAATGTCAAAAAGCCCGCAAGGGCGGCAAGTCCGAACACCAATGCCGGCTGACGCCTTGTCAAATCGGAGGCGGCGCGGACCAGCTGATCGACCGACTGGTCCCGCAGATCGTCTGCGTACCCGTCGATTCGGTTGGCGAACGTACGGACCACACCGGCGACTAGCGGTGCGCTTTCGTCGAGGTCCTCGGCAGCGCGTTTTGTCGAGCTTGCGAGCTGACCCATCACCTCGGCACCGCTGCCGACCTTACGATCCAGCATTTCCTTTACTTGGCTGGCAACTGTTGACGCACCATCCGCGGCCGACTGCTTGACCGTATCGGCTGCCTCTTGAGCCAAATCGGATGCCTTGGAGAACGCGCCGCCCACTGTTGCCCCAACGTCCTTCTTTGCACTGTCATCTGGTGTCTTGGGCGCGGAATCCCGTTCCATGTTTTGGTTGTTCATAATTTCCTCCATTGACTGACAAAACTGCGGGAAAACTCGTTGGTTCCTTGGAACTGCTCAAACAATGTAGATAGCGGTCTGGCCGCCTGGCAGCCCCTGTAAGGCGGCCAACTTTTTGCCGGCGCGAATCTCTCTCCACCCTCGACCCTGGACAGATGGTCGTGCAGGCAGCGTGCTTCAAATTAAGGGGTGCCTGGACGTGCTGAAGTGGAGTAAAGCCGTCGCCTCGGGCCGGAGGGCGTTCATCTCCCGAAGGAGATGCGCATGAGCCCTACAACAGAATTCTTCGAAAACTGGCTACAGGAGAACGTCGGCAACCTTCCTGCCGAAAGCGGCGTGAGCATTGCCGCCTTGAGCTCAGCAGTTCGAGCAAGATGCCGAAGCGGCAGGCTACGGTCACGCGGTACGAGAAGACGAGATCGGCAACCTCGAGACCCCCATAGAGACAGCGCTGAAACGGGCTAGGACTGGAGAAGAGGCGCAAGTTGCCGTCCTGGCCGGAGGAAGTGATCTTGCGCCGGTCATCGAGGCCCTAGCAGTCAATGACGCGAAAAGCGGGCCGCAGGGCTCTGGATTCCGCTTCGCGCCCCTGCAACCGCGCCGCCTCAGCGTTCGCGCAGAGCCGCAGTGGGCCGGCCATGTATAGATCGGCTCCGCCCGTCACGCCGCGAGGGCTCTACCCGCTGCTCGGGCCATTTGGACAGCTGGCGCGTTCAATGGCCACGAAATGCGCGGCGCTATGGCCCTACCTTGCCTTTTCGCATCTCCTGCGCGACTAGTCCGCCGGCAGCCAAACCTAGAGCGAGCGCTACATACGCAGCTGCGATGGAGCGCTTAGAAAGCACTGTCTCCCAGCCCGGGGTCAGCCGCTTCGGCACAACGAGATAGTCCACAGCCGCAGCGATCGCGGCTACCGCGGAGGCATCGCGCAGCATCAGTAGCGGCGACCGCGGAGGATTTCTGGCGAGCCAAGCCTCGAAAGGAGCGGCCCAGAATATGGCCGAAGCATGATGGGTGCCGAAGCCGACCGCAGTGTGCGCGAGGTCGGCCTTCCTAACCGCACCAGCCTTGTCGCCGTGGAGCCAGTGGCTGGTGGCGTTGGTCGGCTGCAGCGCCGACTTTCCTTCGGCTTTGGCCAGAAGGGCGAGGAACGCCGCCGTCACAACACTTGCGACCGTGCCGGTCACGCCTGTCGAAAGTCCAGTCTTCAGCAAGCCGTTCACCTTAACCTCCGTAACTCTCCCTCTTTTTTAACCGCCGAACCGAAGCTCAGTTCCCGACACCTCCATTAACGGCAAGGAGCTGTATCCCGACTGAAGTGTTAATCCGCCGACGGCGCGTTCTTTTCGCGTCTGTCAGGTGATTGCGACCGCCCGGGTATACGGTGGTAGAAATCATTTCTGCGCCGCCGCCCCGGAAGAGGTTTCATTGAAATTCCGCCAAGTTTTACACTGCCATCGCACATTCATCGATGGACTGCGGCAGTTGCGGCCTTGCTGCGGGTGTTTTCGCCTCTTGCGGCTTCACCGTTTGCGGCGCCTGGAAAGCCGGCGGTGATTTAGGCGAACCTGCCGCCCCGCAGGCTCAAGAGCAGCAAGGGCCATTGATCGCCCGATATCGGCCAGCGGCGATGACGCGTCGGCTATGGCGAGCGGCAATGTCAATGCGCCCCGCGTCCAAGCCACCTGTGCCGCAAGAATCCCCTGCGCAAGGGCCGAAACTTTTTCGCTCACCGCCTTGACGGTTTCCGGCCGACCTGAAACCAGCGAACCGGTTGCCTCGGCAACCAGGATCGGCAACCGCAACCCCACAACCCAGGGCGCGAGCATCAGGTTCTGGGCAAGAGCAATCTCAGCGCGGACGCGCCTTCCTCGGTGACTGGCCAACACTCGTTACTCCTTCTGTTTGGATTTTGCGGGTCCAGATAGGGGGCCGGCAATGACCACCAACAACATGCGCCTGTTCAGGGTTCCATAGCCCCAGTCCTTCCGTCTCGGCCCGTTCTCGTCAACGAGCTTGTCCATGCCGCCGATTAACCGCAGTCGAAAGCAGATGGTCGCTCGTCTCAAGGGCATACGATCCCGTTCTCGACATAATGACATGACAAGCTTCAGCAAATTGATTGTTACGGCAGGCCTCGCATCGCGGCTTTGTTCCAAAAATAAAAAAGCCCGCCGCACCCTTTCGGCACGGCGGGCTGTTCTCCCAGTCGCTTACGTCATTCGATGATCTTGATGATCTTGCGTGTGCCTGGGTCAACGAGAACGGTCCGGTTGTCGACGACAACGGTGCGGTATTTGGTGTTGGGGACTTCATGAAGTTCGACCGTCTCGGGCAGGGTTGAGCCGATATTGAGCTCCACTCCAGGGATTTTCACCGATGCGAGCGGCTGCTTTTTCACGTATTCCCTGATGACCGTCTCCTGTTCAGGCTCGATGACTACGTCCTGAGCGGCAGCAGCACCGAGGCCCGCCAGCAGCAGAAATCCCGCGGCTGCAGTGGAAAGATGCATTCTCATAACTGTCTCCTTCGTGAGGGCTGATGCGCTGAACGGGATCGCCTTAGCGCCAGGTATCCAACCTCAGGCAGCTGCATTTGTTCCCCTTGAGGGACTTTGGTCTGACGCGCGACAGGACCTAGTCTCGCCTGTTTTGGCGTAATAGGCCGGACATAGCGCCACCCGGAACCGCCGCTGCGCATAGTCGTTGATCCCTGCAAGTTCACGGGAAGGAGCCCATGGAAAATAGTGTCCACCAAGCCCGCTGGTTACTCGCTCCGGTCTTCGCAGTTTCGATCACATTCCTGGCGATTGGAATAATCGTTAGCTAAAGGCCAACCATTTGACATCTGCGCAGCTACGTCCCTTCCTGCGCCGATAAAGGAGCACCCGCCATTCCTCGATTGGCGGGTGGTCCGTGCGGCTGAGCAAAGTCCACCCGGCGGAGGCCTCTCAGTGGTTCAAAGTCAGAGGGGCGGAGACACCTCACAGCAGGTCTTCGGCAACCCCGTCGAATTTCCTAAGGCCTATGCTTGGAGGCTGTCGCTTAAGAAGCCCCTGTTCACTTGCGGCCGCCTTGAAGGCATCGAACGCGGCTTGTTGGGTGCAGTGTCCGGCTAGGCAATCCTCGATCATTCGAATTGCTTCAAGTCGGGATGGCTTGCCCATGAATGGCCATGGTTGCTGAAGCGCCGTCTCAGCATCAGGGATCGACGCAACCAGCATCGATCTGTCATTCAGGTAAATTGTAATCGGAATAAACGCCGGCATCTGTGTCGCTCTCCAGAATTGAAGTGGCTAAACGCGAACACATGGCGGTGGTTGCATGAATGTTCGTCGGGGCAGTGGTGCTCTTGATTCGCCGGGTCCAGGCCGCGTTGCTCGGCGCCAGGGCCTGGACGTCCGAAGAGCCCTGATAGTTTCGGTTCCTGAACGGAAAAGCCCGCGCCTCACAAGGGAGGGCGCGGGCTGATCGGAGCATCACCCGACCGGCAGCAAATCTTGAGAGGGACCAAGACCATGCTGCACGCCCCGAACTTCCGGCTTGAACCTATGTTCCAGCGAAGGGTCGAAAAAAAGCGGCGAAAGCAGGACCTTGGTTCCGTCTACCGACCCAACGGCAGTTTCGACGCTGAGACAAGTTCGTCCTCGTCAGTGATACCGGCCGTATACTTTGCAAGGATCCGGGACGCGAGAGCCTCACGTAGATGTTCGGAGTCGCCCTCCCTCTTGAGCCGGTCAAACACACGGCCCAGCGTAGCCACTTCGGATGCACTGAAGACGCCAGCTTCTTTAGCTTATCGATAAATCGGCATACCACCTCTCGGGCTAAAACATTCTGCGCAACTAAATACGATTCAGGACATCTCGGACAACCAAAAAGCCCAGGCGCCTTTCGGCACGGCGGGCGAGACGCCTTAGTCGTTCACCGAGCGGCGATTATAATCTGAACAGACGCGCCTACCGCTTTGCAGCTAGCGACTTTGCTTCCCGGAGCAGAGATGCCCAATGGAACCCGAGGAAGGAGATAAGCTCTCGGGCCTGTTCTTCGGTGATGCCGGTCTCTTTGACCAAGCGTCGAACCACGATTTCAGGGTTGTTCGGCGCTCTATCCTGTTCGTCAGCCATAGGAGAAACTCCTTACGCTGTAACTTCGCTATCTGGCGCTTGTTCCCAAGCGCGTGACTAACAAAAGCACCGAGTTAGCCGTAGAGGAATGGAAAACCGGGTAACGCCTTGTTGGAGCCATCCCGTTCTTCGGCCGCGGCCCTTACGGCACGTCAATGAAAAGCCCGCGCCTCTGGCCGAGAGCGCGGGCCCGATCGGTGTGGGGCCGATCTGCAGCGGGCAGCGAAGAGCACGCCAACTGGTCACAGACAATTATTAGAATTCTCTAAAGTTCCACCCTGACTAAGGACCGTTTACAATCATAGGTGGGACGATTCCCAAAGCGGCGGAAAGTTTTCTCTTGGGAAAATCAAGTCTGATTTAGGCCTGCCTATCACTGGCAGGCCCGACAACTCGCGCGGATCCCTGAAAAATTCGCCGTATTCAGCTAGTCTGAGACTGAAAACCCCGGCAACCACCGGGGTTTTCAGCACACTAACTGCTAATAATACCAGTCCCAGACCCAAACACGCCTGCGAAAACACCGTCTGCGCAGACGGCCATATCGCCAGGCACGACGACAGGCCCTTCTCCAAGCCCGCCGCCGGCGCCGCCGCCTGCGGTGCCAGCTCCGATGTCGGACCGGCTCCGCCTGAGTATCCTCATCTTCGAACGGCTCTGTCTCCAGCGCGTCGAGTTCATCGAGGATGCCACTTCTGGCGCTCGGTACGCCGGCCACCGCGTTGATTGGCCGAACTGCGCTCGCAAGGGCTGCTGCCCCAGCAATGCCAAACACTCCTGTCAAAAATAATCGCCGATCCATGGAAACCTCCAATTTCAAAGCCAGCGAGACAAGGTCGCAATTTGGAAATAGCGCGGTGGATACAAAAGCAAAGTCAGATGCGTTTAGAGAGGCTTAACGGTCGGTTCCGCGAACATGTTACAGTCCCCGCAGCGATGACTTCGTCAATTCTCGCCATGCCGCATTGCACAATCACGCTGCGTGCGCAAAATGCGGCATGATCCGGAAATCCCTCACCGTCCTGGTGATCGACGAAAACCACATCCGCGCCTCCATCATCGAGGCGGGATTGCGGGAGGCCGGGCATGAGCAGGTCACGGTCGTTCACGATGTTGCGGGAATAGCGCGGCGCATTGCCGAGATCGAACCGGACGTAATCGTCATCGATCTCGAAAACCCCAACCGCGATATGCTTGAAAACATGTTCCAGCTTTCGCGCGTGGTGAAGCGGCCGATCGCCATGTTCGTGGACCGGTCGGATCAGGCTTCAATCGAAGCTGCGGTGGAAGCGGGGGTCTCCGCCTATGTCGTCGACGGGCTGCGCCAGGAGCGCGTCAAGCCGATCCTCGACATGGCGATCAGCCGCTTCAACGCGTTCTCGCGGATGGCGCGCGAACTTGAGGAAGCCCGCAGTGAATTGGAGGACCGCAAGGTCATCGACCGCGCCAAGGGCATCCTGATGCGATCACGCGGCCTGTCGGAGGACGCGGCCTATACGCTTCTGCGCAAGACTGCCATGAACCAGAACCGCAAGATCAGCGAAATCGCGCAGAGCCTGGTGACGGCGGCAGGCCTTCTGGATCCCGGAGAGAGTTGAGCATGGCGGTCGAACACCAGATCAATGCCGGTTTCATGCCGCTCTTCGACAGCGCCGTCCTTGTCGCAGCGAGGGAGATCGGCTTTGCCGCGCGCGAAGGCGTCGACCTGACGCTCAGCCGCGAAACCTCTTGGGCCAACATCCGCGACCGCATCGCGATCGGACATTTCGACCTGGCGCATATGCTGGGGCCGATGCCGATCGCCTGCAATCTGGGGCTCACCCCACTCGCCTCCGACACGATCGTGCCGTTCTCGCTGGGGCTGGGCGGCAACTGCGTAACGGTTTCGAACACGCTCTGGGCAGGCATGGCCGCGCACGGCGCCTTGCCCGATCTCAATCCGGCGCGGGCCGGCAAGGCCCTGGGAGCGCTGATCCGTGAACGGGCAAATGCCGGTCGCGACCCGCTGCGCTTTGCGGTCGTGCATCCGCACTCCGGACACAATTACGAACTGCGCTACTGGCTCGCCGCCTGCGGCATCGATCCGTCGCGCGAAATAGAAATCGTCATCGTGCCGCCGCCCTTCATGGCCGACGCACTCGCCGCCGGCAGGATCGACGGCTACTGCGCCGGCGAACCGTGGAACAGCGCCTCGGTCGTCGCCGGCACCGGCCATATCGCCACGGTCAAGGCCACCATCTGGAAGACCAGCCCCGAGAAAGTCGTCGGCGTGCGCAAGGCCTGGGCCGAAAAACACCCGGAAGCGCTTTCGGCGCTGCTGCGCGCGCTCCATCACGCCGCGCGCTGGTGCCAGGATCCGGCAAACCGCGGCGAACTGGCCGCCCTGATGGCGCAGCCTTCCTTCCTCGGCCTTTCGCCGGCGCTACAGATGCCGATCCTGACCGGACATCTCGCGCTGGGCGGCGGCGCGGAACTGACCGTCGAGGACTTCTTTCTGGCTTTCGGCAAGGCGGCAAATTTTCCGTGGAAAAGCCACGCGCTGTGGTTCTACACGCAGATGGTCCGTTGGGGGCAGGTCAAGCACAGCGCTGCCCACATGGCGCTCGCGCGGGACACCTACCGGCCCGACCTCTATCGCGCAGCGCTGAAGCCGCTCGGCGTCGCACTTCCCGGCGCCAATTCTAAGGTGGAGGGCGCGCTGGCGTCTGCCACACCTGTCGGCTCCGCCGGCGCCAGTCTGGTGCTCGGCCCCGATGGTTTCTTTGATGGCCAGATATTCGATCCCGACGAGGTCGACGCCTACATTGCCGGGCAGAAATTGGCGCGCGCCGAAGCCTGATCATTTTCGCGCCATTCTTGTGCATTGCACAAAAATTATGCGTGCCACGGCGCTAATGAACAATCTTTGGCTTGCTCGCCCAACGGGCCAGCGCGCCGATGATTGTGGCATGCCGTTGATCTCATTGATGTTTGTCATCCATTCCGAAACTGGCACGGTTCCTGCATTGCAATAGGCAGACTCTTTTCGGGTCACGGAACAGGCGTCCAATGGCGGGCGCTACAGGCAAAGCTGCCGCTCAGGTCAACACGCGATCCCGGATGGACGGACGCGCGCGGCCTGGCCGGCGGCTTTTTTGTTTTGACCGAGCACGGCAATCGACGGCGCTGATCCCAAGCAGTGCCCAACGGGAGACGACGATGACGAAACGCATCAAGACTGAAGCCCCTCTCGAGGGCATGACCCGCCGCAATTTTCTGATGGCAAGTGCTGCCACCGCGGCAACCCTGGCAGCGGCACGTGCGCTGCTGCCGTCTGGCGCCTATGCGGCGCCCGCGGCACCGGAAGTCACCGGCGCCAAGCTCGGCTTCATCGCGCTGACCGACGCGGCGCCGCTGATGATCGCCAAGGAGAAGGGCCTGTTCGAGAAATTCGGCATGCCCGATGTCGAGGTGCTCAAGCAGGCCTCCTGGGGCGCGACGCGCGACAATCTGATGCTCGGCGGCGAAGCCAACGGCATCGACGGCGCCCATATCCTGACGCCGATGCCTTACTTGATGCATACCGGCAAGGTGACGCAGAACAACCAGCCGATGCCGATGGCGATCGTGGCGCGGCTGAATTACGACTGCCAGGCGATTTCCGTCGCGCAGGAATATGCCGGCACCGGCGTCGGCCTCGACGCCTCCAAACTGAAGGAGGCCTTCGCGGCCAAGAAGGCCGACGGCAAGGAGGTGAAGGCCGCCATGACCTTCCCGGGCGGCACTCATGACCTCTGGTTGCGCTATTGGCTGGCCGCTGGCGGCATTGATCCCGACAAGGATGTCTCGACCATCGTCGTGCCGCCACCGCAGATGGTCGCCAACATGAAGGTCGGCAACATGGACGTGTTCTGCGTCGGCGAGCCATGGAACGAGCAACTCGTCCATCAGGGCGTCGGCTTTACCGCCGCCACCACGGGCGAGTTGTGGAAAGGCCATCCGGAAAAGGCGCTCGGCCTGCGCGCCGCCTTCATCGACAAGAACCCGAACGCCACCAAGGCGATCCTGATGGCCGTCATGGAAGCCCAGCAATGGTGCGAAGCCATGGAAAACAAGGACGAGATGGCGGCCATCATCGGCAAGCGGCAATGGATGAACGTGCCGACAGCCGACATCATCGGCCGCCTCAAGGGCGACATCAATTACGGCAATGACCGCGTCGCCACCGGCACCGACCTCTACATGAAGTTCTGGAAGGGCGGCGTGTCCTATCCGTTCAAGAGCCACGACAGCTGGTTCCTCGCCGAAAACATCCGCTGGGGCAAATTCGCGGCGACCACCGACATCAAGGCGCTGGTCGATCAAGTCAACCGCGAAGATCTGTGGCGCGCGGCGGCCAAGGATCTTGGCGTTGCTGCGGCCGATATCCCGGCGTCTCCATCGCGCGGCGTCGAGACCTTCTTTGACGGCAAGATTTTCGATCCGGCCAACCCGTCCGCCTATCTCGACAGCCTCAAGATCAAGGCATCGGCCTGACGTCGACGGCAAGCGCCGCCGCTGCGCCGCTTGCCAGTGCTCAAGGAGCTTTTTGCGAAATGTCTATTCAAGCCATTGAGAACACCAAGGTGAAGGCGTTCCCCGCGCCTGCCAAGCCTGCAGAGGTCATAGCTTTCACCGCCAAGGTGAGGCGCCGCTTCGATCCCGCCGCGATCGCCGGCAAGCTGGCGAGCACGCTGGTGCCGCCGGCCGTCGTCATCATCGTCATGCTCGTCGTCTGGCAGGTCGCCTGCTCGTCGCCCAATGCCAGCTTGCCGCCACCTAGCCAGGTATGGAACGAGGCCTACGATCTGATCGCCCATCCGTTCTTCGACTATGGTCCGCAGGATATCGGACTGGCCTGGCGGGTGCTGATCTCGCTGCAGCGGGTCGCCATCGGCTTCGGCCTGGCTGCCATCGTCGGCGTCGCGCTCGGTGCGCTGGTCGGCCAGTCGATCTGGGCGATGCGCGGCCTCGATCCTGTGTTCCAGATTCTGCGCACCGTGCCGCCGCTCGCCTGGCTGCCGCTGTCGCTGGCTGCCTTCCGCGATTCCAGCCCGTCGGCGATCTTCGTCATCTTCATCACCTCGATCTGGCCGGTGATCATCAACACTGCCGTCGGCGTCCGCAACATTCCAGAGGATTATCGAAACGTCTCCCGCATCCTCAGGCTCAACCAGCTCGAATTCTTCGTAAAGATCATGGTGCCGGCCGCGGCACCTTACATCTTCACCGGCCTGCGCATCGGCATCGGCCTGTCCTGGCTCGCCATCGTCGCCGCCGAAATGCTGACAGGCGGCGTCGGCATCGGCTTCTTCATCTGGGACGCCTGGAACTCGTCGCGGCTGCCCGACATCATCGTCGCGCTCGCCTATATCGGCGTCACCGGCTTCTGCCTCGACCGCTTGGTCGCGGCGGCCGGCGCCTTCGTCACCCGCGGCACAACGGCAAAGTGAGGAGAGGGGCGATGACGGCCTACCTGAAACTCGACCATATCGACAAATCCTTTGCCCGCGGCGGCCAGGTCAGCGAGGTGCTGAAAGACATCCGGCTGACCATCAACAAAGGCGAATTCGTCTCCATCATCGGCCATTCCGGCTGCGGCAAGTCGACCTTGCTCAACCTGATCGCAGGGCTGACCAGCGTCTCCGCCGGCGCGGTCCTGCTCGAGGACAAGGAGGTCGACAGCCCCGGACCCGAGCGCGCCGTGGTATTCCAGAACCACAGCCTTTTGCCGTGGCTCACCGTCTACGAGAACATCAATCTGGCGGTGTCGAAGGTGTTCGGTTCGACCAGGACCAAGGCCGAGCGGCATGACTGGATCATGCGCAATCTCGACCTCGTGCAGATGGCGCATGCCAGGGACAAGCGGCCCGCCGAGATATCGGGCGGCATGAAGCAGCGCGTCGGCATCGCCCGCGCGCTGGCCATGGAGCCGAAGATCCTGCTGCTCGACGAGCCCTTCGGTGCGCTGGACGCTCTGACGCGCGCCCATCTGCAGGATGCGGTGATGGATATCCATTCGAGGCTTGGCTCGACGACGATCATGATCACGCACGATGTCGACGAGGCGGTGCTGTTGTCCGATCGCATCGTCATGATGACCAACGGTCCAGCGGCGACCATCGGCGAGGTGCTTGCGGTGCCGCTGGCCCGGCCGCGCCGGCGCATCGAGCTTTCCTCCGACCGGACCTTCCTGCGCTGCCGCGAGGCGGTGCTGAAGTTCCTCTACGAACGCCACCGCTTAGTGGAAGCCGCGGAGTAAGGCCATGACCGAAAAACGCGTCATCATGTACAATTGGCAATCTGCATCGGCAATGAGCAATCTACCGCATTGCACAAATATTATGCTGCTGTGCAAGGCATTCTGACTAATCTTTGATCCGCTGCCGGGCTTGGTCAAAAATCGCGCGGCTGCGGTTCACATTGATTTAATTCGATAATCTGGAGCGCTGTCGAATTGGCACGCTTCCTGCTTTTCAGATTGTAGGTCCGAAAGGGCCAAGTGACACGGCGTCCAATGGCGGGCGCCACAGGCAAAGCTGCCGCTCAGGTCAATACGCGATCCCGGATGGACGGACGCGCAAAGACCTGACCGGCGGCTTTTTTTGTTTTTACGCGATCGACGGCGCTGGTCCCAAGCGGCGCCCAACCGGAGACGACGATGACGAAACGGATCGGAACTGGCGCGTCCCTCGCGGACTTCACGCGCCGCGATTTTCTGGCCAGCAGCGCGCTGACGGCGGCACTGTTCACCGCCGCGCTCCTGCTGTTTCCCGTCGGCGCCAAGACGGAAAACAAGGACCTGGCCGTGGCGAGCCCGGTCTCGTTGGACGCACTGATGCCGCGCCGCTGATCATTCACCCACAAACATCCGCGGTGCCTCCCACGCCGCAAACCGGAGCCAGACGTTGACCGCAAATCTCCCAGCCGCGCCCAGCCAGGACAATGCTCCCCGCCAGGCGCTTGTGATGTCCACCATCGCCTTCACCGTCTGCTTCGCGGTGTGGACGATATTTTCAATCATCGGCGTGCGCATAAAGCAGGACCTTGGGCTGAACGAGACGGAGTTCGGCCTGCTGGTCGGCACGCCGATCCTCACCGGTTCGCTCGTGCGCATGGTGCTCGGTGTCTGGACCGACCGTTTTGGCGGACGGCTGGTATACACCGCGACCATGCTTGCGGCGGCGGTCGCGACCTTCCTGCTCGCTTTTGCGCAAACCTACGGACAGATGCTGGTCGCCGCGTTAGGCGTTGGGCTCGCCGGTGGTTCCTTCGCCGTCGGTGTCGCCTATGTCTCGCGCTTCTTCCCGGCCGGCAAGCAGGGCACGGCGCTTGGCATTTTCGGTGTCGGCAATGTCGGCGCCGCGGTCACCAAGTTCCTGGCACCGTTCGTGCTTCTCTCCTGGGGCTGGCAGTCGGTCGCGCTGATCTGGGCGGCAGCACTCGTCGTCATGGCCGCCGTCTTCTGGTTCACGACCGGCGACGATCCGGTCATCCGCGAGCGCCGCGCCGGCAAGGCAGCGCCCGCGAGAAGCTTCTTGCAGGAATTCGCGCCGCTCAAGAACCTGCAGGTCTGGCGCTTCGCCTTCTATTATTTCTTCGCCTTCGGAGCATTCGTGGCGCTGGCGCTGTGGTTGCCGCGCTACCTGATCGGCGTCTACGGCTTTGGCATCGCGACCGCCGGCATGATCGGCGCGGCCTATTCGATCCCTGCAAGTATCTTCCGCGCCTATGGCGGCGTGCTTTCCGACCGGATCGGCGCCCGCACCGTGCTCTACTGGACCTTCGCGGTCAGTGCCGTCGCGACTCTCGTTCTGTCTCTCCCCTCGGCAGACTACGTCGTGCACGGCATCAGCGGGCCGATCGCCTTCCATTTCGAGATCGGCCCGCTCGCCTTCATAGCCGTTGCCTGCGTGCTCGGCTTCTTCATGAGCCTTGGCAAGGCCGCCGTCTACAAGCACATCCCGGCTTACTACCCGCAGAGTGTCGGCGCGGTCGGCGGCGTCGTCGGCATGATTGGCGGGCTCGGCGGCTTTGTCCTGCCAATCGCCTTCGGCGCACTCAACGACCTCACCGGCGTCTGGTCGAGCTGCTTCATGCTGCTCTTCGTCATCGTCGCCACCTGCTTTGCCTGGATGCACTTCAGCATCCGGCGGATGGAGCGCGCGGCCGCCGCCGAAGCTTCAGGCCTTTCCTACGCGGCTGAGTGAGACCGGAGTGGATCAGGACATGACCGAAAAACTCGTCATCATCGGCAACGGCATGGCCCCCGGGCGCATGCTGGAGCACCTGCTGGAAAAGGCGCCGGACCTCTACCAGGTCACCATCTTCAATGCCGAGCCGCGCGTGAACTACGACCGCATCATGCTGTCGCCGGTTCTGTCAGGCGAAAAGGATTATGAAGAGATCATCATTCATGGCGATGGCTGGTACATCAAGCACGGGATCACCCTCTACAAGGGCCACAAGATCGTCGCCATCGACCGGCAGGCAAAGACCGTCACCTCCGACCACGGCGTCACCGAGCCCTACGACAAGCTCGTCATCGCCACCGGCTCGGTGCCGTTCATCATCCCGGTGCCCGGCCACGATCTGCCGGGCGTGCTGACCTATCGCGATCTCGACGACGTTCGGGCGATGATGCTGGCCGCGCAGTCACGGGCCAAGGCCGTGGTCATCGGCGGCGGCCTGCTAGGGCTGGAGGCGGCTGCGGGCCTGAACGCGCAGGGCATGGACGTCACCGTGCTGCATGTCATGCCGACGCTGATGGAACGACAGCTCGATCCGGCCGCCGGCTATCTCCTGCAGCGGGCCGTCGAGCAGCGCGGCATCAAGGTCATCACCAAGGCCAACACCCAGGCGATCACAGGCAAGGATAAGGTCGAGCAGGTGGAACTCGCCGACGGAACCATCATCCCGGCGACGCTGGTGGTGATGGCGGTCGGCATCAGGCCGAACGCCGCTCTCGCCAAAGAGGCCGGTATTGCCGTCAATCGCGGCATCGTCGTCGATGCCGGCATGCGCAGCAACGACCCCGACATCTTCGCGCTCGGCGAATGCGCCGAGGTCAACGGCATGGTCTACGGCCTGGTCGCACCGCTCTATGAGATGGCGCGTGTCGCCGCCAGCCAGTTGGCCGGCGACGAGGCCGCCGCCTTCGTCCATTCGGACACGCCGACCAAGCTCAAGGTTACCGGCATCGAGCTGTTCTCGCTTGGCGACTTTGCCGAGGGCGAGGACCGCCAGGAGATCGTGCTGCGCGATGCCGCGGCCGGCGTCTACAAGCGCCTGGTGCTCAGGGATGACCGCATCATCGGCACCGTGCTTTACGGCGAGACGGCGGACGGCGCCTGGTTCAACGACCTCAAGAAGAAGCAGACCGACATATCGGAAATGCGCGACACGCTTATCTTCGGCCAGTCATACCAGGGAGGCGCCTCCCTGGACCCTATGGCGGCCGTTGCAGCCTTGCCGGATGATGCGGAAATCTGCGGCTGCAACGGCGTTTGCAAGGGAAAGATCACTGGCGCGATCACGGCCAAAAGCCTGACCTCGCTCGACGACGTGCGCGCTCACACCAAGGCGTCCGCCTCCTGCGGCTCCTGCACCGGGCTGGTCGAGAAGCTGATGGTACTTACCATCGGCGACAAATATAATCCGGCGGCGGTGCAGCCGATGTGCGGCTGCACCACGCTCGGCCATGATGAGGTCCGCCGGCTGATCAAGGCCAAGGGCCTGAAGACCATTCCCGCCGTCATGCAGGAACTGGAATGGACCACCTCCTGCGGCTGCGCCAAATGCCGGCCGGCGCTCAATTACTATCTCGTCTGCGACTGGCCGGACGAGTATGCCGACGACTACCAGTCGCGCTTCATCAACGAGCGCGTCCACGCCAACATCCAGAAGGACGGCACCTATTCGGTGGTGCCGCGCATGTGGGGCGGCGTCACCAATGCCGCCGAACTGCGCGCCATTGCCGACGTCGTCGACAAATTCGAAATTCCAATGGTCAAGGTCACCGGTGGCCAGCGCATCGACATGCTCGGCATCCGCAAGGAGGATCTGCCGGCGGTGTGGGCCGATCTCGGCCAGGCCGGCTTCGTCTCCGGCCACGCCTATGCCAAGGGACTGCGCACCGTAAAGACCTGCGTCGGTTCGGACTGGTGCCGCTTCGGCACGCAGGATTCGACGGGGTTCGGCGTCCGCATCGAGAAATTCATGTGGGGCTCGTGGACGCCGGCCAAGGTCAAGATGGCGGTGTCGGGCTGCCCGCGGAACTGCGCCGAGGCAACCTGCAAGGATGTCGGCGTGATCTGCGTCGATTCAGGCTATGAGATCCATTTCGCCGGGGCAGCCGGCCTCGACATCAAGGGAACCGAGGTGCTCGGCCTGGTCAAGACCGAGGACGAGGCACTGGAGCATATCGTGGCGCTGACGCAGATGTATCGCGAGCAGGGCCGCTATCTCGAGCGCATCTACAAATGGGCCAAGCGCATCGGCATCGCCGAGATCAAGCGCCAGATCATGGACGATGGCGAGAAGCGCAAGGCCTATTTCGACCGCTTTGTCTTTTCGCAGAAATTCGCGCAGGTCGATCCGTGGTCGGAGCGCGTTTCCGGCAAGGACAAGCACGAATTCCGGCCGATGGCTTCGGTCGGCTTCGCGCAGGCGGCGGAGTGATGATGATGAACTGGATTGCTGTCGGCACGCTCTCAGACATTCCGCGCCGCGGCGCGCGCTGCGTCGCCACGCCTCAAGGCAAGATCGCCGTCTTCCGCACCGCAGACGACCAGGTCTTTGCCATCGAGGACCATTGCCCGCACAAGGGCGGGCCGCTCTCGCAGGGGATCGTCCATGGCGCGGCGGTGACCTGTCCTCTGCACAATTGGGTGATCTCGCTGGAAACCGGCAAGGCGCTCGGCGCCGACGAAGGTGCGGTGCGCACCATTCCGGTGCGGATCGAGGGCGAGCGCCTGTTCATTGCGCTGGAAGCGCTGGCCAGTCGCGCGGCTTGAATTATGAAGATCGACGAAGCGCGCGAGGTGAGGACCACCTGCCCCTACTGCGGGGTGGGCTGCGGCGTGCTGGCGAAGGTCGCCGCGAACGGTGAGGTAACCGTTCGCGGCGACCCTGACCATCCGGCGAATTTCGGCCGGCTCTGTTCCAAGGGCTCGGCGCTGGCCGAGACGATCGACCTAGACGGACGGCTGCTCTATCCGGAGATCCACGGTCGCCGCACCGACTGGGACGAAGCGCTCGACCTCGTCGCCTCGACCTTCTCGCGGACCATCGCCGAGCACGGTCGCGACGCGGTCGCCTTCTACGTCTCCGGTCAGTTGCTGACCGAGGACTATTATGTCGCCAACAAGCTGATGAAAGGCTTCATCGGCTCGGCCAATATCGACACCAATTCGCGCCTGTGCATGGCCTCGTCGGTTGCCGGCCACCGCCGCGCCTTCGGCTCTGACACGGTGCCGGGCAGCTACGAGGATATGGAACTCGCCGATCTGATCGTGCTGGTCGGCTCCAATCTCGCCTGGTGCCATCCGGTGCTCTACCAGCGCATTGCCGCTGCCCGGGAAAAACGGCCCGACATGAAGGTGGTACTGGTCGACCCGCGCCGCACGATGACATCAGATATTGCCGACATGCATCTGGCGATCGCACCGGATGGCGACGTCGCGCTGTTCACAGGGCTGCTCGCCTATCTCGGCCAGCACAACGCGCTGGACCGCACCTATATCACGGCGCACACAACCGGCTTCGGGCAAGCCCTTTTTGCCGCTTCCGCGCTCGACCTTCCCGGCATCGCCGCTGCCACTGACCTCGGCGAGGACGAGCTTGTCCGCTTCTACAGCCTGTTCGCCGCGACGGCGAATACGGTGACCGTCTACAGCCAGGGCGTTAACCAGTCGTCCTCGGGCACCGACAAGGTCAACGCCATCATCAACTGTCATCTCGCCACCGGCCGCATCGGCAAGCCCGGCGCCGGACCGTTTTCGGTGACCGGCCAGCCCAACGCCATGGGCGGTCGGGAGGTCGGCGGCCTGGCCAACATGCTGGCCGCCCATATGGAGATCGAAAACCCCGAGCACCGCGACCGCGTGCACCGGTTCTGGAGTGCGCCGGCCGTCGCCGAAAAGCCCGGCCTGAAGGCGGTCGAGATGTTCCAGGCGGTAGCCGATGGGCGCATCAAGGCGCTGTGGATCATGGCTACCAACCCGGTCGACTCGATGCCGGACGCCGATGCCGTCGAGGCGGCGATCAAGGCCTGCCCGTTTGTCGTGGTGTCGGACGTGTTGGCCAAGACCGACACGGTCCGCCACGCCCACGTCCGGCTGCCCGCCGCCGCATGGGGCGAGAAGGACGGCTCGGTCACCAATTCGGAGCGCCGCATCTCGCGCCAGCGCGCCTTTTTGGCCACGCCCGGAGAGGCAAGGGCCGACTGGTGGATCGTCGCCGAAGTCGCCAAGCGGATGGGTTTTGACGAAGCGTTTTCGCATCCGTCGCCAGCCGATATCTTCGCCGAGCACGCCGCGCTGTCGGCGTTCGAGAATGACGGCGCCCGCGATTTCGACATCGGTGCGTATGCCGGGGTCGATGGAGAAGACTACGACGAGTTGGCGCCATTCCAATGGCCGGCGCCGAGCCAACGCACCCCCCTCTGGCCTGCCGGCCATCCCGGCAGGCCAGAGGGGGGTGTTCAAGCTGGACATAGCTCAGCCAGCACCCGCTTCTTCGCCAACGGCAACTTCTACACACCCGACGGCAAGGCGCGCTTCATCCCGATCCGTCCAGTTCCGCAAACCCGCACGAACGAAAAATTCCCGCTGGTGCTCAACACCGGGCGGGTTCGCGACCACTGGCACACCATGACGCGGACGGGAAAAAGCCAGCGGTTGTCGCAGCACCTGGCCGAGCCGTTCGCCGAAATCCACCCGGCGGACGCGCAGCACTTCGGCATCGGCGATGCCGACATCGTCCGCGTCTCAACCGAGCATGGCGAGGTGCTGCTTCGTGCGCTGGTGACGGTGCGGCAGCGGCCAGGCTCGGTCTTCGTGCCGATGCATTGGACGGACCAGTTTTCCGCGCGGGCTCGTGTCGATGCGCTGGTGGCGCCCATCACCGATCCGATTTCAGGACAGCCGGCCTCGAAGAATGTTGCCGCCCGGGTGGAACGCTTCGCTGCCGTCGCGTTCGGCTTCGCGGTGCTTGCCGAACGGCCAGCCTCGATCGACGCCGACTATTGGAGCCTCGCCCGCTGCGCCGCCGGCTGGCGTCTCGAGCTTGCGCTGGAAGCCGACCGGGACTGGCCGGGTTTCGCGGCCTCGCTTTTCGGGGCGGACGCGCCAGGCGAGACGCTCGCCTATCATGATGTCGCCGGCGGGCACTATCGCTTCGCCCGCTTTGCCGGCAGCCGGCTGACTGGCGCGCTCTATCTTGCGCCCAGGCCGGTCGCGGTGTCTCGCGGCTGGGCGGTCGAGCAGTTGAGCGCGGACCATGCGGATCGGCGCGGGCGACTGGCGATCGTGGCGGGGCGGCCGGGCGGCAACAGCGTCGATCGCGGCGCCATCGTCTGCTCCTGTTTCGGGGTCGGCGCCAATCAGATCGCCGAAGCGGTGCGCGGAGGCTGCGTAAGCGTCGAAGCGATCGGCGCCACCTTGCATGCCGGCACCAATTGCGGCTCCTGCCGCGCCGAGATCAGGACCATCATCGAGGCGCGGCGCCTTCACGCGGCGGAGTGAGGGCCTCCAAAGCGCGTCGCGACGCTTACCAGCAATTTACAAACCGTGGGCTACCAACGTCCTTATCCGATTCGTTCCGAGCAGGACCCTTATGAGCAAAGCCCTCACTTCATTCGCATTGGTGGCCATATTGACGGCTTTGCTGATGGCTCTCAGCCTGGCAGTGGCCAGGCATGGCTATCCCTTTGGTGCGATTGGCGCAGAACGCCTGGACGACGTCGCCGATGCCGGGACGTTTATCCCACTCGCGGCCGTGTACTTCTTCAGCGCGCTGCTGATGATGATCCTGCCGATCAGGGTCGCCGGCATCGTCCTTACACATGCTGCGGATGCGATCTTCTGGACAGTCATCGTGTTGTTCGCGGCCATCATTGGCGGCCTCGCCGCCAGATGGGCTTTCGATCGAAGCAATGTCTTGCCGGTACTGCTGAATTGGCGGTTCCTGTTTGTCGCGGCCGTCGTCGGCTGCCATCTCTTCATGAACGAGCTGCGCCGCAATATCCTGCTGAGAAGCCTGTTCTTTGTCGTCTTCGCCGCAGCGACGCTCGCCTGCCTGTTCTGGTCGTTCACCATCTGAGAAACCTCGCAGCCGCTGGGCCTGACGGCTCAGTTCTTGTCGACCGGCTTCGAGCGCATGCGCGAAACGGTCTCGCGTTCGGCCCGCTTCGAACGCATTGGCGGCAGGCCGCGGTCGATCAGGTCCATGTCTTCCAGCACCATGTCGCCCATGCGCTTGAAAGCGATGTCGAGCGCGCCGGCCCGGTGGGCGGAGCGCAGGAAGCCGGGCAGCGTGCGGACAGGATGGTCCTGCGCCAGCGGCTCTTGCGGAAACACATCGCTGGCGGCGACGATGTGGCCGCTGCGAACTGCATCCATCAGCGCCGGAAAATCGACCACGCCGGCACGGCTGAGCAGGATGAAGGCGGCTCCTTTGCGCATCCTGGCAAAGGCCTCAGTGCCGAGAAAACCCTGGTTTTCGCTGGTCACCGAAGCGACGACGAAGACGAAATCGCTACTCGACAAAACCGTGTCGAGGGAAGCCGGCTCGACGCCGTTCTCGATCAGGATCGAGGGCGGCAGCCACGGATCGAAGACCTTGGTCCGCGTGCGAAAGCCCGACAGCAGCCGGTTGAGCGCACGGCCGAGATCGCCGAAGCCGATGATACCGACATCCGCGCCGGAGAGAAGCCGCGCCGCCCGGTTGCCCTCGCCGCCCCACAGCTCCTTGCCCTGACGAAACGCAAGATCGGCGTCGACGATGTCGCGGGCGAGGTTGAGCGCCATGGCAAGACCGAGCTCGGCCACCGGCTCGGCAAACACCATGCCGGTGGTGACGACATGGATGCCGCGCGAAAACAGCGTTTCATACGGCATGTTGTTGATGAGGTTGCTCTCGACATTGAAGACACAGCGCAGCGCCGTCATCCTTTCCAGCGTCTCCGGCGCGATCGGCGGCTGGCCGACGATGTAGCGCGCCTCGGCCAGCACATCGTGTGCCAGGGCCGCGACGCCTTCTGGCGACGTTTCGACGATACGGTATCTGGCGCGGAATCTCGCCAGTGCCCCGGGCGTGAAAATCAGGTCGAGCGTGCGTGGCTCGGGCGCACTGATCACCAGCGGCAACGCGCTGTCGGACATGGCAGCCTCCTCCTGGCGCGATCCGCGTCGCGCCGCACTAGAATCATGGTTTGCCACCTCGACACCCAAGCAGGCTTGCCGGGCTTCGCCTGCCGGGTTGTGTTTGTCTGAGGTTTTTATCGGAAAACCATCGAACACTTTTCCGAAACCTGCTTAGCACATGCCTGTCGAGGAGCAGAACTTTGCGGCTGGCGGCCTTGCGGTGTGGCGGCTGGTGGTCCAGATAGACGGCAATCGAAGGACAAGGAAGACAGCGACATGATCCCGTTTCGAAAGAACCTCATCGATGGCGAGTGGGTGGGCGATGCCGGCTCCCGCAACATCAACCCTTCCAATCTCGACGACGTGGTCGGCGAATACGCGTCGGGCGACGCCGAGCAGGCGCGGCAGGCCATCGCGGCGGCGAAAGCGGCATTTCCTGCGTGGTCCCGATCGGGCTTGCTGGCACGCCATGCGGTGCTGAGGAAGGCGTCGGACGAGATCACCGCGCGGAAAGATGAAATCGGCCGGGCGTTGGCGCGCGAGGAGGGCAAGACGCTGGTCGAGGGAATTGGCGAAACCGTGCGGGCCGCCCAGATCTTCGATTTCTTTGCTGGTGAGACGCTGCGCCTGTCGGGCGAGCTGGTTCCAAGCGTGCGGCCCGGCGTCGGTGTCGAGATCACACGCGAAGCGGTCGGCGTCGTCGGCATCATCACACCCTGGAATTTCCCGATCGCCATCCCGGCGTGGAAAATAGCTCCTGCTCTGGCCTACGGCAACACCATCGTCTTCAAGCCGGCCGAGCTGGTTCCGGAGAGCGCCTGGACCATTGTCGACATATTGCACCGTGCGGGCCTGCCTAAGGGTGTGCTCAATCTCGCCATGGGCAAGGGTTCGGTAGTCGGCCAGGCCATGCTCGACAGCCCTGACCTCAATGCCATCACCTTCACCGGCTCGGTCGGCACCGGCAAGCGCGTGGCTGCCGCCAGCGTCGAGCACATACGCAAGTACCAGCT
This sequence comes from Mesorhizobium sp. WSM4816, assembly GCF_055811535.1. NCBI lineage: Bacteria > Pseudomonadati > Pseudomonadota > Alphaproteobacteria > Hyphomicrobiales > Phyllobacteriaceae > Mesorhizobium > Mesorhizobium sp. WSM4816. The sequence goes on along the minus strand of NZ_JBVVQR010000058.1, from coordinate 876 downwards.
CGAAATGGGCGGCAAGAACCCGCTCGTCGTGCTCGACGATGCAGACCTAGCCGTCGCCGTCGACTGCGCGATCAATGGCGCATACTTCTCGACCGGCCAGCGCTGCACGGCGTCGTCCCGCCTGGTCGTGACGGGCGGCATCCATGACCGCTTCGTCGATGCGATGAAAGATCGCCTCGCCAAGCTGGTCGTCGGCGACGCCCTCGATGCGAAAACCCAGATCGGACCCGTCGTCGACCAGAGCCAGTTGAAACAGGACGAAGACTATATCGCCATCGGCCGCCAGGAAGGCGCCGATCTCGCCTTCGGCGGCGAGCGGCTCGATCGCGACACCCGCGGCTTCTACCTGCAACCGGCGCTGTTCACGCAAGCCACCAACGCCATGCGCATTTCACGCGAGGAGATTTTTGGTCCGGTCGCCAACGTCATCCGCGTCAAGGACTATGACGAGGCGCTGGCGGTAGCCAACGACACGCCGTTCGGGCTGACGTCGGGCATCTGCACGTCGAGCCTCAAGCACGCCACGCATTTCAAGCGCAACTCGGAGGCCGGCATGGTGATGGTCAATCTGCCGACGGCGGGCGTTGACTTCCACGTGCCTTTCGGCGGACGCAAGGGATCGAGCTACGGCCCGCGCGAGCAAGGCCGCTACGCAGCGGAATTCTACACTACGGTAAAGACCGCCTACACGTTCGCCGGCTAAGTAAATCAAGCCAGACGAAATCGAACGGCCTTCCCAGCAAGCGCGAGTTGCCGGGAAGGCGAACGTCTTCGTGGCCGAAACGACAGCGACCACTGGGCGCTAGAGCGCGATGATTTTAGGTTGGGACATAGCCGGCCTCGGTGAAGTAGTTGGCGCATTCCTTTGATGTGACG